>JAQUUB010000152.1 GCA_028694115.1 Lachnospiraceae bacterium
CTTGGAAAAATCAATAATTTTTTCACCCATTGGGTGATTTTGAAACATAGAACAAAAAACTAATCAATCCGTTAAACTATGTGGTTTCCAATACATATTTTTTATATGAGTTTCACGGATTATGGTTGAATATAGCTCTTCATTTGTTCTTATCCATGGTTGGAATGTGGCAAAACTTCAAATTATTGAAAATAATCAAGTTCTCTTTTTATAATCACAAAATGATTACGATTCACCAAAAGATACCCGTCCTTTGCCATTTTGCTAAGCTCATTGGATAGCGCACTTCTGTCAAGACCAAGATAATCGGCAAGCTGTTGTCTGTTAAAGGGAATATCAAATTCATAGGAACCCTGCATGGATGACTCATAGGAAAGGTAGGACAGCAGTCTTGCACGAATGGTTTTGGCAGATGTATGAAAACTGCGTCTGGAAAGGTTGAGATTTTTCTGGGCGGAAATTGTTAAAAGATTACGAATCAGTTTGTGATGAAAAGTACAGCTATTCGCACAGGTTTCTAGTAGATGTGTGATGTCAAGATATAGTAGGGCAGAATCTTCCACAGCAACAACATTCACCATAAGCTGTGCGCCTGGGATGCAGGCGTAAGTCTCTGCAAATATATTGCCAGGAGTAATCATATTTAAAATCGTCTTATTTCCCCATAAGTCATCATTTTCGATGGATAATTTGCCAGCCAAAAGAACACCCAATGTATGAATGTGATCACCAACACGATAAATAAATTCATCTTTTTGAACAGACTTTTGTACTGTCTTTAAACAGGGCAGTACTTTTTTGATTTCAGGTTCAGTAAGTCCACGAAAAAGAGCTGTGGTCATGAGAAAATGGATATTAAGTGTAGTTTCTTTGTTCGCTGACGAAATATTTTTCATTTCAATCCTCCAATGTTGTTATAACAACGTATATGTTGAAAATATTATGGCATAATTGCATTATGAAGTCAATGAAACATAAAGTAAGAACAGCCAACTTAACTCATACAAGAAATTATGGCATTCGCTAGGAGGTATTTGAAGTGAAGAAAGTGATAGATTTGAATAAAAATGTTGCCCAGTTGTGCAAATTGTATCCAGAACTTAAACGGATTATGGCGAAATTGGGATTTAAAGATATACTAAAACCTCTCGCGCTTAATTCAATGGGAAGGATTATGACGATTCCTAAAGGGGCTGCAATAAAGGAAATCTCACTATCAAAGATTATAGATGCTTTGATAGACAATGGGTTTGAAGTTATAAATATACCTGAAACGATAGATTTAGTCAGTGAACAGAATGAACTGGACCATAATGATGACACATCTATTATAATGAATGTATCACATCAAGCACAAAATCAGACATTAAGTGATAAAGAACATCTTCTTAAGAGCTATATTCATAGACTAACAGAAGGGGAAGATTTGGAGATTGTAAAAGAAGAGTTCAAGTTGAACTTTTCTGATGTATCAGCTGTAGAAATAGCCAGGGCAGAGCAATCATTGATGAGGGAAGGAACGCCCTTAGAAGATGTGCAAAAGCTATGTGATGTACACTCGGCATTATTTCATGGAAAGACACAGGCGGAGCGTATTGCAGAAGCAGAAAAAGAAGTAAAACGATCTGCAAAGGAAGAAGAATTAAACAAAGTGACATCTGGATTTGACGCAGATATCTCAAAGCAGACAGCAAAATTTATGAAAGAAACAGGTCATCCACTACATGTTTTATCTCTAGAAAATCACGAGATTAGTATTCTCTTAGATGAAATTAGCAGACTGAGAGAAGACGGACAGAAGGTAGAACAGTTAGAAAAGCAGATTAAAAAACTAATGACCATTGCCCAGCATTATGGAAAAAAGGATGAATTATTATTTCCACTTTTAAAAGATAAGTATAACTATCCAGGACCAAGTGATGTTATGTGGGGAGTGGAGGATGAGATTCGTGATAGTTTGCGTCAGCTTTTAAATCATGAAGATGGTTTAGAGGCAGAGAAAGCATTTAGCGCAGTATTAAAAAGAATTCAGGAGATGATATACAAAGAGGAGAATATTCTATTCCCATTGTGTACGAGTCTGTTTACAGAAGAGGAATGGTTTGCAGTTGCAAGGGACATGCCCATGTTTGGACCTTGTATGATAGAAGATATACCAGAGTGGGAAAAAGCCAGCAAAATCAAATCATCATCGTGGACAGAACAAAACAAAGTGAATCTACCAGGAGGGAGTTTCTCTACCACCCAGCTTAGATCTATGCTTAATACAATACCTATGGAGCTTACCTTAATTGATGAAAAAGATAGGAACTGTTTCTTTAACGAAGGGGAAAAGCTTTTTACCAGACCGATGATGGCAATCGGTAGACCCGTATATTCTTGTCATCCCAAACGGGTGGAACCAATGGTTCGTCTGCTAATACATGAGTTTAAAACAGGAAAAAAGGATTCAATGCACATTATGTCTGAAAAATGTGGAAAGACTGTTATCATCAATTATTATGCATTACGAGGCGAGGATGGAGCGTATCTTGGAACGATGGAGGCAGTGCAGGAATTAGACCAGATCAAGGATGCATTGGCAAAAGGAAAAAAAGGCCCAATCAAATTATAAATAGAGGAGATCAATCAATATGAATGAAAAAGCGGGAATTGTTTTTTCGATAGCAAAGGAGAATGGTGTTGTAGAGGGCTGTACGATTTCTAAGATGGTAAGTCAGGAGTATGGATACTATATAGCACATTTTTCTCTTGCAGGTGGAACAGACATCATACCTGAAAGTTATCGTTATCACAAATTATGGATTGTACTAAAAGGAAGCATGAAAGCTAATTTCTTAGTAGGAGATACAATAGAAATCACAGAAAATCAACTATATGTTACACCAATCAATGAGGCTGTAGGCGTATCTACAGAATCAGGTTGTATATACACAGAAATCACACTTAAGGAGGATACAAAAATGAAGGAGATATTAAAGGACAAGGCACTATTTACAATGAAGGATCTGGTTCCATATCAAGAAGGCAAAATCATTAATATGGATTTAATCAGCGAAGAAAAACTGAAATTCGTAATCATGAGTTTTACAGAAGATACAGGGTTATCAGAGCATGCAGCCCCGGGAGAAGCATTAATATTTGCACTGGATGGTGAGGGTATCATTGGTTATGAAGGTAAGGAATATACCATTCACGAAGGAGAAAACTTCAAGTTTGAAAAAAATGGCGCTCATTATGTAAAAGCAACTGGGAACTTTAAAATGGCATTGCTCTTAACGCTGGAATAAAGAGCGGGAAAATAATGAAAAAATGAAATTATGTTGTTACTGCAACATACGAATGATGTATGCAACAGTAAAATTGAAGTTGCAAATGACTAGAAAAGTTAAAAAGTGATAACAACATGGTTACTATAATTATGAGACCGCAGAAGCGGCAGTAGGAGAGAAAAGAATGGATCAGAAAATGTTTTGTTTTCAATGTGAACAGACAGCGGGATGTACAGGCTGTACAGGAAATGCAGGAGTGTGTGGAAAGGATGCTAAGCATACCATTTCGAACAAGCTTTTCAGCAACTGGTCCAAGCTTTTCTAACATATGTCGAAACAATATCTTCTCTTCTTTTCCATGGTGATGTTTGTCTGCATAATTTCTTCCAAAATCTACGCACTCACGAAATGCATTGATATCTACTTCTTTTCCTTCAAGGATATCACAACATAATCTTCTCATAAATTCTGTATAAGCAATGATATTCTTATGTTCCTGCACTAATAAATCAATTCCGTACATACAATCCTCCTTGTTTTGCGAAGCAAAATCCAGTTCTGTTTTATAGAACTTGTCCCTCTGACGAGGAGAGAATTTAGCCTCCCTGTTTTACGAAGCCTAATCCAGTTCCATACCAGAAAACTGGATTTGACTTCTTTGGTCTACTGATTTAATTTTACCAAGACTTCTTCCACTGGTAATCCATGTACCATACAGGCATCTTCTAGCGATTCCATCTGTGAAGATGGACAGCCAAGACAGTGCATTCCACATCCCATTAAAACTTCTGCTGCTTCTGGTTTTGCTCTTAATATTTCTCCTAAAATCATATCTCTTGTTATCATAATTTTTCCTCCATTTTTTCATGATTTCAAACTGTTTTACAGGTTGAAACCTACATTTTAAATCACCCTAAAATCTTCTTTAAATCTTCTTCTGGTGTACTAATTGGTGCAATGTTGTAGTTCTCTACCAAATAGTTTAATACATTTGGTGAAATAAATGCTGGCAGTGTTGGTCCAAGATAGATATCCTTGATTCCAAGATGTAATAAAGTCAGTAGAATACAGACTGCCTTCTGCTCATACCATGACAGCACCATCGATAATGGAAGGTCATTGACTCCACACTCAAATGCTCCTGCTAAGGCAATTGCCACCTGAATTGCCGAATAGGCATCATTACATTGTCCCATATCCATAATTCTAGGAAGTCCACCGATTTCTCCAAGGTCAAGGTCGTTAAAACGATATTTGCCACAGGCAAGGGTAAGTATAATAGAATCCTTTGGTGTCTGCTTTACAAATT
The DNA here is from genome assembly GCA_028694115.1 of Lachnospiraceae bacterium. The sequence goes on from JAQUUB010000152.1 coordinate 4,582, forward strand.
CTGTATAGTAATTTCTTCCAGTTCTTGCACCATCACATCCCCCTACTAAGAAGAAGTGGCTGATATCGCCCCGTTTTACTGCCTCGATCACTTTATCTGCAACAGAAAGAACTGTTCCATGACCAAATCCGGTCATCACATATTCTCCGCCATTGATTCCCGTTCTTGTCTGGTTTTCATCATATCCACCAAGTTCCAATGCTTTTTCTATTACTGGTGTGAAATCTTTCTCTTCTCCAATATGGATCATCTCTGGATAAGATACCACTTCCGTTGTAAATACTCGGTCAGCATGCATGATGGCTTGAGCGATGCATATAATACCGCAAGGCTTCTGGCAAAAATACAGAGACAACCGTCTTTTCAGCTGGAGTTTGTACCTATTGTGGAGTACGCAGAAGAGATTGAACATCTGAGCTTTCGTATGGGAGAACTGTTCACACCAGAAATAATGGCACAATTAGCAGAGGTTAATTCTCCGACAGAAGGGTGATGACAAGACGGTGGGAATTGGGAAATTAGCGCTGCTAGCATTGGCACTGGCACAATTTCTATTGCTGATATCGGATATATCCGCAATGATGCGAAAAAGAAATGAAGAAGAGTAAGGTGAATGCTTGAGTTTCCGTAAAATGTAATTTTTAAAAAATATAACTTCTCCTAAAGCACCAATCTGTCTTTTTTTTGAAAAATAAAAGGACAATACTTCGAATAGAGTCACCGAAACAAGCCCCGTGGGAACCGGACTTTAAGAGAAATATTATGTTATCTATTTATGCGATCAGCTTAAAGCAAAGTTGACGGTATGCAGGACGTTTTGTTCTGAACCAAAGCCTGACACCTTCTTTTGCATACGACAGTATACCAGAAATACCTTTCGCTAATCGGTAATAGCAGAATTGAACTTTTTCCTTTATAGGAGCTGCTGTCTGTATGATTGAAACTTTTACACAACCATATGAAATATATTTTGATATTCAGAATGGAACTATTGATCCTTTGTTTCTGGATGACTTAAAAGAAGAACTTGAAACGATTAAAGTAATTAGCATAGAACGAACAAAAAAAACAAAACTTGTTGCATTTCAGAACAAACTGTCAAGTTTAAAATTTCTTGATCCAGCCTGTGGTTCAGGTAACTTCCTTACAGAAACATATATATCGCTTAGAAGACTGGAAAATGCAGTAGTAAGAGAAATTTCAAATGGACAAATGGTATTAGGTGAAGTTCTTAATCCAATCAAAGTAACAATCAGTCAATTTTTTGGTATAGAAATCAATGATTTTGCAGTTACAGTAGGTAAGACTGCGCTTTGGATAGCTGAATCACAGATGATGAAGGAGACGGAAGACATTGTCCATATGCAATTAGAATTTCTTCCATTGAAGACAAATGCTTATATTGTAGAAGGAAATGCTTTACAAATTGACTGGGAGGACATAGTTCCCAAAAATGAATTGAATTATATAATGGGAAATCCACCTTTTGTTGGATTTACATTTATGTCTAATAATCAAAAGGAAGATATGAAAAGGGTTTTCCCAAATGCAAAAAATCTTGATTTAGTATGTGGTTGGTATAAGAAGGCAGCCGATGTAATAAAAAATACCAAAATAGAATGTGGTTTTGTATCAACGAATTCAATAACCCAAGGAGAAACTGTAGCGTCATTATGGGAAGAGATAGAGATAAAAATAAATTTTGCGTATAGGTCTTTTGTATGGAATAGTGAGGCAAAAGATAAAGCTCATGTTCATTGTGTAATAATAGGATTTGCTGCATTTGATAGAAAAGAGAAGAAGTTATTTCATGGGGATAGAGGAATCATAGTACAAAATATCAATGCTTATTTGTGTGACGCTCCGAATATAATTGTTAAAAGTCGAAATAAACCATTATGCAATGTTTCAAAGATGGTATATGGAAATAAGCCAGCAGATGGAGGCAATTTAATTATTGAAGATGAAGATTATTCTGATTTTATAGAAAAAGATCCGAATGCAATTCAGTTTATTAAACCATTATTGGGAGCGTATGAATATTTACATGGAAAGAAACGTTGGTGTATATGGCTTAAAGGGGTATCTCCAAGTGAGATACGAAAGTGTCCAATGATTATGAAGCGTATTGAGGCTTGTAAAGCAAATAGAGAAGCTAGTAAGGCCGCGGGAATCAGAAAATTTGCAGAAACTCCTACATTGTTTGCACAGATAACTCAGCCCGAAGGAGAAGATTATATTATTATTCCAAGAGTATCTTCAGAAAGAAGACGTTATGTTCCAATGGGATTTATGAGCTCAAATACTAAAGTTACAGATTTGGTTCAAATAGTACCAAATGCTACATTATTTGAATTTGGTGTGCTGACATCTAACGTGCATATGGCTTGGATGAGGGTAGTTTGTAGTAGGATGAAGAGTGATTATAGATATTTAAAAGATATTGTTTATAATAATTTTCCTTGGTGTAATGCAAATGTTGATCAAATAAGAAAAATAGAACAAACAGCACAAGGAATATTAGATGCAAGAGACTTATATCCAGATTGCTCTTTGGCAGATTTATACGACGAAGTGTTAATGCCGCCTGAGTTACGTAGAGCTCATCAATTGAATGATAAAGCTGTCATGCAGGCATATGGATTTCCAATTAAAGATTTTACAGAATCAGATTGCGTTACGAGACTTATGAGCATGTATCAGGAAATGACAAATGAATTGTAAGTAATGGGAAAATGAAATGATGTAAAGAGATAGGAGTCAATTGTGTCGAGAAAGAATCATAAGATGGCAGATGGAAAATTACTTCAAATAGATAAGAAATATTCCAGTCTTAAGATGAAACAGAAAGAGAATATCAATCTTTGGATTGAACAGGAAATCAGATTATATTATAAAGATTACGGTAAAATGCCAACAAAAGAACAAGAGTTCCAGACTGTCCTCGATAAGCTTTATGATAGAATAGAAGAAGCTGACATATGGATTCCATACGGAGAGATTCATAAAAAATTCATGGGAAGCCGAATGGGAAGAATAGACAAGATTGAAGGTCAGATTTATAAGGAGGAATGTTCTTTAGCGATTAGTCAGATTAAGATAGAGCCTCTTGGAGTAGAATTGTCAGTGTGTAAGGTTGTTGATTATTCTATGATAGATTTGAACAAGGAGTTCTGTTTTACTGGAAAAACGGATGTTGAAAACTCATTAGTATGTCCACTACAATCTGTACCAGAAAATGTAGTTGAACGAGATGATGGATGGAGAGCATTTAGAATATGTGGTATGCTTGATTTTTCATTGATTGGTATTTTGTCAGGCATATCCAGTGAACTGGAAAGGCAAGGAATTGGGATATTTGCAATTTCAACATTTAATACCGATTATGTTTTGGTGAAAGAAAACGATTTTGACAAGGCACTGGAGTCGTTTAGTAAGAAGGGGTACAACTGTGACGACAGAGGAATAAATCATAACCACCCGTTGAACGGGTGGTTTGCTCAACCCCTATAAGGGGTTATTACCGACGTTGGAGTCTAAAGACTCACCGATAAAGATTCTGCAGCCGCACAAACATTTATCTGCTGAGCCCTTC
>JAQUUB010000037.1:0-36864 GCA_028694115.1 Lachnospiraceae bacterium
GAATCTGATAGAATAAAAATAGAGAATTTAGTACGAAAAATATAGTATTTAGTAATAGATTGGTTTTTATAGTGAGTTTTATATAAGACAGGAAGGAGCGTATGAAAATGAAAAAAGTATTAATCGTAATTGATATGCAGAATGACTTTATTGACGGTTCTCTTGGAACAGCGGAGGCGGTAGCCATCGTTCCGAAAGTGGTGGAGAAAGTACAGCAGGCAAAAGCGGAGGGAATCCATATTATTTTTACAAAAGATACCCATGAAGCTAACTATCTGGAAACCGCAGAGGGAAAGAAGCTTCCCGTGGAGCATTGCATCAAACCACAAAAGGGATGGGAAATATGTGGACAACTTCTCCCGTTTGCTGACAAGATAGTGGAAAAGAAGACCTTTGGAAGTGTGGCGTTACCGGAACTTGTGAAAGCATATGACAGCATTGAGCTGGCAGGGCTCTGCACAGATATCTGTGTCATATCCAATGCATTGCTATTGAAAGCCCATTTCCCTGAAAAAGAGATTCAGGTGGACAGTACCTGCTGCGCAGGCGTGACCCCCGAATCCCACCAAAATGCCCTGGAAGCCATGAAGATGTGCCAGATCGATATTAAATGAGTAAGGCGAAGGTAAATGCAGGATTTTGGAATTTTTATTACTATTAGAATAATACTGAAATAATACGAAATCCGGTTTTGAAATCTCCCTTTGTGAGTTGGGATTTACTACCACACCTTTGTAGTCCACTGGGTGCAATCCCATATGTCTGTGGCCAGACCTTCGTAGAACTCCGGTTCATGGCAGACCATGAGGATGCTGCCCTTATATTCCTGTAAGGCGCGTCGTAATTCGTCCTTTGCATCCACGTCCAGGTGGTTGGTAGGCTCATCCAGCAGGAGGATATTGGTCTCGCGGTTGATGAGTTTGCAGAGTCTTACTTTTGCCTGTTCACCGCCGCTGAGGACGCGCACCAGACTTTCGATGTGCTTGGTGGTCAGTCCGCATTTTGCCAGAGCAGAGCGCACTTCGTATTGGGAAAAGGAAGGGAACTCACTCCAGATCTCCTCGATACAGGTGGTCTTTACGGACTGATCCATCTCCTGCTCAAAGTAGCCGATGCTGAGATAGTCACCCAGTTCCACAGAGCCGGACAGTGGCTTGATAAGCCCCAGGATACTTTTCAGCAAAGTGGTCTTTCCGATACCGTTGGCACCGATGAGGGCGATTTTCTGTCCGCGTTCCATCTCCAGGTTGAGGGGGGAGGACAAAGGTTCATTATAGCCGATGACCAGATCCCTTGTCTGGAAAATATAGCGGCCAGGTGTTCTTGCCACCCTAAAGTCGAATTCCGGCTTTGGTTTCTCCCCGGCCAGTTCGATCACATCCATTTTATCCAGTTTTTTCTGACGGGACATCGCCATGTTTCTGGTGGCGACCCGGGCTTTATTTCTGGCTACAAAGTCTTTCAGATCGGAGATTTCCTTCTGTTGTTTATTAAAGGCGGCCTCCAACTGAGACTTTTTCATAGCGTATACTTCCTGGAACTTATCATAATCCCCCACGTAACGGTTCAATTGCTGATTATCCATGTGATAGATGAGGTTTACCACGCTGTTCAGGAATGGAATATCATGGGAAATTAAGATAAACGCATTCTCATATTCATTCAGGTACCGTTTCAGCCACTCGATGTGCTCCACATCCAGGTAATTGGTAGGCTCATCCAGCAGTAAGATATCCGGCTTTTCCAGTAACAGTTTGCCCAGCAGTACCTTGGTACGCTGTCCACCGCTGAGGTCGGTCACATCTTTATCCAGTCCAATATCGGAAAGTCCCAGTGCACGTCCGATTTCTTCCACCTTGGAATCGATCATATAGAAATCATGAACGGTGAGCAGATCCTGTATGGTTCCCAGCTCTTCCATGAGAAGCTCCATCTCATCGGGGTCAGCATCCCCTAATTTGTCACAGATCTCATTCATGCGAGATTCCATGTCATATAGGAAATCAAAGGCGGAGGATAAGACATGACGAATGGACATACCTTTCTCCAGTGCAGTGTGCTGATCCAGGTAGCCCACCCGGACATTTTTGGACCATTCCACATTTCCCTCATCAGGCATTAACTTTCCCGTAATAATATTCATAAAGGTAGATTTACCTTCTCCATTGGCACCGATCAATCCGATGTGTTCCCCTTTTAACAGGCGGAAGGACACATCCTTAAATATAGCTCTGTCCCCAAAGCCATGGGATAAATTCTCAACATTTAAAATACTCATAGCAATCCTTTCTTATTGATACCCTTCAGATACATCATAAGTCAAGCACATCAAATAATCAGATGTGTAATCGAAACACGTGAAGTATATCATATAGAAGAAAGTCTCGTCCATGATTTCTGAAAGATTTCCCGTAAATTAAGGATAATTAAGGACAAAGTGCGAAAGAACAGGATTCATAGAAGTTCTAAAGGCAGTTACAGCCCCTTACGTCAGGAAGAGAACCGGAACTGGAAGCGAATGGATCTGTGAAAAGGATTTTCCGGTGTGGTGAGGTGATAGGGGGCGACGGTGGGCAGTTCCTGCGCCTCCAGTGCGATCCCACAGTTAGGGACGGATAACTGTCCGTCTGATAAAGGCAGCCCGGAGGGGATGAAGCCGCCGGAGTACACCACCACCCCGGGTGCATCTGTGGACAATTGCATGGAGATATCCCCGTCAGAAGTGGAAAGTGTGTATTGATTGGATAGATGGGAGTGGAAAACCCCTTCATTTTCCAGAGCAGAAGCAAAGGAAAATCCGTGGTTAAGCCCTTTGGAAATGAGAAGCTGATGTTTCATTTCTGTGACATTGCCAGTGGAAATCGTATTATTTTCAGTGAAAGCATCCTTCATAAGACATATATCTCCAATTTCTTTTCCTTTTCGAAAATCAAAGTAATCTTCAGAATCCCTATAGAAGTATCTGAGAAATAAAGGTAAATGATCCTCTCCGTTGACGCAGACCTGGTCTGCATCTATGCACAGTCTTTGAGAAAGTGCCTTATGGGGATCACCGGTAAGATTCCAATAGGTATGATTGGTAAGATTTACATAAGTATCCCGATCAGTGGTCACATGATAATCCATGGCAAGGCAATTGTCATTGGACAGAGTATAACGCACCTGATAGTGGCGATTACCGGGCCATCCGTCCACACCATCTGCCTGAAAAGTTTCCAAAGTAACAGAGCAGATATCCTGGGAGGAAGTCATCTCCAGGATATGCCAGTTGGACTTGCTGATATTCTGATAGCCTCCATGGAGAGAATACGTTCCTTCATTATGAGAAAGGGCGAGAGGAGAACGGTCTATTTCTATAGAAGTATCTGACACCCGTCCTGCATTTGGTCCAATGGTCATCCCCGCATATTCCTGACAGGCTTCATAGGCATGCAGGTCAGCAAAGCTTAGATTCAATATTTTTTCCCTGTGGTCATCCCCATCCGCGCTGGGATCCATGTCATTGGACAGAGCAACTTTTTGAATACAGGCACCCAGTGTCAGCAGATCCACCCAGAGCCTGTCGTTATTCATGTGAATTTTGTATACATCATTGGTAAAAGCAGTTGATAATTTTGTTTTATAAATGTTCATATTGTATAGATTGCTCCTTTTCTGATAAAGACAGTATATAAAAAATGACTATAAAAAGAAACATATGTGAGCATATAATAGCAATTTTTACAAACGACTAAGCAAATAAAAATAATGAGCTTTTGAAAAAGGGTCGTTATAATAAAAACAGTTAAAACAAAACGTTATTTGAGTTATGGACTGATGTTCAAGAATACTGGAGGAAGATAAATGGGAAATGTATTAGAGTTTCAGGGAATTTCCAAATATTTTCCAGGGGTAAAGGCATTGGATAACATATCCTTTAAGGCAAATGCCGGCGAGGTTCTTGCTTTTCTCGGTGAAAACGGTGCAGGAAAATCAACACTTTTAAAGACACTGAATGGTGATTACCAGCCAACCTCTGGAAAATATTTATTGAATGGTGAAGAAAAACATTTTAGTTCTCCTCACGAAGCAATTGAGGAAGGAATATCCGTCATCTATCAGGAGAGACAGATTCTGCTGGAGTTGTCAGTTGCAGAGAACATCTATCTTGGCAGGATGCCGGCGAACCGTTTCGGTGTCATCGATATCAAAAAGGCAAATGAAAAGGCACAGAAAATCATAGAAGATTTCGGATTGCCCATTGAGCCAACGGATAAGGTAAAAGATCTATCCATCGCCTATCAGCAGATGGTGGAGATCATGAAAGCATATTCCAGAGAAAATCTGAAAGTCATCTGCTTTGATGAACCTACCGCTTCTCTTTCCGATTCAGAGATCGAGGCACTGTTTAAGATCATAGCAAAGCTGAAGGCGGAGCAGAAGATCATTATCTATGTATCTCACAGAATGGATGAGATACAGGCTATCACAGATAAAGTAGCAATTTTTAAGGATGGACGGTATGTAGACACCGTAGTGACAGGCGAGATCGCAGAAGCCGATATGATCAAGATGATGGTGGGAAGAGATCTGGGGGATATTTACAACAGTCTGGATCGTGATAAAAAGATAGGAGATGTGCTGCTGGAGGTAAAGGATGTATCCAGTGACTATGTAAAGAAAAATTCCTTCATTCTCCACAAAGGAGAAGTACTGGGATTCTCGGGTCTGGTGGGAGCCGGCAGAACAGAGCTCATGAGAGCCATCATCGGCGCAGATACCATGAGAACAGGAGAGGTTTTCCTGGAGGGAAAGAAGATTCATTGCAGAGATCCCCACGAAGCCATGGAGCAGGGAATCGTACTGGTGCCGGAGGACAGAAAGCTACAGGGTATCCTGGCAAATTTAAGTGTGGCAGAGAACATTAACATCTCCATGCTGGATCAGAATTCAAATAAACTTGGCATTGTGAGCAGGACGAAAGAGGAGCAGGTAGCGAAGGAAGCAATCAGGAATTTCCGTATCAAGACTCCTTCACCGGACAAGAAGATCGTAGAGCTATCCGGAGGTAATCAGCAGAAATGCATCGTGGCAAGATGGCTCACTACCAACCCAAAGGTTCTCATCATGGACGAACCGACCAAAGGAATCGATGTGGGTGCAAAATCTGAGTTTTATCAAATGATCTGCAATTTCGCAAAACAGGGAATGGGCGTTATCCTGATCACTTCGGAACTTCCGGAAGTCATCGGTCTTTCAGACAGGATCATCGTCATGAAGGGACTTGAAAAGAGCGGAGAATTAACAAGAGAAGAAGCCACAGAGAGCAGACTGTTAAGTCTTGGAATGATAGGGGAGGTAAAGGAATAATGAAAGCAAAGAAGGGAATTAACAAATATATCAGTGGAGATAAGCTGGTATTACTGGCAGCCGTTATCGCAGTATTTGCATTATTCACAGCATTAAATAAGAACTTTTTATCCATTACAAATATCGTAAATATTCTGGTGGCAGCATCACTGGTAGGTCTGGTAGCAATCGGACATACCTACCTCATCATCGCCGCGCAGAATGATTTGAGTCCAGGTTCTCTGGCAGCATTTTCTGGTGTATTGGCAGCCCTGCTGGTAAGCCTCGGAGTACCATTCTTCGCATCTGTGATCATCACCGTTATCTGTGGAGCACTTATCGGCGTATTCAATGCCTTTATGGTAAATAAGATTCATCTGGATGCATTTATCGCAACCCTTGTAACCCAGTCTGTTATCAGAGGATTTGCATATATTATCTGCGGTGGAAAACCAATCTCCATCAGTGATAAGACATTCATTGCCTTGGGAAAAGCCAGATTTGCAGGAATTCCTGTATCTGTATGGATCATGATTATCTGCATTATTATCTTTGGATTTATCCTTTCCAAGACTAAATTCGGCAGAAGCATCTATGCCATCGGCGGAAATGCGGATGCTGCAAGACTGGCAGGATTGAATCCCAGGAAACTGATCCTGACCTGCTACATTATGATGGGCATTCTTTGCTCTATCGGCGGTATCATTTTCGCCGCACGTATGAATTCCGGACAGCCCGCAGCGAATGTCAACCTGGAGTTCGACTCCATCACCGCTGTTATCCTGGGAGGTGTCTCCTTCGTGGGTGGTGTGGGTGATATGGGAGGTACGATCTTAGGTATCATCCTGATACAGGCATTTAACACAGGACTTACCATGGTCAATGTACCATCTTTCTGGCAATACGTGGCAAAAGGCGGTCTGTTACTCTTCGCATTGACTACAGACTATATCAGAAAACAGAAGAGAGAGAAAGATCTGTTAGCAGCATCCATGAAAAATGCATAACTACATAACCAAAAAGGTAGTACCACACGGCATGTCCGTGTGTAGAAATAAGAAACCAATAATCTTATACAAGGAGGAAACAACATGAAAAAGGGACTGGCAGTATTATTGACGACCGCTATGATAGCAGGTCTTACAGGATGCGGAAGCGCAGCAACAGAAGCACCAGCGGAGGCACCGGCAGAGACAACGGCAGCAGAAGCACCAGCAGCAGACGCTGCAGCGGAGACTACGGAAACAGCAGAAGCACCGGCAGCATCCGGCGAAGCAGGAGTAATCTATGGTATTTACAAAGCAGGTGATCAGACATGGTTCATCGATGAAGGCGCAGCAGCACAGGCAGCAGTAGAGGCAAAGGGTGATACATTCACTTTCGTAGATGCAAAGATGAGCCCGGAAGAGTACTTAAAAGCAATTGATAATGCCATCGCAAATAATGCGAAAGGTATCGTAACCTGTATCCCCGACCAGACCATGAGTCAGGCAGTGGTAGACAAATGTAAAGAAGCAGGCATTCCAATCGTGGCAGCAGATGATGGACTGCAGACAGAGGACGGCACAAAGATTGCTCCCTGGGTAGGAATCAATGCTTATGTAATCGGTCAGGCAAACGGTGACTGGTTAGTACAGTACGCAAAAGATAATAACCTGGTAGATGATGAAGAATGTGGACTTTTGCTCCTGACTATGGATACCGTATCCTCCTGTGTACCTCGTGCAGAAGGTGAATATGATAACTTCACAGCAGGTCTTCCGGATTTCTCAGCAGACAGAATCTTCAAAGCTGACTATGATGGAACAACAGACAAAGGTAATACAGCTGCCGCAGCAGTATTTACCGCTCATCCTGAGATCAAGAAATGGCTTGTAACAGGTGCCAACGAAGAAGGAACCATCGGTGCATGCCGTGCTCTGGAATCCGCTGGTCTTGATGCAGATGCCTGTGTGGTAGGTCTTGGCGCTTATATGGCAAAGGATGAATGGAATAATAAAGGCGCTGATGGAACCTGCATGAAAGCAGCAGCATATTTCTCATCTGATTCCGTAGGAACAGGATCTGTAGAAGTTCTTTATCAGATGATAGGTGGCGAGACTCCGGAACTGGAAACTGCCGTAGACGCAACTGTTGTTACACCGGATACATATAAAGATGTAATGGGAAAAGCTGCAGAATAAGTAAGATTAGAAAATCGCAGTGGCACATGTCACTGCGATTTTTTATAAAAATTTTGAAATTTCATTTCTATAGTCAGAGGGAGTGGCACCTACTTTCTTCTTAAAGCTGGTGCAAAAAGAACTTTCATTGGAAAATCCGGTCTTAAAACAAATTTCTTTGATAGATTCATTGGTGGACTTTAAAAGGAACTTTGCACTGTTGATTCGGGCAGTAATCACATATTCATGGGGCGTGAACCCAGTCTCTTTTTTGAAAAGACGTGTAAAGTGGAAGGGGCTCAGGGATACTTTGGAAGCCAGAAGCTCCAGGGGCAGTTCATCCGTGAGATGGTCATTGATATAATTTACCAGATCTTCCGTGACCTCGGTGGAAACAGTGTCCGCCCTGGTAGAGTCCTTCGTCACCAGTAATTCCGTCAGCATATTCGTGATCCAGTTATTGTACAGAGCTTCCTTGGCAGGGAGTTTGTCACGAAAAGAGCAGTACAATTTATCCAGATATTTTGAAAAGCGATAGGTGGCTTTCAGATCAATGATGGGGGAACCTTTCCCGACGATCATTTCGTAGAAAACAGATGCAAGCGGACCATCAAAATGAATCCATTCCGCATTATAACCAGTGGTAGTCTCATAGGCATGAGGAAGATAGCAGTTCAGGTAGACGATCTGTCCCTCGCGAACCTGGTAGGTCTGTCCGTTGGCAGTAACGGTACATTTTCCACCCTTTACCAGAAATAAAAGGTAGCTGTCAAAAGAGGAACGGGACAGGGTATAGCCTGGATCATAATAGAAATTACCCAGGAAAACAGGATAAAAATAAGCCTTCATCCCTTGAGAACTTGCTGTATAGATATAGTAGTCAGATTCTTTTCTAACGCCGCGCTCGGTAGAATGCATAGGGCTGCCTCCAATCTAGTCAGATACTTATTTATAGTATATATTTTTCTGTAAAAAAAGTAAACATAGAGAGCAATTTTTATAAACGAGAGAGCAACAACAAGTAATGAAAACATAGAAAATAATAGGTATATTTAATAATAGAGAGTAGCTAATAAATAACAATTTTTATTAAGGAGGTTAAATATGGGAGAGGTCACTATCAGAGAAGAAAGGGTCATGATACCCACCTATGAAATAGGAGCAGCAGACAAGAATCCTATTTTTCTGGAAAACAGGGTCTATCAGGGAAGTTCAGGAAAAATCTATCCCTATCCCACAGTTGAGAAAATAAGTGATGAGAAGACAGAGAAAGAATACAAGGCAGTTTATATAGAAAACGAATATTTACAGGTGATAATACTGCCGGAACTGGGAGGCAGAATCCAGAGAGCCTACGATAAGACCAATGATTATGATTTCGTATATTATAACCATGTGATAAAGCCAGCCCTGGTGGGATTATGTGGTCCCTGGATCAGCGGCGGCATTGAATTTAACTGGCCACAGCACCACAGACCTACCACCTATTCCCCCGTGGATTATGTGATCAGGGAGGAGGCGGATGGCAGTAAGACCTGCAGCATCCATGACAATGACCAGATGTACGGAACTCAGGTAATGACCAGCTTTACCCTGAGACCGGGGAAAGCTTACATTGAGATCCATGCACAGTTATATAACAGGACTTCCATGCCACAGACTTTCCTGTGGTGGGCAAACCCGGCAGTTCCTGTGAATAATCACACCCAATCCATATTCCCGCCGGATGTACATGCAGTTATGGATCATGGAAAAAGAGATGTCTCCAGCTTCCCCATCGCCACCGGAACTTACTATAAACATGATTACAGTGCTGGTGTGGATATTTCCAGGTATAAGAATATTCCGGTTCCCACCTCCTACATGGCAGAGAAATCAGACTTTAATTTTGTGGGCGGCTATGATTATCAGGTGGAGGCAGGACTGCTCCATGTGGCGGATCATCATGTATCCCCCGGTAAGAAACAGTGGACCTGGGGAAGCGGCGAATTTGGTAAAGCCTGGGATCGCAATCTGACAGATGAGGACGGCCCCTACATCGAATTAATGACAGGTGTGTATACAGATAATCAGCCTGATTTTACATGGCTGAAGCCCATGGAGGAGAAGACCTTTACCCAGTATTTCATGCCCTATAAGAAAGTGGGGCCGGTGAAAAATGCCACCATTCACGGTTGTGTAAATCTGGAAACAAAAGATCATGAGATCTATCTGTGTGTCTATACCACAGAAAAGTATGGGAATGCAGTGATCAAGCTGACCTACGGAGAGAAAACATTGCTGGAAGAGCGGAAAACCTTATCTCCTACAGCTGTATATGAGAATCATATACAGGAACAGGTGGCAGATGAGACACAGCTAAAGATCACAGTCACCGCAGATGGAAAAGAAATCGTGAGTTACCAGCCATTGAAGAAAATTACACCGGAATTACCAAAGCCGGCAGAAGCAGCAAAAGATCCGGAGGAAATCCTGACAAATGAAGAGCTGTATCTCACGGGAACCCATATTGAACAGTATCGTCATGCTACCTATCGTCCGGACCCTTACTATCTGGAAGGACTGAAAAGAGATCCCGGGGATATCAGGATCAATAATGCCTATGGTCTGCTGCTGATGCGAAGAGGCAGATTTCAGGAGGCGGAGCAGTATTTTAGAACAGCCATCAAGAGAGCGACCTGGAAAAATCCAAATCCCTATACCTCAGAGCCTTATTATAATCTGGGAATTGTACTGTTCTATCAGGATCGCAACGATGAAGCTTTTGACGCATTCTATAAGGCAGCCTGGTCCAATGAACAGCAGGAGATGAGTTATTATTATCTGGCAGCTATAGAGAGCAGACGCCATCATTACCAGGAAGCCCTGGAACTCTGTGAGAAGGGCTTATGTAAAAATACCAGAAACATTAAAGCACGGGCATTAAAACTCTATTTGCTGAGAAAATGTGGAAAAGCACAGGAGGCAGAGAACTGGTATGTGGAAAATATCAAGGTGGATACCTTCGATTATCTCAGTCGTATGGAACTGGCATATCTCCAGCAGGAAAATGCCACGGCAATTCGCAGGGAGACGAAGGAGCTTTGCAGAGATTATCACGAGACCTATCTCAATATAGCACGGGACTATAGTGAGGCGGGAGCCTATGAGGAAGCGGTGGACACCTTATCCCAGTACACAGGTATCTCCCCTATGATCTCTTATTATAAGGCATATTATCTCAGCAAAGTACAGGCTGCCAGTGGATGTGATGGTATGGATAAAGATACCCAGATCAAAAAGACATTGCAGCAGGGAGAAAAAGCATGCTCTGACTATGTATTTCCCAACAAACTGGAAGATATGGCAGTTCTGGAATATGCCATAGTGCAAAATCCGGAGGGAAGCAAAGCACCTTATTATCTGGGAAATCTGCTCTATGATAAGTTCCGGTATGAGCAGGCAGTGGAGCTGTGGGAGCAATCGGTGAAGCTGGATGATACCTTCCCCATCGCATGGAGAAATCTGTCCCTGGCCTATTATAATAAGCTGCATCAGCAGGAGAAGGCTAAGACAGCTATGGAGCGTGCATGGGCGCTCAATGAGAAAGATCCCAGAATCTTCCTGGAGCTGGATCAGTTATATAAGAAGCTGAAAATGACAGTGGAAGAACGATTACAGAGATACGAAAACTATAAGGATGTCTTCATGCAAAGAGATGATCTCATCATCGAATACGCTACATTACAGAATCTGTGTGGTCACTATGAGAAGGCATATCAGGTCATCATGGAGCATAAATTCCATCCATGGGAGGGTGGCGAAGGAAAAGTGACGACCCAGTACACCGTAGCCCTTGTGGAAATGGCACGAAAAGCCATGGCGGGAGCTGCATGGGAGGAAGCGGAGACCTGCCTAAGAAAAGCACTTTACTATCCGGAGAATCTGGGAGAAGGAAAACTGGAGGGATGTAAGGACAATCATATCAACTATTATCTGGGATATGTTCTGGACAAAATGGGACGAACAGAGGAATCCCGGAAGTATTATGAGACTGCCACGGTGGGAACTGACGAACCGGCAGGCATGATGTACTATAATGACCAGCCTGCAGACATGATCTACTACCAGGGTGCAGCATTGGAGGCACTTGGCAGATCAGAGGAGGCAGCCAGCAGATATGAGAAGCTGCTCCGGTACGGTATGACGCATCACGACGATGAGATGCGGGTGGAATACTTTGCCGTATCCCTGCCTGATTTCCTGATCTTTGACGATGATCTGAATCAGAGGAACAGAGCACATTGTGATTATCTGTGCGGACTGGGGTATATGGGTAAGATGCAGAAGGATGCCGCAGCGGAGGAATTTAAGAAAGCGTTGCAGGAGGATAATACACATTTGAACGCCCTTCGTTATCTCAATATGCTATAACTATTCAGAGCCAGGCAAATTCATAAAAAGACAGAAACTGTGCAGAAATCAAAGGTACAGGTTCTGTCTTTTTTTTATATTTATTTATGTTAACAGAATGAAAAAAGTATATTAAGAAACTATAAACAATAAAATTACCTATTGAAATGAATTTTAATTTGTACTAGAATACATAGCATGCGATTTATTTTAGGTTTAGAACAAGGATGATATTGTTACAATATTATATGGAGAAAGGTAGATCAGGAGTATGAACATGGACTGTAGTTCCGCATTACGATTATTGAATATCGCGATGCGTAAGAATTTCAATCGGGAGATGAAGGATTTTAAGCTGACAGGACCCCAGGCGGAGACACTCATCTATCTCTTTTATCGTAAGAAACCGGAAGTGAATCAAAAAGATATCGAACGTGTCACAGGGCTAACCAACCCCACCGTATCAGGAATCCTCAATCGATTGGAGGAGAAAAATCTCATTAGAAGAGAGGTCTGCAAGAGAGATGGCAGATATAGGACCATCGAACTGACGGAGGAGGCAATCGCCATAAAAGCGCCCCTATGTAAATATGGAGATCGGGCAGATGCCAGACTGGTAGAAGGATTAACGGAGGAAGAACAGCAGTTATTTAGAAAAGTAGTGGCACATATGATAGAAAATCTCAGGAAATATGGAGGAGAATTATGATTAAAAAGATTTTAAGCTATCTTGGCGAATATAAAAAATACGCCATTCTAACACCTGCTGTCATGGTGGGAGAGGTACTCATGGAAGTACTCATCCCATTTGTCATGGCAGCGATTATTGACAATGGGATTCAGGGAAGTGGAGGTGTTCCCTATACCGTAAGATTAGGACTGATCATGATCTGCATGGCGCTGTGTTCCTTATTTTTCGGAGCACTGGGTGGCAAGTTCGCAGCTAAGGCAGGTATGGGATTTGCCAAGAACATCAGAAAAGCACTGTTCGATAAGGTTCAGGATTTTTCCTTTGCCAACGTGGACAGATTCTCTACAGCATCTCTGGTAACGAGACTGACCACAGACGTGACCAATACCCAGAACGCCTTTATGATGATGATTCGTATGGGTGTGCGGGCACCATTCATGCTCATCGGTGCGGTAATCATGGCACTCACCATCAGCCCGGAACTGTCCACTGTATTCCTGGTGGCAATTCCCATTTTAGCAGTTTCCCTTGTGATTATCATTAACATTGCATTTCCAAGATTTCAGGAAATGCTGCGTAAATATGACAGCATGAATGGCTCCGTACAGGAGAATCTGGTAAACATCCGTGTGGTAAAAGCCTTCGTAAGAGAGGATCATGAAAAAGAAAAATTTGACAGTGCAGCGAACTTTGTACGTAAAGCCCAGGTGGCAGCAGAGAAGATCATCATCCTGAATATGCCTATCATGCAGCTCACCATGTATGGCAGTATCGTGGCGATTCTCTGGTTCGGTGGAAACATGGTCATCGGCGGCACCTTTGCCATCGGAGAACTCAGCAGCTTTATCAGCTACGTCACACAGATCCTCATGTCCCTCATGATGCTCAGTATGATCTTCATCATGATCGTTATCTCCAGAGCTTCCGTCACCCGTATTGTGGAGGTGCTGGATGAGGATATCGATATCAAAGACGAAGAGAAGGATGCCACATTGCAGGTACCAAACGGTGATATTACCTTTAAGGATGTATGCTTCAGCTATGCGAAGAAAGATGACAATCTCACCCTGGAGCACATTAATCTGGAGATTTATTCCGGCGAGACCATCGGTATCATCGGTGGAACCGGATCTGCTAAGACTTCTCTGGTGCAGTTGATTCCCAGACTTTACGATGTGCAGAGTGGAGAAGTCCTGGTAGGTGACCATAATGTAAAGGATTACAGTATCCGTAACCTCCGTGAGGAAGTTGCCATGGTACTTCAGAAAAATGTCCTGTTCTCAGGAACCATCAAGGATAACCTGAAATGGGGAAATGAAGAAGCCACAGATGAAGAGATCATAGAAATGTGTAAAGCGGCCCAGGCAGATGAATTTATCCAGAGCTTCCCGGATGGCTACGACACGGATCTTGGTCAGGGCGGTGTGAACGTGTCCGGTGGACAGAAACAGAGAATCTGTATCGCCAGAGCACTTTTGAAAAAGCCGAAGATCATTATACTGGATGATTCTACCAGTGCCGTAGATACAGCCACGGACAGCAAGATTCGTCAGGCGTTCCGTGAAAAATTGAACGATACAACCACCATCATCATCGCACAGAGAATCTCATCCGTACAGGACGCAGATCGCATTATCGTCATCGATGATGGTAAGATCAATGCATTTGATACCCATGAGAACCTCTTGAAAAATAACGAGATCTACCGAGAAGTATATGAATCTCAGCAGAAAGGAGATGAATAATATGCCAGGACCGGGAAGACGTGGAGGCGTACCTGTAAAGCCAAAAAATGCAGGCGCCACCATTAAAAGAATTTTTTCTTATATGACAGACAATAAAATAGGACTGATACTGGTGGCTATCGGCATCGTATTCAGTTCCTCCGTACAGATTATCGGAACCGCTTTTCTCAAACAGGTCATCGATAATTATCTCACCCCATTGATGCAGGGGTATGATCCGGCAATTATGGCAGGATTCGTCCGCGCCATTGGAATGATGCTTTGTATTTATCTGGGGGGAGCAGCATGTACCTATTTATATAGCAGGACCATGCTGAATATCTCTACCAGGACCCTATATAAGATCAGAACAGATCTGTTTTCCAAGATGGAAGCACTGCCCATCAAATATTTCGACACCCACACCCACGGGGAGCTCATGAGCCGTTATACCAACGATGCAGATGCCATCCGTGAGATGCTCAGCAACAGTGTTGCCAACTTTTTCGCATCCGCCATCACTGTGACAGGGGTGTTCGTTATGATGCTGGTATATAGCTGGCAGCTCACCATCGTGGTCATACTCATGATCTTTGTCATGCTCAAGGTGATCAAGGTCATCGGCGGCAAGAGCGGTGCCTACTTTAAGAAGCAGCAGCAGGAACTGGGAAAAGTGAATGGATATATCGAGGAAATGATCGATGGACAGAAGGTGGTAAAAGTATTCTGTCACGAGGGGGAAGCCAAGAAGGAATTCGATGCATTAAATACGAACCTCTGTGAAGCCTCCACCAATGCCAACACCTTTGCCAATATCCTCATGCCCATCATGGGTAACTTATCCCATGTGCTCTATGCCATAACATCTATCGTAGGAGGAATCCTGGCGATTTATCATATCATCACACTGGGAACCATCGTGGCATTTTTACAGTATACCAGAAGCTTTTCACAGCCGATCACACAGATTTCCCAGCAGTTCAACTCCGTGCTCACAGCTCTGGCTGGTGCAGAGCGAATCTTCAATATTATCGATGAGACGCCGGAAGTGGATGACGGTTATGTCACATTAGTCAATGCGAATATTGATGAGAATGGAACCATCACAGAGAGTGAGAAGAGAACCGGATTCTGGGCATGGAAACATCCTCATAAAGCAGACGGAACCACGACCTATGTGAAAGTAGAAGGAAATGTGACCTTTGACAACGTGGTGTTCGGATATGAGGAAAATAAAGTGGTACTGGATGGAATCACCCTGTATGCAAAGCCGGGACAGAAGATTGCTTTCGTAGGCTCTACAGGTGCCGGAAAGACCACCATCACCAACCTGATCAATCGATTTTATGATGTGCCGGATGGCAAGATTCGATATGACGGAATCAATATCAATAAGATCAAAAAGGACGATCTCCGCCGTTCCCTGTCCATGGTACTGCAGGATACCCATTTATTTACAGGAACTGTCATGGACAATATCCGCTATGGAAAACTGGATGCCACGGAGGAGGAAGTAAAGCAGGCGGCAAAGCTTGCCAATGCCCATTCCTTCATCAGGCATTTGCCGGATGGCTACAACACCATGCTCACCTCCGACGGTGCCAACCTGTCACAGGGACAGAGACAGTTACTGGCTATCGCCAGAGCAGCCGTTGCCAATCCACCGGTACTGATCCTGGATGAAGCCACATCCTCCATCGATACCAGAACAGAGGCCCTCATAGAGAAAGGTATGGACTCCCTCATGAAGGGAAGAACCGTATTCGTCATTGCCCACAGACTCTCCACCGTCCGTAACTCCAACGCCATCATGGTACTGGAACACGGCAAGATCATAGAACGTGGCGATCACGATGACCTCATCCGGCAGCACGGTAAATACTACCAGCTCTACACAGGAATGTTCGAACTTTCGTGATTTGACATACCCACGAGGTCAGCATGACTCTAGAACACAGCAACAGACGCGATCCCCAGCCAGTATGTGATGAAATACAGGATCAGGAGATGCACCGGATAGAAGAAGTAGAAGAAATATTTCATGCTCCATCCCTTTTTCCCGTTATAGAGGGAAATAGGGATGATTGATACAAGAGAGAATATCTCTATGGATGACATAATAGTGAGGAGGATTCCTCCTGCAAATACACTTAATCTCCTATTGGAACGGAACAGATACAACAGCGCAATGGCAGCAACGCCGAAGGCATCATAATCGCTCTTTATCACATAAGCCACCAGACATCCAAGAGCCAGTACAGCGGCCTTGATCAATATCCCCGGAAGAGGCTTCCAGTTTTTCTGTTCTATCATATTAAAACAGGCAATCACTGCGAGACCAATGCATAAGGTAAAGAACACATTTAAGTGATCCAGAGATAGTATTTTAGCAGAGCCTATGAGAGAAAAGGGAATCTCTGAGATCAGTGCAAAGAGAAATAACCGGGAGGCATATTTTCTCATATTATGAGTGTGCAGGAATCCTTCCACGATGAGAAAAGCAAAGATAAGGAAGGCAACTCTCCCAATGCATCGAAGTACCATATCGGTATAATAAAGTTGATTTAGAAATGCCCCACTTTTCATATGGGGAGCTAAAAACGAAGGATAAGTAAGACCGTGGATCTGGGATGCAAGGAGCAGCTTTTCCAATAGAAAAGCACCGATATGATCTATGGTCATGGTGATGATGGCGATGAGCTTCAAAGTGCTTCCTGTGATGCCTTTTTGTGGGATAAATGTCGTGTGTTCCATAGAGAACCTCCATAGTTGAATTTTAGGTTTCTTATCGCTGTATATATATATAGAATACCATAGGTTCAGGTTAAATTTCTTAATATATTTGAAAGTTATTTATAAGATTTCAGAGTATGGATCAATGAAACTTAAAAGGGAGGATTCAGAGGGAAAATCTAAGGAAAAAAGAACGAAAAGCCGATATATATTATAACAGAGGAGAAGAAATTCTCGCAAGACTTGAAGGAACAGGTTGAAATATGCATCCAGGGAGGGATAGCCAAAAACAACGTTGAATTAGATCTATTAAAAGTGCAGGCAGTCTATATGATTCCAGCATTAAAAGACTCCAGACTGAAACAACGAAAACGACAGGACGAAGAACTTTACAGACCGCGTAAGAAATTTGATTCCATACTGAAAGAAGCCTGTGATGACATGGCGCAAAAAGATGTCATCTGCAAGACCAGCGGATATACCAGGGACGCAAAGGCATATTTCTATCAGTATGAATCAAAAGAATACAACGGATAAAAGGACTTTCACGAAAGTGAAGGTCCTTTTTATGCAGAAGAGGGAACAGATATCCATATAATATGGTATATAAAGCATTGAAAAAGCTGGATATGCCCACAAAATACATAAAAACATTGACAATGTAAAAAATATTGATATATTATAAAAAACATATCTAAATATTTTTAAAGGAGTGTTATCGTGGAAAAGAAGATTATACTTAAAGGTCGAGAGCTGGATGTAATGAAGGTATTGTGGAAAGAGAATGAAACACTTAATGCATCAGATATTGCAAAAAAAGGTTCGTTGAGTATAAATACAGTGCAAGCCGCCTTAAAAAAATTATTGGCAAACAAATATATAAGAGTTGCGGATATCGGTTACAGCGGAACTGTATTAAGTAGAAAATATGTGGCTGTGATTTCAGCAGATGCATTCATCTATGATAATTTTTTGGAATTCTCAGATTTAAAATCCTCTTTAAAAATTTTTGCAGCGTTAATTGATGAAGAGACGGATGAGAATACAATAAGTGAACTTGAGGATATTATAAAAGAGAAAAAGATAAAACTAAAGATGGAATAGGAAGAAATTATGCATTTTTCATTTGCGTCTCTGTTAATTTGCTTTATTATAGGAAATTTTTATATAGGCATAATCTTGCTGTTTTTAAGGAAAAAGAAAGGTATATCCAGAAATTTAGTTCATTTATTTTTCATTTATATCTGCCTTATTTTGATTAGATTTATGTTGCCTTTTGAGTTCAAATTTACAAAAACAATAGCATGTAAGATATTATTGCCTGATATAGAAAATTTTTTGAATAGTAACATAAAAGGGATAATGACAGTAATAACCTGTTTGGGAGTTCTATGGTTTATTGGGGCTAGTATTAAATTGGTTCTATTATGGATTCAATATAGGAGAATGTCTGCTGTTATTAAAAAGATGGAACCTTGTAAAGATAAAGATATCATGGAATTGCTTCAACAGATTTGTGATGAACAGAAAATTAGGAACAGGTTTGTCGTGATAAAAATGGAAGTGCTCAAAAGTCCATTTGTATTGGGATTTGTTCATCCAACTATATTTTTACCAAAGTATAAGTTAAAAAGAGTAGAATGGGAGTTTATATTGCTCCATGAAATTGCACATTTTTATAACCATGATTTATGGAAAAAGCTCTTTTTTGAAATAGTATGTGCTTTTTATTGGTGGAATCCTTTATTAATATTATTAAAAGAAGAATTTAGTAATATTATAGAATTAAAAACTGACGAATTTGTTACCAGGGATCTGGATGAAAAGAAAAAAGTGCAATATTTGGAATGTTTGATTAAGATTGCAAAAGAAAATAAAGGAAATGTAATTCCTCAAAATAGTACAGCTTTTTACATGAAAAGAGGTAATAATCTGGAGTGTCGTTTTCGTTTTATTGCAAATGAATGTCAATCAAAAAAAAGAAAGTATAGTTTGGTAGGATTGTTTTTGGGAATGATTTTGTTCTTTTCTTCGTTTATGTTTCTTTTTGAAGCGTATAAAGTTACGCCCTTTGTGGAAGAAAGCACATTTGAGATATCGACTCAGAATGCATACATTCTATTACAGGATGGTCAGTATTATATGTGCATAGATGGAGAAGAAGCTGTTCCAATAGATGAAATTAAGGATTCATATTCAGAGTTGCTAATTTATAAGGAGGATAAGGTAAATGAAAAACAAGATTAAAAAAGCAATACTTATTTGTGGGATGGGGTTTTTAGGTTTTAATTTTGGAATGCCTATGACACAAGTTTGTGCACAGGAGATTGTCTGTGAAACAAATCAAATTGTTCCCAGAGCTGATATTATTGAATGGAGATATAAAATTGAAAATGGTCGATTATATAGAAGACAATATAATTGTACGACACAAAAATGGGTAGGAAGCTGGGAACTGTGTTGATTTCATCACCTTAGTATTTTAAATAATATTTTGTAAAAAAAGACTATTTATAGTCTTTTTTTATTGAGTAAATAAATACATTAAATATATAAACATATTGACAAAGTATAAAAATACAGTATAATAAATGTATAAAAAGCGCGGTAAAGGGAGGGTGATTTTATTGTATTATTAAAAAGAAATGAATTTGTAAATTTGTCAATTATCAGAGAAAAATGGAGGAATAAAAAATGTAGAAGTAATATCAATAGATGCATCTAAACCTACCAGTGTAACAGGAAAAACATTAGATGAACTTGGAATATCTACGGTTTCGAGGGCAACTACAATGCCATCAAGCACTTGGAATTGGGGTAGTGGTACATATTCTGGAAACTATAGTATTTCTTATGAATATTCCTATACAAACTACAATTTTAATGGATATACACAGTATTATGTCGATTCTAAGGCATCAAGAAATAAGTGGACTGCGGCAAGTGATAATTATACAATTTATTTAATGAAGGGAAGCGGAAGTGGAACGATTGTAACAAGCTATTCCATAAATTCAACAGATTGGAAAACTGTAAGGTTTTATAATCTTGATGCAGGAACAAAATATGCGGTATGTTTTTCAAAAGCAAATGATGGTTCTACATTGTCTGGAAGTTTTAGCATACGTAATAAATAAAGAGAGTATTAAAAGACATTTTAAAATTTTAGAGTTTCTTTCAGCAGACAAAGTCCGTAGCATATGCTTCGGATTTTGTCTATCTACATGAACTGATATATTTATCAAAGATATAATATTTGTGTAAATTCAGCAGAATACCATAAAGAAAAAGATAACTAGATGAGCTAAAAAAGTAACTCTAAGACAGAAACCCCAATGCCGGCGCAGCATCCAACAAACAGGATAAATGCACAGATTGCCGATAAATTTGCGAAAAATAAAATTGCAGTTCCAAAAAGATGTGAGAAGTACTATGTATGGTATAGAGAAAAATGATAATGCAGACAAAGCTCATCCAGTTCGTTGGATGTGTGATTAACATTAAAAGGTTTACGAACAATAACACCTGCGGGTTGCAGGATTGCAACGGTGCTCTTGCCTTTTGATACATCAATACCTACTGCGT
Organism: Lachnospiraceae bacterium; assembly: GCA_028694115.1. The sequence goes on from JAQUUB010000037.1 coordinate 20,616, forward strand.
TGTACATTCTCGTACCTCCAAAAGTGAATTTGCATGGTGTCCAGCTATTTCTCATTGCTTATTCAATCTCCTGGGGTATCAAACGGACGTGCACAGGGCAGTCCAACCTGCATAAATCGAACGGCTGCAAATGATAGGCTGGCTGACTGGCTTTCTCACGGACGTCTATTGAGTCCAAGGAGTGAACTGTCAGACCGATACCTCATCATTGTACAGCTTTAGCAACAAGAGGGATAGAACCCAACTGGCTGTTGGGGTATCTAAACCCTACACTTATATATTAGGAGGAGAGTATAAAATATGTTTGGTGATTTCTGCAAAAAAGCGCGTATTAGTAAACCCCAGATATTGCTATTTGGAATGATATGTGTCTGGAATATTATAACGTTGCTTTTATATACAAATACCATGTTTGAATGGGATAAGGAAAAACATGTTTTTGGCAATGGATTAGTCTATATTTTACTTGGATTTCTGTTGGCGGCACTTGCCTGCAAAATATTATTGTCAAAAAGAAAGAAAAAAGTACAGATTGTTATAAATAGTACCCTAATGCTCACTTTAGCAGCAATAATTTTCTATAATCTAAAAATAACAGATCTTTGTATTGCTGCCTTTACAGTATTTCCTTTCTTTTTCTGTTGCTTTGTGTTTTCATTTCGTGATATGCGAAGGACAGGTTTTATCATTGCACAGCTTGGTATGTATATATTTGCAGTTATTGCGTACTTATCGTTATCATATATAAACATATTTATTGTGCTTTTTTCCGGTCTCTTTATACTGACTTTGGCATTATACAAAAATGTATTTGATAGGAAGACTTATGCATTACATTATATACTGTTATTTTTTCCTGTGTTGGCTTTAACCATCGCTTTGATAATCTTAAAAGGTGAAAGGATTTTGATAAATTTTTCTCCGGCATTTTCTGAAGCATTACATAAGATACCTCAGCAGGAATATCTATTAAGTGCTTATATTTTCAGGTATGGATATATATCAGCGATTGTTTATATGCTTGTTTTTATTGCCATTGTAATTATGTGTATAAAATTAATCAGAGAAACAAAGGGAAACATGATGTATGTGATGAACAGGGCAATTTTATTTACTTTAATTGCACAATTTACAGGGTCTGTAATTGTAAATATGGGATGTCCGTTTTTAAAAGGAATACCGATTCCGTTTCTCCAAGTGAATAGAATGCTTTTGATAAATTCATTTCAAATTGGAATCATATTGTTTTCAAAAGTTTATGCTAAAGAAAATGATTCAGAGGAAATAAAAAATATAGAAGTAATATTAATAGATGCATCGAAGCCTACCAGTGTAACAGGAAAAACATTATGTACAATCTAACAATATTTACAAAATATATGGGAAATGTAAAAATTACAGAAAGTAGAATGAAATAATTACTGAATATGAAAAATATTCAAAATAAATATCAAGAGAGTGAAAGGTATTTTATGAAAAAGAAAAAAGTTCAATTTATATCGTTAACACTAACTTTATGTATGCTCATATCTTCAGTCGTTTTTGCAGAAGAAGCAGGACCAATAAGCAATATGACTTATGAAGAATGGTTAGTAGAGCAAGAAAGTGTAAGTGATTTATTAGATGCAACACAATCAGATTTAGAACCAGTAACGGCTGTTTCGCAGAAGCAAGAACAAAGTTCAAAAGTTTCTACTGATTATAGTTCAGAAAAAAGTGGAAATATATTATTAGATTCTATTTTAAAAGAAAAGGGTAAATACAGGCTGAACAAAGAAATCAATTTAGATTTAAAAGCAGAAAGTGTTACTGCTAGCATTTCTAGAAATGTAGATTTGAACAGTGATTTAGTAGTAAATGATGCAGAAGCGGGAGATAGCACAGAGCAGGTAAATGATGCAGAAGCGGGAGATAGCACAGAGCAGGTAAACGATGTAGAAGCGGGAGATAGCACAGAGCAGGTAAATGATGCAGAAGCGGAAGGTAGTACAGAGCAGGTAAATGATGCAGAAGCGGGAGATGACGAAGAGCAGGTAAACGATGCAGAAGCGGGAGATAGCACAGAGCAGGTAAACGATGTAGAAGCGGAAGGTAGTACAGAGCAGCTAAATGGTGCAGAAGCGGGAGATGACGAAGAGCAGGTAAACGATGCGGAAGCGGGAGATAGCACAGAGCAGGTAAATTCAGATAAACAAGAGAAATCAGTCAATGATATGAATTTAGCGAGAACTGCACCGACTGCTGGATTGATCCCTGTAATCATTAATGAAGAATCACTTATAGATGGGCAAATTACGACTGATACAATAATAGCTTTTTTGTTTGATGATACCGATACGGATGGAGATACAATAGTTAATCGTTTTGTAGATGGTAGTGCTGTAAATTATATTTTGGGAGAAATTAATGGTGGCTTTGTAATTCAGATTACGGAACCGGGAACATATCAATTGTATTATCAGGTAAAGGATAGCGCTGGGGAGTTTTCAAGAGTATTAGGTTACACAATTGATGTAATTGCAGCACCTATAGTAGAAGAATATCAGGTGTTTGAAGGAAGTTTCTCATCCCTAGATGATTCTAAAACATATAATTTTTCTATTGATTTTACTGAAATGAATTCAGCGGCAGTTTGCTTGGTAAGAAAAGGTTATATTGGAACAAAAATGCAAGTATTTGATGAAAGTGGAAATGAAATATTGATAAAGGGAACAGGAAGCAGACAAGCAAAAAACTGGGGATTCATTGACAAGCCATCTGCAGATGCAACAATATGTAATTATACAGTTGAAGTTTCACCATATTCCTATGATGGTCGTGCTAGTAATTATAGGATTATTATTGGAGATAAAAACGATACTGAATTAATGATGAGTGGAATTGAAAATACTGTTCTTTTGGAACAGTATTATGAAGCTAAAGTTAATTTGGAGAATAGCGCTTACGTACCAAATGTTGGAGAATATTGGTATAAATATAAAAGACAATCTACAAGTGTCATTACGATACCAAGCGATGTTTCTGATATTCGCTTTAAAATACTAGATGTAAATACATTAAAAGTGCTGTTTGATTCTGCAACAGATTCTTCTACACACAGAACATCTTTTGTAGATAGCGGTAGCTGGACTTGTGCAGAGAAAGCAAGATTGACTACAGTTGTAGGGACAGAATATTATTTAGTAGTTTATTCTACAAATCCGACATCCAATTTATCACTTAGAACAGGAAGTATGGCAACAGCAGTAGGAAATCCTGTAATGGCAGGATCAAATACGCGTGTTTCGCCAGGAATATCTATTACTTTACCCAGTACTGGCTATTCGTCAACTATGACTTGTAATGTAACTGGTGATGATTTGCCAAAGACTGGTCAGGTAAGAGAAGTTTCTCTTAGCGTATCAGGGTTGTCAAATGTAGAAAGGTGGAAAGCAAAAGCTCCTAATTTGTCATCATGGGTAACTAATCCTTCTTCATTTTGGATTACAATTGATATGAATTATAAAGATGATTCAAGTGGTAATGCACGACTGAAAGGTGCATGGAGTACGGCTTTTATGGCTAGCAGTAGCGGTAAAGGAAAATCTATTAGCCCTAATTTTAATTTCTACTACAATTACGAATACGGCGATTGATTATAATAGAAATATATTCTGGTGGCAATTTTAAACTACCACCAGAATATAAATATGAAAAGGGGTGCATATATGGATACAGGAAATGTTTATTTTAACAAAAACGCATCAAACATTACGCTTGGATTGGCAAATAATAATTCGGATTATGAGGAAAAAATAAGGCAAATTGATTTAAATAAAATAAAGACAGAAAAGAAGTTGGATTCTTTTGAAAAAGGAAAGGAAATTATAGATGCATTTTATGAATGCTATCCAAATTACCAGGAAAAAGAAGCAATGCCAAAAAGTGTGTTTAGCGATCAGTTTGGCTATAATATGCAGAAAGAAATATCAGATTATATAAATGATTTTTACGCTGGAAAAAACAGCCAGGAGGATGTGCAGAAATTTTTTCAGGAAAGCTGTATTTCTATGCTGAAATATAGGACACAACAACATCAGACATCAGGAGATAATGCAATGGATAGGCAGCAGATTGTAAGCGAGATGTACGAAATATTCGCAAAAGAAAATATGAGAGCAGCCAAAAGTGCAAATTATAAGGAAGGTGAAACTCTGAACAAGACATATGGCGGAAGAAATGATGATTGGGTTTATTATAATTCAGACTATCACTTTCAGTGTATGGAAACAAAAGCAGCATTGCAGGAGGCTGTTGAAAATATGACAGATCAGTGGGAGATTTCTGCTATTGATACAGAAGAAGTTGAAAAAAATTCCAAAATGACGTTAGATGGAGGCTTTGATTTTAACAGTGGATGGAATTTTACATATAGAAATCAGGTAGGCAGAGCCAGCATGGAAGATGAGCAATTGGCACCGCCTGAAGAATTCAAATTTTTTTATAAAGAAAATTCGTTTCCTGATGAAGGGAATCTATGGCTTTCACTAAATGGCACAGAGACAAGCAGTAACGTTCCTTTTTCCATTTCTGACACAGGGAACTTAAAGGGACAAATATTTAATTTAAATAGTTTACTTGATAATTCACTTTTGACAGAAAATATCAAGAAACAATATGGAAGTTTCTTATCTAATTTTACGGTATTTACCAGATGGTATTCTTTACAAAGTAAAATTAATAATATATTTGGTAGTTACGTTCCACAAATGAGATAGAATATTTAAATGTATTGATTTAAATTTCGGATTAAACATTGAGAATTTGGATCAATATGAGAGGTAGATAAGTATATTATGCAGAAAAGTATCAGTATAGCAATAATTGATAATGGTATAAATGAAATTTTACTGCGCAAACCATTGAAAAATAGTGTTTATGTAAACGAGCAATTTTATTGTCAAAAAGATGTAAATAACTATGAAAAGGAATTGTTTGATCATGGATCAAAATGTGCTTTGATTATAGAGGAATTTTGTCCTCGATGCGAATTAGTTAGTGTGAAAATATTAGGTAATAATGGTAAAGGTTTAATTAATAAATTGAAGCCTGCATTAGAATGGTGTATACAAGAAAAAATTCGTTTAATAAATTTAAGTTTAGGAACTATACATTTTTCGGATAAAACAAAAATTCAGAGAATTATAAATGAATATTCTAACAGAGGAATTATTATAATAGCAGCGACCTCAAATACGGGATATATTACTTATCCCGCATCATTTTCTAACGTTATAGGAGTTGCCTGTGGGGAAAACTTTGTTCATGATATGACGATGAAATTTGAAAGAGGAATAGATTTTGTTGTGTCAACAAACTATAAAATAAAAAATATTCATAGTAATTTAAAAATAGAAAATACAAACAGTTATGCAGCACCTTATATTACTGCACTTGCAGGTAATCTTTTAAGTGAGAATAATGAACTTAATTTTTTGGAACTTAAACGTAAAATATATGAAATATACAATGATAAATCTAAAGATTTTTTCTATTGTAGTGAACCAGACTGGATTTCACAAGCTTATTTTAAAGATGGAAACAATAATAGTAAATTAGAATTTTATTTCACTGAGATTAAGACAAATAATGGAAAACAGGAAAAAAGTGATACTATAATTTTGATGTCGCAGAAAAATTTAAATAATTATGAATTAGAAAACAAAAATATTGTGTATTTAGGAAAAGAAAAATTTAAGTACAGAAATTTTAACAAGTTTTTTTGGAGTAGAGAGCAAAAATCCCTACAGATAACTAATACTCAAATAAGAAAAGGTGAAATAGAAATACCAGTTATTCTATGTTTATTAAAAGGAAAAATAGATTGTTTTTTCTTTCTTTCTGAAATTAGAAAAAACTTTAAAAATGATAGTTATAATTTATATACTGTAAGCATGAAGGAACAAAGTGTTCTATATAATTTTGAATATATTCCAAAAGAATATTTACAAAAAGAAAAAAAGAATAAATTATTAGATTTCCTATATTGGCAAACATATTTTAAAAAATCTGATGCTATTTTAATATGCATAGATAAAACAATAAAAAAAAATAAAGAATATAATAATATTAATTTTGATGTGATAATGGAACTATCTTTACTTAAAAAGGAATCAAATGTATTAGTTAGTTTAAATAAAAACAATCAAAAATTTATATGTGAACAACTTGATCAATCAACAATTCTTACTATATATCAGAAGTTACTTGATCAATTAATAGGATACGAAGATGAGTGATAAAGAAGCAATAAGTCAATTATTTAATATATTAAGAAAATATAATAAAGCGATTTGCAGTATAATATTTTATTTATTAATTACAACAATTCTAACTTTTTTAATTCCTTTATTGAGTAAATACATTATGGATGATGGATTTATTGGCGGTCGAATAGAAGTAGTTATTTTATTAGCTTTAATTACATTAATTATTTACAGCATAAATTCATGTTTGGATATTGTAAAGGAGAAAAAAAGAATAAATATAAGTTCTCAGGTTCATTATTCACTCTCGGAACAAGCTTTTAGGCATTTGCTGAAATTAAAAATTAATTATTTTAATAATAATAATTATGCAGAAATTTTAAACAATATTACACAAGATATTAGTAATATGACTTTAATTACAGATGAAAGTTTTTTATTTGTAATAACACAGACTTTTAGCATACTTGGTGGAGTAATAGGGTTATTTATTATAGATTATAGAATGACAATTTTGGTTTTAATGTTTGTGCCAATAAAATATTTTACTATGAAATATTTTGCTAGAAAAAAAAAATTATTATGAATCAATTTATTAGAACTAGTCAGGGGTATGCTAGTTGGTTTGGAGATTCTTTAGGTGGAATCCGGGAAATAAAAGTATTCGGAATTTATGAGCAGAAATATGCGGAGTTTTTAAAGAAAAAGAGTGATGTAATAGACAAGCAAAAAGAAATGAATTTGCTTGGACAGTGGAATAATGTTATGGATAATATGATACTTCAAGTTCTTACATTTATTTTATATATTTTAGGGGCAAATTTAGTATTTAGATTTCAATTATCGGTTGGAAGTATTTTTGCATTTATAACTTACAGTTCTTATGTTACAGGTCCGATTTCATCAGTTTTGAATATAGGCTATTTTTTATCTGGTATTATTCCGTCTTCTAAGAGATATTTTTCTTTTATGAATCTTCAGGAGGAAGATATAGAAAAAGAAAATAATATAAGTCTAAGACCCGGAAAACTTGAATTAAAGGGAATATTTTTTTCTTATTTTGAAGACAGACATGTATTAGACAATATAAATATAAGTTTTCCAGACAGAAGTAAAACAGCAATTATAGGAGAAAATGGTTCGGGAAAATCAACGATTATAAATCTGCTATTGAGAATATATGAACCAATTGAAGGAAGGATATTGTTAAATGATATAAATATTTTTGATTTTGCATTATTGGATTACAGAAAAATGATTGCCGTTGTTAGTCAGCAGATTTATCTTTTTAACGATACGATTCGAAATAATATTTGTCTTTATAAAGAGGTAAGTGATGAAAAAATACGAAAGGTATGCAGAGATAGTACATTGGAAGAATTCATAAATGAAAAAGGTTTGGATTATATAGTTGGGAATAACGGTACTTTGTTATCGGGTGGACAAAAACAGAAAATTGCATTGGCACGAGCTTTGCTGTGTGAGTCTTGTATTATAATATTTGACGAAGCTACTTCAAATGCTGATACTTTTTCAGAAAAACAGATTAATGGTTTATTACATACAAAATTAATGCAAAAGACAGTTATTATTATTACTCATAAAAGGGAAGTTTTAAAAGATGTTGAAAATATTGTGATATTAAAGAATGGGAAAGTTCTTGATCAGGGTTGCTTTAAGGAACTACTAAAAAGAAATTTCGAATTTAGAAAGATGGTAGAATAACAAAAACATGAAAAAGGAGTGTTTATTTTATGAAGTTATTAGAAATAGAAACAGAAGTAAATAATGTTTTTATTAATGTGTTTAACTTTCATCCGGAACGTTTATCTGAAGAACAAAAAAAGGGAAGTCTCTTTAAGCAGGAAATTGGATTTAGTGCAATTGATTTATTTGTTCTTTTTATGGAGTTGGAGAATTTACTACAGATTACATTTGTCAAAGAGGATATTATAGAAAACAGATTTGATAGTTACTACAATATTGTAAAGGCTGTCCAAAATTGTAGAGGGCAGGTCTAATTTAAAAATAGTTATTTCCTTATAAAAAGGAAATTTCTATAGGGCAATTTTTTATACCAAATCTACAGAAAAGGAGGAAAACTTATGCGTAAAGTTTTAGGAAAGAAAAATGCTTCTCAAAGTGGGACAGTAGTAGCATTTGCATGTGACTGTATTTCAGTGTGTCAATCTAGTGCATTTTGCAATTGCACAACAACTGCAGCTCAATCCAATACGTATGCAACAAGTATGGGTAAGATTGTTGCTACAGCACTTTCAGGCTCCAATTTTATGTGGGGTTAAAAACTGAAATAATCAAGGTGCCTGGCAGCATATTTAGAGATGCTGTCAGTTTTCCTTATAGGAGAAAACTGATGCAGGAAAAACCATTTATCCATTTATTTAAAACAAGAAAGAAGTATTATATATACGATGTAAACACTAGTTCAATTATTTGTGTAAAAAAACAAGTATTTGAAATATTAAATAGTAGACAGGATTTTAATAAGATTCCAGAATTGCATAAATTATACGAAAAGGGATTTTTACATGGAAACAAAAAGGATATTATTATTGAACATCCTATAACAGATGATATTAAATACTATCTTAAAGATAGTATGCAGCATATTATATTGCAATTGACGCAAAATTGCAATTTGCGATGCAAATACTGTGTGTACTCAGGAAGTTATAAGAATCGCGTACATACTAATAAGCGTATGAATTTTGAAACTGCTAAAAAGGCTATAGATTTTTACTATAAACATAGTAGGGAATCGAATTGCATCAGAATAGGGATTTATGGTGGAGAACCACTCTTAGAGTTTGAATTAATTAGAAAAATAGTGGATTATAGTGAATTACTTTTTGAAGGCAAGGAATTGAGAATTAATATGACCACAAATGCAACATTATTGAACCAGGAAATGGTTATCTTTTTAGAGAAACATAATATTGATTTAATGATTAGCTTGGATGGACCTCAATCCATACAGGATAAAAGCAGAGTATTTGCAGATAATAGCAGAGGAACATTCCAAGTAATAATGGATAAGATTGAAATGATAAAACAAATATGTCCATCATATATAAATAAAATAAGTTTTAATGCTGTAATTGATACAGAGAATGATTTTTCCTGTAGCAGTAATTTTTTTACATATGATTTTTTAAAGGAGGCGACAGTTACTTCAACGGGAGTAAGTGATCGGGATGCTAAGATGGAGTTATGTTTGCAAGAAAATTTTTATATCAATTATCAATATGAACTTTTTAAAAGTTTTCTTTCATTAATTGGAAAATTAGATAAGAAATACACCTCAAAATTGATTGCTTCACATAAGGGGCTTCTTATAAATTCGGTACATACAAGAGTTACAACACCCTATCACAGAGAAGGAAAGTGCCATCCGAATGGACCTTGCATTGCGGGGGCTAATAGATTGTTTGTTACGGTAGATGGTGAGTTTTATCCTTGTGAAAGGGTAAGTGAGAGCAATACTGTTTATAATATAGGGAATTTGCAACAAGGGATTAAGGAAGATAAAGTTAAAAATCTTCTTAATACAGGAAAACTGACAGAAAAGGAATGCAAGGAGTGCTGGGCAATTAATTTATGTAGTATGTGTGCAGCAGATATTGGAGAAGGAACATTATTATCTTCAGAAAAAAAGCGTAATAAATGTAAAATGGCAAGAAAAGAGGTAGAGAGTCATCTTATTGAATACTGTGCCTTGAGAGAATATGGATATTTTTTTGATGATTAGGAGCAAAAACATGAATGTAGCAATATTTCCTTTTGGTAAGGAATTTGAAATTGTATTAAAATACTCAGAGTTATTACAAGAAATAAATGTGACACATCTATTGGCACCAAATGGATTTGGATTAAGTGAAAAGGTGGTAACGGTTCGGGAGAAAAAATATATAGTTTATGACAGAATAAAGGAAAAAGAAAAAAATGACTTTCAGGCACTAATGATAGTGGAATCTTTTCAAAAAATATCTTTTGGAATCATATGCCAGCAAATTGAAATTTTTGGAATGTGGAAAAAAAAGATATTAATTGCAAGACATTTTACAAATGAAGAAAATAATATAATTTTAGATATTTGTAGAAAATATGATGTAGAATTAATTGATACAACAGCAGAATTTAATGTAATGCAAACTATATATTCTCCATTTATGGAGATAAGGGAAATTCATACACCTATTGTGGCTATTGCTGGTAACGGAGAAAATTGTAGCAAATTTGAACTTCAATTGGAAATCCGAAAAAGATTGCTTGAAGATGGATATGCTGTATCATCTATAGGGAGTAGAAGAAATTGTGAATTGCTTGGAATGCATTCATTTCCGCAATTTATGCTGGAAAAAATATTAAGTGAAGAAGAAAAAATAATATGCTATAACAACTATATAAAATTAATTGAGAAGACAGAGCAACCAGAGGTTATTGTAATTGGAATTCCAGGTGGTTTAATGCCAGTTACTAAGAAAAAGCACATTCACTTTGGCATAAGTGCATATGAAATATTTAATGCAGTTGTGCCGGATTTCACGATATTAACATTACATAAGGATGCATATAATGAAGAGTATTTTGATGAAATCAGTAACTTTTTCAAGTACCGTTTTAATATAAAACCGGACTGTTATATACTTAGTAACTATGCGATAGACAGGTTTTCGATTGGCTCCGTTATGCCGATAAAATATATAGAACACGATAGCTTAGAAATTGAAAAACAGGAAAAGAGATATGTACATAAAGTGTATAATCAAAATTCGTATGACGATATGTACCGGTATATGATAGAAACTTTATCATCATATGAGGAAACAAAAATATTGTAATACAGGAGAGGAACATATATGAATACTATGAATGTAAATTGTGTATCAAGAATATATGAAAATTATACAAAAAGGTATGGGAAGGATGAACAGGTAAAAAATACAGAATCTTTTAATAACCGAGTGGCTGGTTTGGAAACAAAAAAAACAGAGGTTGTTTCTAAAGAAGATATGACAATGGAGCAATATAAACAATATATTTATAATCAAATCTCACAAATACCAATAAATCCAACAAGGTTGAATGAATCAATATCCTTACAGATATCGGATGCAGGTTTTGAAGCAATGAAAAATGATCCGGAATATGAAGAATGGGTATTAAATGATTTGCGAGTGGGATGGTCACAGCCAGATCAATGGGCAGGTGTATGTGAGGGTGCTTTTTCAACTATTTATTATGGTTCTACAAAAGAAGAATGCCATGCTGAAATGTGGAGTAAAGGATACAAAAATGGGAATGGAGGAAAGTTGTTTGATGAAGAATCAAAAAATAGTTTTTGGAAAAAACGAGCAGAACGAGAAAAAATGCTGAAGGAACAATATGAGATGCAAATGGATAAAAAACACCAGGCAAAAAAAGTGCAGCAGGAATTAATAAATCAAAAAATAGTCAATGCGGATCTATTAAAAGAAGCAGGGTTTATGGATAAAAATACCCAAAATATAAATCGGGCTTTTGAGGCTTATGAGACAAGTGTGTTAACAGAAGAATTGAAATAATGTTATAAAAAGTACCGATGAAAAAATGAAAGTAAATAAAGTTGGCATAACCAGGGGTAATAAATCTGAAAAAAAGAAGAATAGTAAAATGCATTTTGATAAGTATAATTATTATAATTGCTTTAGGAAGCTATCTTATCAATAGGGTGAATAGAGAAAAACATAAAGTTGCAATGGAATATACAATAGATACAGAAAAGATGCAGGGAATGGAAGATGCACTTATTATATTGTCTTTGGATATGAAACAGATCGATATAAATAACCGGAATTATTTAAGATTCAATACAGAAGATGGAAATATAAGCAGTGGCATATTACAGATCAGGGCACCAGAAGAACCAGGATTATATGACGTGACAGGATGGATTGTTAGAGAACCTTTTTCCGGTCATGCTCAGTTTGTTAATTTGGACGCTGCTTTTCGCTTTACGCTAAACGTTGAAATGGTACGTGAACATTAGTGCAACGGAAACCAGATAAATGCACAGATTGCCGATAAATTTGCGGAAAATAAAATTGCAGTTCCAAAAAGATGTGAGAAGTACTATGTATGGTATAGAGAAAAATTATAATGCAGACAAAGGAGAGTATAAAATATGTTTGGTGATTTCTGCAAAAAAAGCGCGTATTAATAAACCCCAGATATTGCTATTTGGAATGATATGTGTCTGGAATATTATAACGTTGCTTTTATATACAAATACCATGTTTGAATGGGATAAGGAAAAACATGTTTTTGTCAATGGATTAGTCTATATTTTACTTGGATTTCTGTTGGCGGCACTTGCCTGCAAAATATTATTGTCAAAAAGAAAGAAAAAAGTACAGATTGTTATAAATAGTACCCTAATGCTCACTTTAGCAGCAATAATTTTCTATAATCTAAAAATAACAGATCTTTGTATTGCTGCCTTTACAGTATTTCCTTTCTTTTTCTGTTGCTTTGTGTTTTCATTTCGTGATATGCGAAGGACAGGTTTTATCATTGCACAGCTTGGTATGTATATATTTGCAGTTATTGCGTACTTATCGTTATCATATATAAACATATTTATTGTGCTTTTTTCCGGTCTCTTTATACTGACTTTGGCATTATACAAAAATGTATTTGATAGGAAGACTTATGCATTACATTATATACTGTTATTTTTTCCTGTGTTGGCTTTAACCATCGCTTTGATAATCTTAAAAGGTGAAAGGATTTTGATAAATTTTTCTCCGGCATTTTCTGAAGCATTACATAAGATACCTCAGCAGGAATATCTATTAAGTGCTTATATTTTCAGGTATGGATATATATCAGCGATTGTTTATATGCTTGTTTTTATTGCCATTGTAATTATGTGTATAAAATTAATCAGAGAAACAAAGGGAAACATGATGTATGTGATGAACAGGGCAATTTTATTTACTTTAATTACACAATTTACAGGGTCTGTAATTGTAAATATGGGATGTCCGTTTTTAAAGGGAATACCGATTCCGTTTCTCCAAGTGAATAGAATGCTTTTGATAAATTCATTTCAAATTGGAATCATACTGTTTTCAAAAAGTGTGCAAGATATAGATAATTAAAAATATAGGGGGCTAGCTATTCAACAGACCGATATAAATAATCAGAATTATTTAAGATTCAATACAGAAGATGGAAATATAAGCAGTGGCATATTACAGATCAGGGCACCAGAAGAACCAGGATTATATGACGTGACAGGATGAATTGTTAGAGAACCTTTTTCCAGCCATGCTCAGTTTGTTAACTTGGACGCAGCTTTTCGCTTTACGGTAAACGTTGAGAATAATTAGCAAAAATAGAAATTTAATTATTGCATATGAATGATTCATGTGATGGATAATAAAGTCCATGGAAATATGATATGATGAATTTATATTCTGGTGCTTGAAAGGAATCAAAGAGTGAGATGCTAAAGATAATGATATGTGATGATGAACAATATTATTTAAACAGAATTCAGGATCAGATTAGTTATCAACTGAATGAAAAGCAAATAGTTGACTATGAAATACATACATTTGATACAGGAGAACAATTGTGTGAGAACGAAAATATATGGAAAGAATATCAGATATTCTTTCTGGATATTAATCTGAAAGATATAAGTGGAATAGAACTGGCAAAACGGATAAGAGCAGAGAATCCAACAGCCTATATTGCATTTATCACTTCTTATGCAGATTATGCGCTGGAAGGATACAGGGTAGAAGCAATTCGATACATCATGAAAGATATGCTGGATAGTATGTTGATGGAATGTATGGATATTATTTTGGAAAAAATGAGATTAAATAGCCAAAAAGTGAGATATACCTTTCTAGAGGGAGAAAAAGAACTGTATACGCGAGATATTTCTTACCTGGAAAGTAGTAAGCATAAAGTAATATTCTATATGACAGAGAAAAAGGAACAGACTTATACCCTTTACGAAAAACTGGATTTTCTTGAAGGGGAATTGGAACAATATGGATTTCTTCGTATTCATAAAAGTTACCTGGTGAATATGGACGAGATAAAAGAATTATCAAGGTATCAAGTAACATTAAAACGGGGAGAGATACTTTCTATACCCAGAGAAAAATATCGTTCTGTGGCAGAGAAATATTATGCATATGAGGGAAAACTGTTATGAATGATTTCCTACAGACACTGATTCTTACATGTATTGAAATGATGTGTTGTAAAATATTTTTTGAAGTTTTTTTAGAAAAACGATATCCGGAAAAACAGTATATGAATTTTTATATATTTGCTACTTTGACTGTACTAATATCTGTCATAGCTGTTACGTTGCAAAATAGTAATGTTTTTAGAATTTTGATGATATTGCTGATAATAGGATTGTTGATGGGAATCCTATATGAAGGAAGTCCATTGCAAATACTATTTTGCACAGTAGGATTTTATGGAATACTGGTAGCAGTAGATATTATTATGATGAAAATTGTACTATATATGATTCCGGATAAAGAGAATATTATATTACAAGATCCTGTTAGAACGACTATATTGGCACTTATGTGCAAGACAGTTCTGCTAATATGTGTCATCTCTTTAAATAAGCGGTTAAAAAAAGAAGGAAATTTCTATTTGCTGTCAGAGGTAGAATGGATTAAATTTTTATATTTTCCACTTCTCACAATTATTTCAATGCAGATATTTATAATGAATGAATCCCATCAAGTGAATTACGTCATATGGATATCCATTGGTTTGATTATTGGAAATTTTATTATTTTTTATATGGTAAAGGATATTGTATCTAAAGAAAAACGATTGCAGGAATTATTAATAGGGCAGGAAAGAACACTGAATCAGACAACGATGTATCAACAGATGAATGAAAATTATAAAGAGCAAAGATTAAAAGTACATGAATTTAAAAATCAGATAAATTGTATTCAAGGACTGCTGGACACAGGTGAATATGAAAAAGTATCTGATTATGTGAATCATATTCACGACACTTGGAAGGGGGAGATGAATTATATCCTGACAAACCACGCAATCGTTAATTCCATTTTAAATCAAAAGTATGCACAGGCGCGAAAAAATGGAATTACATTTATTATTAAGGTAAGTGATCTGGGCACGTTACAGATGAGAGATGAAGATATCGTAACACTTCTGGCAAACCTTCTGGATAATGCCATAGAGGCAGTGAAAGAGATATGGGAGAGCGATAGAACGGTTAAGTGCATCATACAGTATCAAGATTCAACACTGACAATTTGCGTGCGAAATCCTGTTGCAAAAGCAGTGATTCCTGTCAAAGGAAGATTTATTACAACAAAGAGGGAAAAGAAAAATCACGGAATAGGATTGATAAATATAGATAAAATAGTTCAAAAATATGGAGGGGAAAATGTGTGTGGTTGTAAAGATGGATATTTCACAACCACAATTATCATTCAAAACGTATAAAACAGGCAGTGGAACTTATGAGATTTTTCATGGGTTTCACTGCCGTTTTTTGTCATGAAATTCCGATTTGTGCTTTTTCTATAGGAGAAGTATAAGGGTAAAGCTATAATGCAGACAAAGGAGAAACATTATGCATCAATTAGCTGTATCTTTGACAGAATACCTGATTAAACAGGAAATCTATTATGTAATTCTTTTGTTTCACAAACAATATTGATAATAGCTATCGCAATTATTTTTAAGTTAGCGCCACTTAATCATGTAAATTTAGAATTAAATGAAAAAGAGTTGGAAGATAATAGAAAGGCATCAAGGATATTAAGCATTTTGATTGCAGTATGTATTAGTATAGCCAGTTTACTTAGGATAAGCCCAGTATGTGTAAGATTTGCTATTAGTGGAGCGTACTGGATGCTGGATTATTAATAATACAAAATATCAAAGAAGGGAGAGAACAGCGATGAAGGTAATGGACA
>JAQUUB010000037.1:36964-38570 GCA_028694115.1 Lachnospiraceae bacterium
TAGCCAGTTTACTTAGGATAAGCCCAGTATGTGTAAGATTTGCTATTAGTGGAGCGTACTGGATGCTGGATTATTAATAATACAAAATATCAAAGAAGGGAGAGAACAGCGATGAAGGTAATGGACAAAGATGATTGTATAATTCTTTATAAAGGGGAGTCATTAGAAAAAGCAGTGTCAGTGAAGAGACTATTGGATAATAATGCCATTACATATTATGAAACTGAAGAAAAAAAAGATAATTGGTTTTATTTCTTTATGCATTTATTTAATGTAAGCAGGGGAAGTTATGGCATGGGTAATGAACATAAAATTATATATGTAATTAAAGTAAATACAATAGATGCAGATAGATCAAGAGCTTTACTAGAGTCATAAATAAAAAGAGGGATAATCCGTAATGCCATAGTGATATAATTGCCATTATTTTATTGGAATTTAGGGATATAATTTCTTCAAAAATAGAACGTATGTTGATTATTCGTTAACACTTTTTTTATAATAGAAATGGAAGAATTCTCATAAGAAATTGAAGGAACAAGTCGAAAAATACATCTGAGGAGGGATAGCCAAACACGGAGGAAAAGACAGTAATAGGAATCTAGCAAATTAAGTAAAAAAATTGGACTTTCTTTCACATTAGATTTCTAAGAAGAGCATGTTGTATGTCCAAAAGAAAACTTTTACGGACAGGTAGCATCTCTTCATTTGAAAGATAGATATCTTTACCTTTAAGATTCATAATGTGATGAATGAGCATTCTGAACATGAAATTATGACTTCCCATATTTTCCAAAATAAACTCATAAAATTGTCCTCGACTTTATTCTATTGCATCTTTTCATGAGCATATCATGTAGAAAAATGAAAAACAAGAGCAGGAAATGTCAATTCACGTATGTAAAACGTCAACTCACGATTAGAATATGGAACTATGAAAGAGAAAATGATAGATTCAACTTGTAGCAATAAGTATCTTACAAAGGAAAAGCTAGTGAAGAAATAAACGATAAATCTGAAATAGAAGAAACAGAAGGAATTCAAAGCAATGAGGAAATGTCTACACAGAATATAGATGCAAGCGTGTAATATTTGATTATGTGAGGGAAGATTTTTATGAATATAAATGAAGTGAATATAAATGATATAAATTCAAAAAAATCAACGTATAACAAGCAGGATAGTACTGCAAATAATTCTGAAAAAAAGGAAAGTACAAAGATTATATTCAGGAATACAGGATATGTGGATGCTGCACAGAAAATGCAAGAAAAGATTGAAAACAAATACAGAGGAATTGTAGCGGCAAACAGAAGCATATGTAAAACAGAGGATGAATTACACGCTTATATTTGGGATAAATACTACAATAAATATTCTTACAGATATGTAAAAGGCTTATCTAAAGAAGAAAGAGATGCCTGTTTCAATAATGAGTTTAATCTGTCAAGGGGCTGGAAAGCTTGTTGCTTTTTAGATCCGGTTGCCAAAAAGTATAATATTCCATTAAGCATTGATAGGGCACGTGAAAATCAGTATAACCGAAACCAGATAAATGCACAGATTGCCGATATATTTGCGGAAAATCAGATTGTAGTTCCCAGAG
>JAQUUB010000153.1 GCA_028694115.1 Lachnospiraceae bacterium
TTTCTAATTCAGAACATGATTTTTGCAAAGAATAGATTCCTTTTTCTTTTTGAAACAATCTTCCTTCTGAAATTTCCTTTTTCAGCAAGTGATCACTGCCATACTTCTCTATACAATCTTTATAGGTTAATACCATAATAATCAGCTCCATTTAAGTGTTTATACACACATACTGTATTTTGTGTGTATATTTACTTTAATAATAACTATAAATCTGCGTCTAGTCAATCACAAAATCAAGTAAAAGTACACACCATTTACATTTCGTGTGTATATTTACTTGGTTTTTAATTGATTATACCGATATTATCTGCAATATTCTTTTATCTATACCTGCCTATTGCTCTACTAACCTTCGCGAATTATTTTTTATACAAAAAGTCCTCAGAAACTTTTATCGTTCCCAAGGGATTCCCTATTTGTAGAAACAACTATACAAGCTCAAGCTAATAGTAAATCTCACTTGTTTCTTGGAGAAATCCCTGAACTCGATCTTCTCCTTCTAACTCCTTTTCTTCTAACAATACATCTACGATTTCCTTATATATCATAGTTCTGTAATTAGTGTCTGCTTGTTAACAGTCCCGTTTTTCTGTTCAACCTTTGATTGTATCTATGGCATTTCCATAATGCCCACTTTTAATTCAATTAATACCACTTTTATATTAATCACTGCCTATGTCTCTATTTTTTGAAACTGCAACGATAACCAATATGCTTAATACTATATCCTACACAATACCCAGATTATCCCTTTATCCTTTTCCAATCATCCTCATGCGTTTTCAAACCACCTGCCCTATTCCTAATTCCGAAATCACCACAGTGAGCCAATGCATATATTCTTATTGATTTATCTTCGATTTTGGCAACTTCATATGGATTATTTTGATTCCTCATACTATCCAAATAATCCATGTATTTTCCGTTATATGGAAGTTTTTCGTCTGATAATGCCTTATGTACACAATCAAAGGTAGTTTGACCTAAGCACAAAATATTATCTGGTTTCAAAATATTACATAATGTATTGAAATACTTTGTATCTTCCTTCATACGCGGATTATTCATTCCGCCAGAGATCCTTCCTGTACGATACCCTAGACAAAAATTGGTAAAGAACAATTCATTATATCGCTCACTTCTTATATCATATTTCTTATCCAGAATTTTAAATAACTCTGCAAGATTTGAATCCGTATCATTTTCTTTTGGCTTAAGGCCATCTAAATACTGAATACTTGAATTGGTATTCATCTGTATAATATTTTTCATTATTTGTGATTCAAAATTAAAGGGATTTCCCCAATCCTGACCAACGACTAAATACTTAATAGCAGGAGTTTTCTTTTCATATCCTAGTCCCTGCCAATATGTCCAAAGATTTATTTCATGGCATATGTTTATTCCCTTGTCATCAATTACGATTTCTCCTTGTTTGTTCACAAATGTATGAATATTACACCATGCAGGTGCTACATCATTCTTTTTATTAGAACGCGTAGTATAAGCTTCTACTACATCGGCTACCAATTTTTTATAATCATCACTTTTTTTCTGTGAGAATTCCTTCGGACATTCCATTTATCTTTCCTCCCCATATTTTTTCTGCATCTCATTAATTGCTTCCTGAATCTCAGTTCTCAGCTGCAAGGGTTCCAAAATTTCCACAAATGGTCCATACTGCAATGCCCAATAGTACATAGCTCTTTCATTACAGCGAAGCGTGATAAGGTATTCTTCTTCCTTCTCACCCAAAATTTTGAAATCTTTTCCAAACCAATCAATTAGTTCGTTCATTTGGCTCTTCTTTGCCAGAAGTTTTATTTGTACTGATTCTCCGCTAAACATATAAATATGTTCAGCCATATGTTTGGGAAGAGAAAACCCATTCTCCATTCCCTTAATCTGACTTATTCGTTTTGCTTTCTCTGGGAGTATTTCTACATCAGTCATTCGATCAATCCGATAATGAGAAATATCATCGTACTTGTCATAATTTCCAATCAGGTAATAGCGGCCATTGTTTGCAACCATTTGATAAGGATTTACTATATATTTTCCTTCTCTTTTATGATGAAGTTTGAAGTCTGGTCCATAATCGTTATAGTCAAAAGAAATCTTCTTTTTCTGACTAATTGCATCATTGATATCATTCAGAGCATACATAACCTGCTTATTGTCTGCATGAAATAGTTCCGGCAGGTTTGCAACATGAGAAACCTTTACATTAAAATACTTGTTTGCCTGCGCTCGTAGCTTATCGATTAAGATCTTCGCCTGTCCGGAAGTAATATTTTTTGAAAAGAGAACACTGTCAATTAGAAGTCTTAGTTCCACTTCCTCAAACTCTCGTTCCACAAGGTAGCATCGTTTCTCCATTGAGATGTCATATCCCATTTCCTTTAAAGACAAAATATTGCTTTTAACAGATCTCCTATCGCATTCCATCCCATAGTTCTGGTACAGAAGCTTTATAATTTCTTGTTGCGTCAAACGATGATTCTCATCTGAATACTCTTGCAAAATTTCAAGAATCAACATATTTAGCATCTTTTTATTACCGGTAGCATACATAATATTTCATCTCCATATAATCCACTACAAAATCATTGTTCAAACCCAATCAGGCAATAATACTCTTGCTTCGAAAGATATTCATCAAGATTGTTTAAACTCACTTCTTGTTTAGAATCTCTAAACAATATCTTTGGATTTTTTATTGATGATTTTGCATAGCACTCATATCTAAGTTCAAATTTTGGTACAATATCCTTTTCAGCATAAAAATCCTTCAAATAGCTTACCAATCCCTTTCTTCCAAATAACACGCATGCATAACCGCTAAAATACTTTACGCTACACATTGCTCCTAGTCCATTTGAACTCATCAATTCATGAAAAAGCTTATCGCTGTCAGGCAATGGATTTGTCAAAATACGTCCGTGTTTATCCTCTCCTCCAATAGCCCAATTCACGCCTTCCCTCATCTCTGCAATATAAACATCCAAAAATGACATATCCTACCTCCTTAAAATTTGACTTCAAATATTTTCTCATCATCCAAGAATGGAATAAAGGTAAATGGAACAGTGTTTCTATATTTTCCAGGCTCTTCTAACACAATATTGCAAGCAACTATTGGATTACCATTGATATCTAGTGCTGTAAACAGTTCTATGTTGTCGCTATCTTTTTCAAATTCTACCACTTTGTTAAATACAATTAAATCTAAAACCTCTTTCGCAGCTTCACCATCGTCATTGAATTCAAATAAAGTCAGATTTTTTACCAAAACTGAATTTCTCCAATTTTCTTCATAGGTTTCCTCTACTTGCATATCTCCCAATGAGTCAAGCACATCAAGTCCATCTGTTGAAACAACAAAAATCAAGCTCGTTTCATTTGTAACTATGTCATTGAATAACTCCGCGAAAAAGACTTTCCCTGACGATAAATATCCCTGAATATATCCTACATCACCTGTTTTCTGCTTGGAGAAATCCATTTGAAGCATAGGGATCGAATCCCTTGTACTCACACACCATCCCTCTCTCCTTGCAAAGTGATAAGTCCCATTATCAATAACATTTTCAAAAGCCTCAAAATTACTTTTACTTTTGTATACCGCAAAAACAATTCTTTTAAACTTCATTACGTATCTTTCATCTATTAGCACGGAACGAAAATCCTCTGCCACTTCGCTTGGATCATTTCCGAATGCTCCACATCCCCATGCGCCAAGAACAAGTGAATTATAGCCTTCTCTCATAGCAACAAGCGTAAGATTTCTTATCTTGTTTCTTCGTTCCGCAGACAATTCTTCTTTCGTTTTACCAGCTGCTCTGCCGTTCACATTAGGAGCTGCAACTGTTACTACAGAAGTCAGAAATGAATCTTCTAAAAATTCATGATTTTCATCCCTAAAAACTTCTACTTTCTTCGACAATAGCATATAATCCGTATCAAACTCATCTCTGTCAACTTCCGCATTTGCTCTATACATTTCCTTTGCATTGTCAGAAGCAAGCGATGAAAACAATGTACTTGCCCTGCACAATGATTCCTCCTGTGCACTAGCACCATTTAAATATCCGCCACCCGGATGTCTTGCATTAGCAAAATTCATAACTAAAACCTTATCACCATTTTGAGAAATGCTTTTTGCTACAGCAAAACTGTCCATATCCACAACATCAATAGCAACTTCTCCATAATTCTCATATAAATCAGGATTTATTTCTTCAAATTCATCTGGTCTGCAAATAGTAACTTCACGTATTTCATTCTGTGATAATTTCATTTGAATACGTTTTCCATTTAAATCATAATATCCACTTTTTGAAATTCTTCCGTTTTCAATTGCAATTTCTCTACGATTTTCTCTTGTCATAAGAATCTTCCTTTCTTCGTTCAGGTCATTTCCTCTTCGTTACAAGATAAGTATATAATACTCGATATACATTTTTTTGCACATTTGTATTTATTGTTTTAAATCGTTGAAGCGCTTTCACCCCGTTTTCACCCCTTGAGTAAAGTTTATTGTACCATATTTTTCCATATAAAACGACAATAATACCAAAGAAAAGCAACCGAAGATTTCTCCTCGATTGCCTCTGCAATAGCCTTCGTTAAATTAATTATCTGTATATTTCAATCATTCAACTGATTACCTCTTCTGATTTCTAATCCCTTTACCATACGTACTCCTTGAGCATTTCATCAATTGAAAGTTTTACTCTATCATCTGCTTTTTCTTCATCACTGAGTGATAAAAAAACTGTCAATGGATCTACTAAATTCCTCTTTTGAAAATTAATATAATATCCAAGTTCTTGAATAACACAACCCTTTTCCTCTCCTTTTGGGACAAGCTGCTTTTTCTTTATCTGCAATTTTTGTATTTCCTTCTTTGTAATTGCATAGGTTGGAAACGGATTATCTTCCAGCAGAGAATATTCGCAAAGAGCAGACATTCCGGCTTTTACGTCAAGTTTCAAATCCTCTGTTATTTCAAAAGTTGTGATAACAGGATTTCTTAAAATCGAATGAATTTCTTTCCATTGTTCTTTTGGATCTCCATTCATGCTGATCACGCGCGACTTTCCCTTCATTGCAAGCACTGGCATTTCGAGATACTCTAATTCGTCAAAACACCTAGTAACTGACATTTTTGTCACATCTAAACACTCTGCAATCTTCGTTACGGACATGTCTTTCCAATTTTCATACAATGCCATTAGCAGAATTCTTTGTGTCAAATAGGAAATTTGACTAATCGGTGTCAATGTTCTATCTGCTTCACCAATTAATAATACTCCTGTAAATGGAAGATAAATCTGCTTTCCTTCTACCACAAATGGAATCCCCTCATTCAACATAACATCTTTAGAATAACTGTTTAAATTTTTAAGATATAATGCACAATTCATACCTGTCAGTTTCTCTAACTGTCTCTGATGCTTCCGCATAGATGCCAATCCGATTTTCTCTTTTGGCTCAGCCATAAGCCACTGGATACCATCCATTTTTACAGAATATAAATAATATAAACCAGAATATAAAAGTGGCAACGACTTATTCTTCTCAAATTCAGTCATTTCAACCTTTCTTCTCAAACATTGTTCTAAATACTCTTTCATAAAAACCGCCTTTTTAATTGTAACTTATTTTATGTTACAATTAAAAATATCATATTTTCATATTTTATTCAATAGGTTTTTGGTCTAAATTATTTCCACCATTCTTTGAATATCTTATCTGCCTGTCACCAATTCAGTGAAAAATTTACTCTTATCTATTATTCTTCAATCTTTAAAATATACCTGCACTTTGGAAAACCAGAACATCCATAAAACTGCTCTCCTACGTTATTTCCTTTTTTCGCAGTCCTGAGAACAAGACTCGCACCACACTTCGGACAAAGCAAATTGTCTTTTGTATCAATCATGGTTTGCTCTTCACTTACAGATTTGGCCTCAGTTTCAACCACTGTCTGTTCTTCGCACTCAGGTACCCTTTCGGTTTTAACAACCGTCTGATTCTCACTCCCGGGGACAATTTCGATTTCTTTCACTAACTCCTCATATTTTGTAAAGTAATCTTTTCGCTCATCCTTATTTTTTGCAAGCAGTCTTTCAGCCATAAACATCATATCCTTTTTGGATGATGATATCTCCTTTGAATCCGATACCATCTTTCGGATTACCTTGATAAGCTGATCTGCTCTCAAAACCTGTTCCTTGATTTCTTTCTTAGCATATTTATCATTAACAACTGTCTTTGGATTTGCAAGAACCACCAGTGATTTATAAAATATATCAAAAGTCTTTCTTACCATAGCCGCCATCAGCATGTTCCTATCCTCTGATTTACATTCCTTCAATACAGTCATATGCCGCTCATTCTGAGTAATAGGCGAATATATTCCTTCTTTATATTTTCTGCCTCCATACTCCATGGTACGAACGAAATTTCCTTTTGAATCAATTTCAATATTTCCAAAAAGATTTTTGCATTCAATAACAAAATTTAATTTTGAAGTCACTACCACAAAATCAATTTGTGCCCCCAATCCATCTTTGGTTTCCACGTAGATATCACGTAATACCACCATGTTCATATTGCTGTTTTTTAGTTCAAAAAGAATATTCTCTTCTCCTACGATACCGGCTTTGGTTATAGCGATTTCTTTCTGGATTTTTTCTTTTATGTCTTTATTCGCCCTCAGAAGTAATTCTTCAAGCTTTTTTAAATATGTATCCGCATCACTTGTTTCTTTTAAAATAATAACTTCTGCCTTTGAAAATAACCCCATCATTCTCCCTTATTCTTGAAATATTTCTGATAATAATAAGTAACTAATTTTCTTTATCTGCTCAGTATATTATCCCCTTATACTCCTCCCATGTCCACATAATAATTCTCAAGATCCTCTTTCATTTGCTTGCGAATTCTGTTCCAGTCTTCCTTCCTCATTTTAGAAAAAAGCGCGTGATTCATTGAAATTGTATTCAAATCTTTGGAATAATACAAAAATCTCTTTCGTTCCAGTTTTTCAAAAGGATTTGCCAGCATGCTGCTTCTGATTACTTTGATAGGGATGGACGTTCATTATCCATTAAATACATAAATCTGATATTTACTTTACAACTGTCTTCAAGTTCGCGAAGTCTCTACAATAATTCTATGAACTATAAATATATTTCCTTCAAAAGTTCCACACCTTGATTTCTATCAAAAGGTAAACCCATTTGGATGAGCCTTACTTCGCTTTCATCTACAGCACTGATTTCTTCAATAAATCTATGTATGCTTTCCGTAACAAGTCCCATCGAAGCCACTTTCGTTCCATCAGTAACTATTTGAAGTAATCGAAAAACATCATATTTGTGTTTCTTTAAATCTTTTTCATTCACATGCTCGCCCGCTCTTTTACGATCTAAAAGATTGATCCAAGCATACATCTTAAAAGGAATTAAATGCTCTTCTCCTAATACGCCTATACCATTCACTACCTTTCGACCTACCATCATGAACTGGTAGAAATCATCATTTAGAAGAATAGCCGAGAGACTAGAGGTGTCATCATCAATATGTATTGGAATAATTCCTTCCTCAATTTCAAGATGATATCCTGGCTTTCTGGAAAACAATTCAATCATCGTTGGATATCCAGATTTACCTTCTGTAAATCGATAGAAATGCATGTTTTCTTCATTCTTCCAACCACATTTGTATCCACCTTCTTTTATGTACTCCCAGAAAACAGTAGCAAACTCTGGAAAGTTGTCCTCCATGATTAAAATCATGTCTATATCTTTTGTTGCTCTAAATGTCATATCAGCTTCTGTAAGTAAAATGTCGCAAGCCGTTCCTCCAATAATAGTATAAAAATCCGTATAGTCTCTGAATTTATCTCTAAAAGAATCTATTCCTAATACCATCTATAATTCCTCCAACAGTTCTTCAATACACATCTCTATACGTTCATCTTCATTCTGGGTAAAGCTACACACAAGGGATACTGGATCAACTGCTCCATTCTTTGCAAA
>JAQUUB010000038.1 GCA_028694115.1 Lachnospiraceae bacterium
ATTCATATAAAATCAATATAGAGAGTATTGATCCTTCCAAGGATATCTCCATGAGAGAAGTCTATGGACTGAATCCTACTCAAACAGAGTAGCAACAAGGTGGCTCTGCTTGTCTGGAAAGGTGGCTTTCGCCACACCGGACAGGCGGCTCCGCCGCAACGTAATATTCAGGGCTGTTCTATATGCATCCTTCATCCTTACATCATTTTCACTAATTTGATCATCATCCATATATAATTCTTCTGCTAGGTCACAATAATAATATGACGCCTCATATTGCACCGGTACATTTTTGAAAGTAACATGCTCCACTACACAAACCTGTTTCACTTCATGTTCTTCCATGCAGCAAGTACATAACTTCTTTTCTGTATTCAATATTTTCATCCTTATGAAATTACCTCCCTATTTCTTTTTGTATGGAAACATCTCTGGTGTAAAGGCTCTTTCTGCAAAATGAAATGACATTACAAATGTAATTCGCCGTCTGACACATACCCGACATATCGGTCTGATATAACACAGCGCTAGTAATATATCTAATCGGTCCATGTTAACCAGAATCGACTAGCTAAATACTATTTCAGCGTTTGAATCAAATCTCTATACATTTCACTCAAATCTTTAGTTGGTTTCCAACCAAGTTTACATAATTTTTCAGAAGATAATCTAAGTCCCGTATTTGGAGCATATCCGTAATTGGCATTTTCAGCTATATCAAATGTTACATGTATTCGGTTACCGGAAACTTTTTTTGCAACTAAATCTGCCATTTCACGAATACTCATTGTGTTTTCTTCATTCACAACATTATACGCTTCTCCATTTTCACCTTTCTCTAACAACGTAAAAATAGCAGAAACCGTATCTTCAGTTGCGCAATAATTTCCCATCGAATTCCCCAAAGTATGCAACACAATGTCTTCATTATTTATAACGGATCTGGCAAACTGTGCAAAAACTCTTGTATCATTCCTTGGAACTCCAGTCCCAAAGGTTTGTGCTAATCTGGCAATTTTCACAGGCACCCCATATTCCCTAAAATAATCATAGCAGTAATGTTCCGCCATTCTTTTGGCCAACGGATAACAGCTTCTCACGTTAAAAATATCCACATCTCCCAGCACTTCTTCTGGTACTCGTTTGTCTGAAACTGGTATATTTCCATAAACTTCCATAGAAGATACAAATACCATGGATTTAATCTGTTTTTCCTTAGCCAGTTCCAAAATATTACGAGTTCCTAATACAATACTATCAGCACTTTCTACCGGATTGGAAACCATATATGAAGATTGCGTTACAGCAGCACAATGGATAATGTAATCAACTGGAAACTTATATTCCCGTGAAATCTGGCTGGTTATATCCGATTCAATAAATAATATCCGCTTACATCCTTCATGGCAGTAAATATTTTCAGCTTTTGAAATGTCGCGAACTGGTAGTAGTAATTTCAGATCATATTTTTCGATTTGTTGTGACGAAATCAAATGGTCTACCACCATCTTTCCAATGAATCCTGTTGCACCAGTTATTAGTACATTTATTTGTCGTTTACTTCTCATTTACCCACCTACTGTTTTTGCCATTCATTTTCTTATATGTTACTTAATAAATTCCTCACTATTCTTTATTCTCGAAAAAGCAGTCTGAAATTCAGATTAGATTCTACTAAACAATTTCTCAAACAATACTTTATTTCGAAGAATTTTCATCGCGCAATTCAAGTAAGGTCTGATTTATTAATGTAGAAGAAGTTCCTTTATAATATGGGAAATAGACGATTCGAACACCTACCTCTTTAAATTGTTCTTCGTATTTATTCCATTTCTCCGTGTTATACCAATCATCTCCAACAAACATAATATCAAATTTCAGTTTTTTCCACGCTTCAAATTTATCCATGGATTCTTGCGGAACAACTGCATCCACAAACTTAATGCTACGTACAATCTCCATTCTTTCATCAAATGGGATTACCGATTTCTTATGCTTATATGAGACCAACTCATCTGTCGTAACTCCTACAATTAATTTATCACACATTGCTTTTGCATTTTTTAGCATATTTAGATGTCCAACATGAAATAAGTCAAAAACCCCTGTAGTATATCCAATTATCATTTGTTAATACCTCCACTCTTTTAAAAAGTATAATTGATGAAATATTTCCAAATTGATGAACATCCAGATAATCTGATCTCCAATCTTTTCTTTTTCACAATCACACATCAATTCATCCAGTTTTTCCGACTTTATTATATTGGAATTTTTCAAATACTTTTGCGCCATATCTTTCATATTATCATGCCATTCTTTTAAAGGAACCGGAAACCCCATTTTCTTACGTTCAATTACTTCCTTGGGCAGATACTTATACGAGATCTTTTTCAACAAATATTTTGGTATATCAAGATCTTCACTGTATTCTCCAGCACTCTTATTTTTTGCTGTATAAAGTGCTTTATCAGATTTCCACTTTAGTTTCATATCATATGGCACTTCCTTGTAAACAAACTCAATCAATTCATGATCCAAAAAAGGGACTCTTGCTTCTACACCTGCAAGCATTGTGGTGGTATCTACTCTCTGTAGCAAACCTTTTACATGATATTTATGGAAAAACCTAAAAACATTATATTCATTTGATCTTTTCTCAAAAGATTCGGCTATTTCGCAATCATATTTCAATCTTCTAGAGCTTTTATTGATCAGATAATTGTCACGTATCTGTCTTGGTACATACTCATATCTATCGATAAAGTATTGATAAAATGTCTTTTCACAATGTTTATCATAATTCAGATAATCAAAAGGTGTTCTGAAAATCCGTCCATATCCACCTAATAACTCATCTGCGCCCTCTCCGGATAATACTACCGTTATTTTCTTACGCAATTCCTCTGACATTACCGCTAACGGTATCTCATTAGGGACTCCTAATGGAGCATCTTTATAACAGATAACTTTCTCCATTTTTTCCTGATATTCATTCCAGTCCATTTTAAGTTCGTGGTGTTCTGTATCATACTTCTTAGCCACCATTCTGGCATACTCAAACTCATTTAAATGTGGAAATCCAATTGTATATGTATTTATTTTTTCTTCTGTTTCTTCTGCTACTATCGCACTCAACAAACTGGAGTCGATTCCTCCACTCAAGTATGTTCCAAGCGGAACATCTGCTATCATCCTTTTATTTACAGCATTTTTCAGTTTTCTCTGAAATAATTGACTAATATGATTTTCATCATATTCTTTATTGAAATTAAAATCATCTGGTATATCCCAATATCTGTAATTCATAATTTGGTTATCATAATTTATTTTTTTATATGTTCCCGCCTCTACCTGATAAATATTTTTGAAAAAAGTATATGGTTCTCTAACATATCGGTAAGCTAAATAATCATCAATAGACTCCTCATCTAAAACAGCCTCCACTAATCCACTGTTTAAGATGCCTTTAACTTCTGAAGAAAAAATCAAACAACTATTTCCACAATAGTAATATAAAGGCTTTATTCCTAAACGATCCCTGCATAAATAAATTTCATTTTTTTCAGTATCATATGCTGCAAAGGCAAACATACCATTGCAGACTCTTAATAATTCATCGATTCCTTTTTTTTCCAAATAAGCTGCTAAAACTTCAGTATCAGACTCTGTTGTATATGGATAGGCAACTTCCGCCTTTAGTTCCTTGTAATTATAAATTTCTCCGTTATATACAACTATCCATCTCCCTGATGACGAAGTAAAAGGTTGATTAGATCGCTCATCTAAATCAATTATTGCTAACCGTCTATGTCCCAATGCTATTTTTTCTTTCTTTAGAATTGCATAATTGTCTGCATTGGGACCACGATGCTCAATTGCCTGATTCATTTTTTTTATTCTATCTTCTATATTCCCAATGCTACTTTTCGAAATAATACCATTAATACCACACACTACTCATCTTCTCCTTATAAAAACAGTTTTGTCTTGATCATATTCGCAATATCATGGTACACCGCATTGTTTAAATGCCATGGATAACATCCATGGCGAAATTCTGAAGATGTGACATAATTATCCATGTTCTCAACCTCAATTATTTTTGCGCCATCACAAATTTCCGAAAAATAATTATAGCAGTTGTCTAATCTCTGGTTACACTTTCGGATCTCCATAACATCTTCAAAATATTGTGCAGTTTCGCCCTTATGTGTTTCAGCCAATTTCATTTTTACCAAAACAATATGTTCTGGATTTACATATTGTTTTAATCGTTCAACAAAAATTTGACAACTTTCTTTCCATAATTCCATCCATTTTTCTGTAGGAGCCAATATTTCCTCATATGTAATTCCTATTTTATCAGAAACATCATCAAAAGCTTCACTTATCGTAAAATAGTCATTTCCATATACTCCAATACTATATCTTTCCTCCATAAGATCAACAAGAATATAACTATTATCGCAGAATTCCCCAGGATTTAAATTCATAAATTTCTTTGAAAAATCCTGAACCAGACTTTTTCGTCTAAATGGGTTAGAATGAGTTACCTTTATGCTATTTAACTTATCATTATCTGTATTAACTGCACTGATGATACTCTGTCCGCCATAATATTGTGATACAGTTGCTGCCGCTTCCATATTCAGGATAATTTTAGCAACAATCATCAGATTGTAACTCCCCCACACAAATACGCTTGGACTATCAACATGTACATCGATTTCCATTTTTTTATCATATTCGTCCTGCATCTCTTCGAAAAAACAGACATTGTTCTCTGCAACTTCTCTAACCACCCGACGATTTATCATACTACGTTTTTTCAAATACTCTTTTATTTGAAAAGCATACTGATCATAGATTCCTCTCTTTTTAAAGTTATCAATTAATGTATCAAGACATACTATTCTATCTCTAACATGTTCCAGGTTGTTAACAGTGCTACTCCCGTGCATCCTATATACATATAACGCTCGATTAACAAAGCTGATGGTATTAGCCATTGCATATATCACGGGTAAAGTGGAAATGTCCTCAAAAAAATGTTTCGGAAACCCAATGTCAAAATCGATAAACAAGGATCGCTTTATAATACGGCTAAACGGATATGTGGATATGTCAAAAAGACATTCACTTTTCTTATTGTCCGTAATAAAATCATCAGCTATCATCTCTTCAAGATTCTCTTTTATCTCTTCACTATTAATCTTCGTTTTATATATATTACCAATGCAGATATCTGCATTATATTTCACTATACCATTCATCAATAGTTCAACACATTCTCTATCCAACCAGTCATCCGAATCAACAAACATGATATATTCACCAGTAGATTTCTTCACGCCGATATTCCTTGCGATTCCCTGTCCCTCGTTCTCCTTTGAAAAAATTTTTATTCTATGATCCCTTCTTCGATATTCTTCTAAAATCTTCAAAGAATTGTCCGTCGATCCATCATTAATAAAAATAATTTCCAAATCAGTATATGTTTGCTCTAGCATAGAATCTATACATTTTACCAAATATTCTTCTGTGTTATATACCGGTATAATTAAACTTACCATAAAGTTTCCTCACCTTTTTATTAAACCGCTTGCTAGATGTCTTCTTCATATATCTCCAACATTTTTCCAAGCACATCTTGATAAAATCGTTCTTCATAATGATATGGTTTCAAATGCCACTTATGTTGTTCATCTGCCAATATGTTCTCCGGCATATTTATTATTTTAGCTTTTGGTATGTTATTTATAACGCAAGAATATAGCGTTTCCAGTCTTTTATTCATTTTTTGAATCGATGCAATTTCTAAATCATCAAATGACTCTACTTCCTCATTGCATGTCCTGTACTTTGTTACACTATATCCTCGATTTATGATGATACGTTCCGGTGGAATAAACTCCGTCAACTTTTTACAAAAGCAATCAACATATTGTAAAATATCTGTATTTTCAAATTGATCTATGTCTATTTTAATTAACTCTTTTTCCACAACAATATGTGAATCGTATAGTTCATTGCTTGCCGTCATCAGTATTGATGTTTTGGGAATTCTATACAACATAAATCTCTCATCTATAAAATCCAACAACAAATAATCAGCATCTGCATTCTTTAAATTTATCCAATGAGTCTTTTTTAAATCTCTTTCTATACATGATAGTTGCCATGGAGTTATAGTGTCCGATTTTCTAAAATATTGTTCTGCTGAAGCCGATAATGCTGAAAAAATAGATGTCCTGGAAATATACTCACATAAATTAAGTTTATGCTCTGTGTCAAACTCAAAGACATCTCTTGATATACAGCTCCCCCATATTGCCACCTTCATTTGTTTCACGCAAAAACCTCCATCATCACGTATCATTTCAAAATCTTTTGTTATCCGAACTTCCAATCTGTCAGCCAATCATCCAACGATATTATCTCTTGAAAGTTATATTTTTCTACTATATCCACAATTTCTTTATGAAATTTACTATTTGTCGCAATTACAACTGTTATGTCCTCATTATCTATTTCTATTTCAGACAATGAATATACCGGAATGCTCTGTATAAAGTTTTCATTTTCATCTTTGTTCGTAACTATAATATATTCAGGCTTCAAATTGTTTACTAAAAGAATGGATATGAAGTCTTTAGCCTGTTTACCTGCTCCAAATATTACAATTTTTTTCTTTGTAAGATCGTATAGTATAGGCTCATGTTTTTTTAACACACCATTCATTCTACATGAAGAATCATATAGGCTTTCAAATAGATATATCTTACCTAAGTCTAATATAAACTCTTCATAGAATTTTGTTTCTTTACAGATTTTCCACCAATAATCTGAAAACACTGCATTTGGATTATTCCATGGTTTAACCTTGTCCGCATAGTGAATGATTTGTGGGTTATTCCATGCATCAATCAGTTCTTCCTGTTGTATGCATTTTCCATATTGTTCTATACTCCACGTTGCATATTTGGTCATAACATTGTACGTAAATGGTAACAGTTTGATTTTTCCATAGCATACTCTGTTTATAATATCTTGATCTTGTGAGGGAAAGGGAGTCGCGATTAGTTCCATAAATTTTGCTGCAATCCCATCCTGTCTCATTTTGTACAAATTTAGCACCAGTACTCCAGCATTAATATATTTTTTCAGATCCTTTATTCCTGTCTTTTGACAATATTCAAACGCTTTTGGGTTATTATAATAATTCGGTGCTAAAACTCCTGCTGCATAAACGTCGTCTACATTTACTTTGTAAAGATCATACAAACTGGACTTCACTATTGTATCTGAATCAAGATAAATACATTTTTCTTCTGTTTTCAATAATTCCGGTAAAAGTAATCTATAGTATGTTGCAACATTAATATGTGAAATATGTAATTCTGCATTTTCAAATAGGGTCTTATCCATTCGTATATATTCAATTTGGCAATTACTATAATCCCTTATGCAATTGTCAAAAATATCCTCTTCATGAAAAGAAGCATCAACTAATAACTTAAAACACACAAAGTCCTCTTTTGCATGCTTTAATATAGATCTCATCGATATCATTGACAATTTAGCATACATTTCGCCTGAAAACGCATACACTATATTCATATGTTCCATAATGATTCTCCATTTGAAGCGTTTAGCATTTTAAAATATTTCTCTATTTGCTGATCTCTTAACTTTCTATGTGTATAATCATTTTGCTCCATCCATGAAGCATCAAAATGATGGATCGCATAGGTCTGTTCTGTTATATGAATTCTCCTAGTTTTTTGGCTCTTTCCGCTTAACACTTTTTCCGGATAAACCGTTATATTCGGAAGCACCTGATACGTTCCGTCTAAATGAGCACCGCATTCTTGCAATATACTACTTTGAATAACAGGACATGGTGTTAAATCCATTGTTCCATCCTGACGAAAAAAATTCATATTCAAGTATCTTTTCATGATTTTTTTTATAATCTCATTGTTTTTCACACTACCAAATCCTAGTCCAAAATTAATTTCCGACTCATTTTGGAACCCACAAAACGCTTCCTGAAAAAGCAATTCATCTATCGGTTTTATTATTTCTACATCTGTATCTAAATAAACTCCCCCATGATGAAAAATAATATCTAATCTTGCATAGTCAGATACAAAGGCCCACTTTTTTGCTTGATAAGCTTGTTCAACAAATTTATTCTTATGAATATCATAATTTTGCTCGTTCCACTCAATGATCTCATAATCCGGACAATAGATTTTCCAACTCTCAAGGCATTTCAAATGTCTCTCCGTCAATTTATTTCCACCAAACCAACAATAGTGTATTACTTTGGGGATAATAGGCTCTGAAATCAATTTAAACTCATCTGGGCAAAAAATTTTTTCCACCTGTTTATCATAGCAATAATCTTTTACCATTGTATATACATAACAATTTACTGAATTCAGTTTCTTTATTTGTATTAGTTGTTCCAATATAGGCATATAATTTTTACATGTAATTATAATAATGTCTTGATCTCGTATGTCATTCAGCAAACACTCTAAAGAAATAATAGGGTAAGAATATTCTGTGTTACTAAGCGACTTACCATTTTTTTTGATATCATTATCAGCAAATGCTTTTACATGTTTTACAAGTTCACCACATTCAGCATCCTTCAGAAACTTTTTACCAAAATCTCCTGCCCCAAAACAATATATCTTTCCCTCACCTTTTAACGCTTTAAGCATTTGTTCTATCTCTTTTTCACAGATAATCATTAAAATATTCTCCGTTGCTTCTCAATCCGAGTACACATATATATTTATAAACTTTTTACTATGCATTTTTGTGATTCATAAAAAGAAACACTAAGAACCAGAATTTTCATTTAACATTAAGTTTTTAGAAAATTATTTTTTGACTTCTGCTAGTAATAAAAGAAAATCCTGTAAATTATATTTATTTTGTTCTCTAATCACAGGCAAACGTCTATACATATCGTGTTCCTTTGCGCTCTCCAAATGTAAATTTTCACAATTATCCAAAAAGATTTTTCTGATTATTTTTGTATCTTTACTTATAAACCACAATGCATTTTCATTTACTTCATATAATAAAATTTCATTATTCAACTCTTGCATCAATGAAAAACTACACCCTACCCTTGGCTCATATTCGCCAAAGTCATAATCTATATTTTTAGTATTTATGTCAATTTTAATAATGTGACTATCTAATCTTGACGGGAAAAAATATATGTTTCCATCTATATATGCACTTCCAATATAGCTTTCGCACAATTCAATATCTGTTTTCATGATTTGAAAATGATCTACTCTATTATCTTCTATATTATGCCTACTAAAAGAACTCCCAAATCCTTTCGGACTAATGGTCCACACATTTTTTCCATCAAAGCAAGGATTAAAAAACTGATACTCTTCTTTCTCATAGTTATATATTCTAATGTTTTCCATCTTGTAATCACAGCACAAAATTCCTTTTATCCCCTTGATCATAAGAAGAAACTTATTATTAATATAATTACTTGCATAAATCGAATGTAATGCTATTTTATTCATTTCTAAATATGTGATTATTCTTTTAGAATATGTTATAGTTTCCGATCGATAATCCAAATAAATAACGTCAGGATATGTTGGCGAAATTAAAATTGCAAATGTTCCCATATCATACGATTGATAAAAGTTAGGATTTACTTGTTTTCCATTTGCGTCATGTTTTTTTTCGATTTCTATAGAACGAAAGATTTTTGATTCGTAATCAAAAATCAATATTT
This sequence comes from Lachnospiraceae bacterium, assembly GCA_028694115.1. The sequence continues at coordinate 9,791 of JAQUUB010000038.1, forward strand.
CATTTGCCGCTGCCGGAAGCAAAAATAGTTTTGGGCCTGAGCTAAAAATTCTACAAAACAATCGCACTTCATAGCTTCTTTCTCCCGGATAAAAAAAACACTCTTCGATTTTATTATTCTTTAAACTCAACCGATAAAAAAAATTATAATTTGCCGGAGCAATCCATAAGTCATCTTTCACAATGCAACATGCCTCAAACCAATTCGCGTTACCTGTCATTTATACTTCCCCACACCTTCACAAATTTCAAAGAACGTTATAATACCCTGCGTATAGCATATTTTTATCAATTTCACTTCTTTGAGCTTTATCAATTGCTAAAATGAAAACAACCTCATCTGGTTTATACGGTAAATCTATCAAATGATAAACTGCTACTCCTACCATTAGGGCTTCAACTATCTTTCTAGGTTTCTTTTCTTTTATTAATCCGCACAAGAAAGCCAAATCAAATTCTGTCATTTCAGTAGAAACATATCTACTCGTTGCTTTTTCCACACTCTTAATAACCTGTAGTGCTTCAAAATTTAAAACAATTTCTTTATACATAATTTGCTCCCCTTATACCAACCTATTCGAAATTTTCCAAGAACTCTTTCCTTAATATACTATATATTTCTTCATCTAAATATTTCCCGTTTTTGTAACAACATTCTCTTTTAACGCCTTCTTTTTTTAAACCGCATTTTTTATATAAATGCTGGGCTCTCACATTATTACTTAATGTCGCAAGCTCTATTCTATTTAAATTCATATTCAGGAATCCATGTTCTAGCATTTTCTTTGTCGCAAATGTTCCAGCCCCTATATTTTGATTTTCTTTTTTTCCAATCATAATATGGAATGATGCAGACCTATTAATATAATTGATATTTGTCAAACTCACCAGTCCAATTATATCATCTGGACTCTCTTCGCTAATGATAGAACATCTAACCATTTTATCTCTATTACACATATAATAATCAAACCACTTATCATCTACTTCATCATTAATATATCGAAAAGGCGAACCCAAACACATAATCACTTCTGGATTATTCCTCCATTCATTAATTCTTTTCATATCCTGTCTTTTTAGCTCTCTTATTTGATACATAAAACGTACTCCTTCTTATCATTTATCCTATTCTGCAAAATGATTTAGTATTATATTGACTACACGTTTCAAGTCTTCTTTCTTATATCTTTGATCTACAGGTAATGGCAGAACATTCTTTGTCATATCATATTCCAAATCGTTTTTTTGGCAGTTATCAGAAATATTGGGCCATAATATTGGAATATATATTTTTTCTTTTACCAACTCTTTTCTAATATTTTCGCCATTATGCACATATAGCGGATACATAAACGGACCCTTAGGAATCACAATATGTGTTAACATATTTATGTTTTTAAAGCACTCATGCAAATAAGAAAAATTTTCTCTTCTCCTATCTTCTATATCTTCATAATTTAACGAACGTAAAATATTTTCTGTTAATTTAGACATTTTTTTAATTGGTTGATTTAAAAAAAATTCATTGTTTTTAATATACATTTCATAAAATTTACTAGCGCTATTTTCAAATCTCCCCATCAAAAATAACATTCGTCCGTAAGATACATCTTGATGAATGCTCGTATCAATAGAGGTATCCCTGGTATCTGTGTAAAGAAATGCTCCATCAGCTACACCAAAATACTTTCTGCAGGTGTAGATTGTATCAATTCCTTTGTATGGCATCTCGAAATAGGCGTGAGCGTTATCACAAATTACTCTCTTTTCGCTTTTTAGGATATATTTATCTAATGTGTCTGTTGATAATTGTCCATAATAATTAACTAAATACAGCCATTCATTCTCCTCTATTTCCAATTCTTCTACCGGTTGAAAAAATTTATTAATATGATAAAACCTATATATCAGGTTGTTTTTTTTGCAAATGTCCTCAATACAGTCACAATTTAAAAATGGAATTGCTATTTTTTTTATATTTTTCGCTTTTATTAAATATGAGAAACAATTCCGTCCGCAATTAAGAGATATTGCCTTTTCATGCAAAATAGTTCCACTATAATGCTCAAACTCTATATAGCCGCCAATTTCTTGTATCCCCATAGTTTCTCCACCCCCTTCTACTTCGATTCGTCTTATTGCAAAAGATTTACTTCTATATTAAAGTGTATCTTTTTAAATCTTCTTTTACTTTATTAATATCGTTAAACATGAGTACATCCAAAATAGACATAGAAGGAATAAAATCATCAGTAAATTGTTTGTATTCAATTTTATCCATTTGAATAAAAGATAGTTTAATATCATTCATTAAAAATTCATTTTTATTATATAATTTTTGTCCTCCGACAGGATTTATATATTCTACCCCATTTAGGCTCTTGCATATTGAAATAACTTTCTCTTTTCCTTTTTTTTCAAAATCACTTTTTAATGTTGAAGATATAACAATTTCTGTATCGATTTCTAAATATTCAACTAAATTTTTAATAGAGAAAAATATATAATTGAAAAGATTTATATCTTCGTAGTCTATACACTTGCAAAACAAATTATATGTAGGTTCAAAATAAGGCGCCTTTCTATAGGCTATCCCAATTTGATTTTTCAACTTGTTTCTATCATAACTTGAAGCCAAAAATCTTTCGCGCACATCCAAAAAATCAGAATCTTTTTCAATAGGTATTGTAAAATATTTATCTTTACCATTACACAGATATCTATTTCTATTTATCCACCCCTTTTTTGTATATTCAATATTGTCATATATTACAAAAGTATCTACTTCATTTATTAATTGGAAATAGCCTAGATATGGCCAAAAATACGGTTGCATAATGCCAATTTTCATCGTTTTTCCCTTCGTACAAATTATTTAACCTCACAAATAATATTGCAAATTTCCTCTACCTTTTCCAGCTCTAACATTTCGAAAAGAGGAAGAACTAAAATCATATTTGATATTTCTCTGGCCATCGTAAGATTAACATTTTTATATTTATTTTTGAAACACGCCTGATCCGCTGTTAAAGGATAAAAGTACTTTCTAGAATAGATATTACTTTCTTTAAATTTTAAATATAATTCATCTCTTGATAATCCAAAGTCTTTTCCAATAACAAGCGGTAAATAGCCAAAATTTTTATTATCTGCAATTTCTGAGCAAAAAATTCTTATGCCTTTAACACCTTCTAGACATTTTCTGTAATGATTAAAAACCATTTCTCTTTTTTTAATTGCCTGATCAACATGTTTTAAATTACAAATACCCATAATTGCTGCAAACTCATTCATCTTCGCATTTGCGCCTACTTCAACCACCAATTCTTCATTTCTAATACCAAAATTTTTCAAATTATATAATTTTTCATACATTTTTGAGTCCGAAAAAGTAACAGCCCCACCTTCTATAGAATTATATACTTTTGTTGCATGAAAGCTAAAAACTGAAGCATCTCCATAACATCCAATGCCTTTCCCCCTATATTTAATTCCAAAAGCGTGACAGGCATCATATATGACTTTAAGATTATATTTATCCGCTATTTTTTTTATTTCCTCTAAATTGCAAATATTTCCATATACGTGTACTGGAATAATTGCTACAGTTTTTTCAGTTATCAACTCTTCTATTTTTTTTTCATCTATAGTTCCATCAGTTTCCTTTACATCACAAAAAACTGGTTTTAGTCTATTTCGAACAATGGCATGTGTAGTAGATATAAATGTAAATGGTGTTGTAATCACTTCACTGTTCTCTGGGAACTCAAAGGATTGAATAGTTAATTCTAACGCCATATGTCCATTTACCATTAATGATAAGTTCTCAACCGACAGATATTCTCTCAATCTATCTTCTAATTCTTTATGATAACATCCCATATTAGTAAGCCCATGTGTGTCCCATAGCGGTCTTATTGCTTTAACATATTCTTCAAAAGAAGGCATCGACGGTTGCGTAACAAAAATCTTATCGTTCATTTTTCCCCCATTCCATTTTTAACTAGTTGCACAAAAGGCTATGATAATATTCATCTAATAACTTCGTCAGCATTACTATTTTTCCATGGTATTTTTGTTTTTTTAATTCTTTACTCATCATATCCCCGCCCTCTATCGGAGTAATAATAATACTGCTTAACTCTTCTAGATGTGCCGCATGCAAAGGGAATACTGAAGAATTCGCACAAAATCTTCTACCGTTATCTATTATTAAAAAAGGTTTACAAATTTTTACAAATTTTTTTCCGACTTCTCCATACCCAAATATGCCAATCTTTACTCCATATTTATTACTAACAAGATCAATAAACCTTTTTTTCCTTAATTCATCATCACATATCCACGAAAAAATATTGCACACCACCCTATACTTGTCAAATGAAGTTAATTCTGTTTTATTATCTTTAAACGAATAATACTGTTTTTTTCTTATCGAATTATCAATTTGTTGAAAATGTTTTTCATATTCTTCAGCGGTATTCCATGTTAATATTGGTAGTTTTTTTAAATTAATATGTTTCTTATATAACAAAATATCTTCTAACAATTCTATGTATTCATACTTTTTTTCTCCATACAGTGAAGAGGAAACAGAATAGCCTAAAATTCCTGCTGCAATATTCGTTTGTGCATCTGGAATAATCGTCGGGACACCTTGTTTTGTTGAAATTATTCCACATCCTGCACCTGCAATACAGACATCTAATTTTTCAAATAATTTTTTCGGAAAAATATTAAAAAATCCTAATATATTGACATATATGTTTTTACACGACTTTAGTTGTCCCAACATTATACGTTCTCTTTCTCCTGGGACGCCCACAATAACAAATTGAATTTCTTTGTTAGCATATTTTGTTGCCAAATCTAATATTGCACTAATCACATTAAAAAAATAAGACTTTTCACACCTTCCAATATAACCTATATTCCAATCCAAACACTTAATGTTTTCTAAACGCGGATCATAAATATCTTTAACGTTATCATAATTGGCGGCTATAAAAAAATCATTACTTTTTACCAAATGATAATCATCAAATAAACGTGTCATTGAATCTTTACTTATTCCTATCAATTCTTTTCTACAATATTTAAACCAAAAAAAGTCCATAAACTCTTCATAACATTTTTCTTTTCCTCGAAAGATTTCATTACAATTAAAACACATATGTTTTGCATTTATGAAATTTGCAATTATTTCACCCATCACAGCATGTCTATCGGAATGCGATTCTATAATTGTTTCTTCACAACTAAAATCATATCCAATTTTAGCAAGAATAGCTTCAACTGCAATGGTTGAATAGAGTGTACCAGACAAAAATGCTTTTACACACAATAAATAATCTGCTACTCCATCCTCATATTCTATTAGTTCGTCAAAAGCAAACGGAGCATTTGGTATTCCTCTATAAATAATGTATATTTTCCACCCTTTTTGTTTTAGATAAGTAGCCTTACTTCTAACATAATTCTGCATGCCTCCCATAATATGGATGTCATCTGTTATAAAAATATAACTTTTCATTGCTATGCACATCCTCTCTTCAACATTTATAAACTAAAGCTACAATTCTCACACATATTAGGAAGTTTTTTTCCCATCATCATCATTGTTCTCAGTTGCGATTTTTGTATACTATTTATCGCCTCATGGATGCTATTAGTTCTTATATTCATATTTCCAATACAGCCTTCTGCATCAAAGCAACATAAAGCATATGTCCCATCACTATGTATGCATAGTTCATCTTTCAACCAAGTACAAATATATTTGTAAAAAATCCTGCTCTTATCTGCTTCGAAATACTCTATATCCTTACTTCCCCACTTTCCTTTTTTCATAAATCTGGTCTTTACTCCTTGTTTGTTCCACATTTCCTTAAATTGACCTATTTCATCATCCTTTTCAATAACGGCAGAAACAACGATTTCTAAATTACTTTCTGTCCTTTTTATCCTATCCAACAAAAGTTGTACATTTGCTATGGTTCTCTCAAAATCCAATCCCATAATCTTCTTATATTCATCTGCATTTACGCTATTAAGACTTATCGTTATATAATCCTGTCCCGATTCAATAATTTCATCCACAATTTTTTTGTTTGCTACTGAAAAGTTTGTTGTATAACCAACTTTGGACAAAGGAAATTCTTCCTTTAATCGCCTTACTTTCCGAAACAGTTGAGGATCAAGTAATGGCTCTCCCAAACAGTGAAGTCTGAAGTTCAAAGGATAAATTTTTTCTTCCTTAAGTCTTTTTACTATTTTTTCAAAAGTACTCTCTGTCATATGCATTTTTTTTCTTTTTAATATCGGATTAGCACAAAAAACACATTTTGCGTTGCAAAAATTTGTAGATTCTATCATACATGTCGTAATTTTTCCATTTGCAATTTCCTCTCGTATTTGAATTTCTCTAATTATACTTTTTAAAGAAACTATATTTATAAAACCTCCATTTTGCAATTGTTCAATAATCTCGTTTATATAAATATCCTTTTGACATGTAATTATTATGTTCGAGTCTTTCTCTATCTCCAATAATCCTTTGATGCCTTTTGAATAGATATCGAAACACGCTCCCCATTTACTCGAATCATTATCTATAATTCCTTCCACATATTCGCCAAGTCGAGAATTCTCCATGAACTCCTTTGCCATTTTCCCAGCCCCAAATAAGTAAAAACCTTTATCATATGATAAACAGAGTTCAATCAGATCATCTATATCTGTATATTTTTTCATCAGTGTCCTTCCCAATCTAGCCTTAGATTTAAATGCAGGTTATTAACTCTCCTAATTTATAATTTATCGTTTCCTCATTCCACGGGCAGATTCCTGAGCAAGAAGTAAACGTCATTTCCCCAAATTTTATCGATCCATCGTTTAATAAATAAAGATCTACTCTTACATGTGGAAAACCCTGCGCCAATTTTTCCGCAATTTTAATCATTTTGTCTAACTGTTTTGGTTTTTCAATCTTTCTGGTACTGTTTTCATGTCCATATGTAAAGGGTAAAAGATTCCAATCTCTATCATAATTATTCATTTTCAAATCTTCTTCCCTTTCAGAAAGAAACATAATAAATTCTACTGTTCCATTAAAACACCAAAACTTATAATCATATAAATCGCCGTTCTGGTTCTCCAGATACTCCTCTGCCATAATTTGAGGCGGTATATCCTTATATTGAAGTTCCAGCCCATCTACATATGCAAAATTCATACCCATCCACATATCAAAGTGTTTCTTTGCGTCATTTTTATCAAAATAATCCTTATTGCTCACAACCATATTCCATCCGGAACCATGTGTACATTTCAGCACAAATTTATCAGGAAGCTCCGAGAAATTAATATCATCAAATTGTGACCATACGCCTATGACTGGCACTAGGTACTCCTCTCCAATCATTTCTTTTATCCATCTTCTGACAGCCCATTTATCAGATAAGTCTGTCATTAATGAAGTAACACCATACAACTTGATCCATTGAATTTTTTCATTATACGTCGTGGGTTTTAACAAATTCAGTTCTTTTCCAGTTTTATATTTATACCAATTCTTCAATTCTGCTGGATATTGCCGTGGAAGTAGTATTTCCTGATACATTCTTGTATGATATTGCATACATGCTTCTATTTGTCCCAATTTATATTGAAGTTTATAGATTTCACTCATTATATCAGGCAACCGATTAACTTGTTTTTTAATGTTTTCCGTATTTTGTAAAATTTCCAAGTTATACTCGGGATTTAATTGACGTATTCTTGCATAGCATACATTCGTTATCCCATATATATCTATAAACCCTACAGAAATAAGCTTATCGAAAATTTCTTTATGGTTTTTTTCCAATGTTGCAATAATTATTGTAGATGAATGATAATTGGTTAATTCATGTAATTCACAAACAGGGACTCCCAAAACCTGATCCGGGTTGTTCCTTTTATCTGATACGGCAATACAAAATATATGATTATCGAGCAAATTTTGAAATACATATTGTAATATCGCCTTTGTTACCATTCCTGCACCATAGAGAATTACATTATTACTTTTCTCTATCATTTTTATGATATCTTCATCAAATTCTATTTTTTTAACCATAGCGCTTTCTCCGTATTTAGAGGATTGATGTTTACCCACGTTTTTTATTTATCTTAACTACCAGATTATGATACCCACCCTTGTCTAAGCAAAAAAACATAACCTGAGAACCAGTCTCATTAATCATTTTATTTACCATAGGAATAACCCCATAATATACATTACTTGTCCCATACGTATAATCATTAAATTGGATGATTCCACCATCTTTAATTTTAGGTAAAATTGCTTCAATATCTTTTCTTACACTATCAATATCATGTGCTGCATCCAAATATATATAGTCAAAATAGTCATCCGGAAACGGTTCCATTGCTTCCCAGGAAATACTCTTAACCATTTTCATCGTTCCTTCATTTATATATGACTCAAATTCTCTTCTATACCAGTCATAATGTGAAATGTTTTCCTCTTCAAATACATTTTTATTCCAAAAACCTTTTAATTGTTCATCATACATATCTATCGCATAAAAAACTGCAGGTTTCATAAATTCAAGAATCTTTTTACTAAATCCTCCAAATGCTACCCCAATCTCTGCTACGACTCCTCCCTGTGGCAATTCCATTAAGGCTTTTTCTCGTGTACTGAGAACTTTTGATTGTTTTAACAATTCCGGTTTCAGATCACCCACCTCATTTGCAACATTTTTAAGTTCAATAAATTTATGTTGTTTTATTTTATAACTCAGTAAATTATCATTTTCCGGAAACTGCTTTATCCAATCTGATATATTTATAATGTTCATTCTGTCAAATAGCCCACTATGAAAAATCTGATTGTACACTTCATCATATGCATCTTTTACTCCAATACAAATTTGCTCAGATTTGTACTGATCATGCGTGTTTACATACTCATTCCAAGTAACAACATCTGCTAACCATTTTCCATTTTCATTATTATCAATAATTAACTCTATTTTTTCGTCTGGCACTGCATACTTTCTAAGTAATTTCTTTGCATGACTTCCAAATCCGTATAGTATCATAATTTATTCCTCCATTTATGTTCGTGACTTAATCACACAATTTTATCAGGTTCTACTCCCAATTTAATCAATTCATTTTTGACTTCTTCCTTAACTTTTTTATTTTCTATAGCAATGAGCACCTTATCAAATTCTAACTTCTGCAATTCCACTGGATTACTTATTGGTAATCCTCTCTGTGATAATTTTTTATAATTTTTATCAACCCATGCAATTATATAGTAAAATTCCTGATCCAATAATTGTTTGTAATATTCTCTACCTACCTTGCCTGCTGCGTATATCACAATTTTACTACAATCACCTAATAAGTAATACGGAACTCTATAATTTTGTTTTAGTTCTTCTTTCTCATTCACATTTTGAAATAAATATTCATCTACATCTAATCTGACTATTTTTTTATACTCTTCAAAACAATATGTATACTTTGTTTTTGTTTTATCCGTAATATTCAGTTCTCCAAATGCTGTCTTTTTCAAAAACTCATACAGTTCCTTATAATTTTTTAGTGTTTTTTGCTTCTTAAGTAGGTTAACACATGCTACTAAACATTTATCCTTAAAACAACTTTCAACAGCGTCATAAATCCCTTGTTTCTTTAATTCGTCTCTTATTTCAAGCAATGCATAAAAGAAACTCTTGTCAAATTTTTCTTCAGGCGTATAAGCCTGCAAACTTGTATCATTATTTCTCCTATAATAAACCAGTCGCTCTTCAACATAGCTAATCTTTCGAGCCAAAACAAGTGACATGGATGCGAAGTATTCATCATTATGACGTTTTATATTTTGAAATCTTATTTTTTTTTCAAAGATAAATGACCTTTTATATAATTTATTCCATGGAACGCTCCAGCTGACTTCAAAAATGTTTTCTGGTATATTCTTATAGGAAAAGACTGAATCACATTTCTTTAATACCTCTTTATTAAGTACCCATAATGGTTTTGTTATTTCTTTTGTTTTATCATCGAAAAAAAAGGCATCACACAAGACTATTTCTGTATGATTTTCTATCATATTACCCACCATGGTTTCTATCATATGTTCCTCAAAAAAATCATCTCCATCCAAGAAACATATGTACTCACCATTTGACTCATCAATTCCTCTGTTTCGCGCTACTCCGGCAAACAGATTTTCTTGTCTAAACAATTTAATTCGTTCATCTTTTTGAATTAAATGTTTTATGATTCGAACTGTGCCGTCAGTTGAACCATCATCAATACAAATTATCTCCAGTTGCTTATAGGTTTGTTTGCAAATACTCAACAAGCATTTTTCAATATACTTTTCCACGTTATAGCATGGAACAATAATAGATACTAAACCCTGTCTCATCTTTCTTTACTCTCCCGTCTGACATTTTCTCAGATACCCAATATGTTCAAGAGTCTTTCACTACTTTTTCCATCATCATACTGAAGCATATATTTCCTAAGTTGTCTTCTCTCCTTATAAAACAAATCTTTCCCATCACATGTTTCCATCAAAAAAAGACACATATCTTTTACACTTTTCAAATGCCTTCCAGGCATATATTCCAATGGGTTATCTACTGCAAACCCTATCGTATACTGTTCTATATCATCTAGAGTATATCCCAATGGTCTATCAAGAATAAGATAGTCAAAGGCAATAGATGAATAATCGGTAATCATGCAATCTGTCAGTTTCATCAAATCATATACATTCGCATTTAAATCATCGAGCATATTCTGTTTTATGATTTTAATATTTTCATTTTCTTTTAACAGCAGTTCCGATAATTCTTGATACAAGTGCGGTTTGATGATCAGCAATATTTTTTCTTTTCTTAATAGCTCCATTAATTCCAAGATATCTTCATCGGATTCGATCAGTGGCACTCCATACGTGAATTTCATTGTGGAATCCGATCGGCTGTTTCCTATCATTGTTCTAAAAGTTGGTGCCCACAAAACAATTTTTCGATATTGTGAAATCTTTAAATATTTTGCTAGTTCCTGATGAATATCATCGTTATACAGTACATCTGTTCTTGGAGACCCACATATTACAATCTGCTCTTCCAAAGCTTTATATTGCTCAATAAAAATTCCATTAATATTAGTTGAAGAGGAAAGAACAAAATCTGTATCTGGATATACTGTTATTTTTCCTTTTGTTGATTTTATTGGCGTTCCATGATTCATATAGCAACTGATTTGTTCTTTTCTCGCTTTAGGAAGCATTTTATTCTCATAAATATACATATATGATCGATTTATCAAATTAAAATATCTTATAGCTTCCATGATAGAATGTTTTTTACTTGGTAAGTCTCGTAAAATATATGTGTCCGATTTAGTTTTTTTGAATTTATCCGGATGATTGCAAAGCCAACCCAATTTAACATCCTTATACGCGGTTTGACTTCTCATATATTTAGCAAGAGCAACTGCATTTTCGCAAGTATCTCCTTCTCCTTGAAGTATAATCGTCTTCTTCATCGGCAATTTTTTAAATAAGCGATCGAAATATTTATCGTATGAATTGCGAAATAAAGGTGAAAGTGTCACTTCTAATCCAGTTAAATCAGCTACTAAACTTTCAATTTGTTCCATAATAGATATGTAATTAATTATCGTGATTACGAGTAATATGTCATTTCTTTTTTCTTTTAGTATTTCCTTAGGACACTTGATTTCTAATGATTTTCCATTAATATTCCTTTGAGTTCCCCATTTTGTTTCATCATTATCTACAATATACTTTACTCTTTTTTCAAGTTGAAGGTCTGAAATTGCATGAAAAACATATGTTAAATTATTACCTGCACCAAAACATACAATACTTTTTTTTCTTGTTTTCCTTTCCAGTTCACTTACTGTGTATTGCATTATTTTCACAGTTTTTCCTCCATGAATTATTACAATAGTGAATTCCAACTGTTCGATTAGTTATAAACATATTACTACCAGTTCTACTTACTGGCGCAATAATATCAGTTGGTAATAACGTCATATTTTCATTACTTTGATACTGAAAATCCATTGTGAATCCATGTTTTTGCAGAATCTTCATTTCATAATTACTGTTTGTAAAGGTGTCATCATCATTGTTTTCCTGTACAAAACTAATGTTTTCTCTTGTAGACATCATTTCTTTTACAATTGTGTTCCCCTTTGAACATCCAATTCCTGCCCCGCTATTCGGAACTGGCCATTCTCCAAAACAAATGAAAGCATCATAAGTCAGCAGTTCGTCAATGTTTTTTATCAGTTCAACGTCTGTATCAAAATAAATACCGCCATTTTCATACAAGATATCTAGTCTTGCATAGTCACTCACATATGCCCACTTTTTTCTTTCATAAGCCTGCTTTATATATCGATTTTTATATACATCATAGTTTGATTCATTCCATTCTATGACCTTGTAATCAGGGCAATATTTTTTCCAACTGTCTATGCAGGATTGATTCAATAGATTCTTTTCATTTTTACCAAACCATGTATAATGAATTATTTTAGGAATTTTTTTATTATTTTCTTTTTGTATTCTATCCAAATACATTTTTTGGAACAGCGAAATATTCAGCAATGGGTAAGCAAACACCTTCCATTTTTTCAGATTAATTTCTTTTTCCATATAAAAATACAATTCTTCATATTTTTCCGCCGTTATCAAAATAACAAAATCATTGGGGCTGAGTTGCTTCAAATAAGCCAAATTTTCTATAAGAATTTTTTTTGAGCCATACTGCAAGTTCTTCCCTTGCTTTACCATATTATTGTCTATAAATAGGGAAACTAAATCGAGTAAATTCCACTGCTTCATTATAGGTTCAATATATAATGGAAGCATACCAGCACCATAGCATATTATCTTCTTGTTATTTTTTGTTACATACACTGCAAATTCTTGAAATGAACATTCGAATATTTTCAATTATAAACTCCTACATTACAATTCTGAATCATTATTGGCTTACCCGTTGACTTATATAATTCAACTACACTACTCATATCCCCATAATATGCATCTGTACTCACGATTGCCCGGTCCAAATCAGATGACTCATCAAATATTCCTTGATCATCTTCAATAAAATCCTTTACAATTTTTGTATATCGTTCCAACAAGTCTGGGCGCATTGCTTTTATGGTAGATAATAAAAGGGGATGCGGTCTCCATAGAAGAACCACTTCTTGTTGCTCGCGAAATAGTTTTAATACACTTTCAACTTTATTTAAATAAGTATCACTTTGTTTCAGCATCGCATCAATACTTGTATTATAAAAAACTACCTTTTTACGTTTTCCATCCGTCGAAAACATTTTTTTCTTCCATAATTCAGGTATTTCATTTTGATTACTGTTACTTCGCTTTAATCTTTCAATTTTCCCATTACTCCTAACTATTATTTTTTTATTGAAATCTCCAAATCTCCCTTTACAATTATTTTCTTTCTCAAATAGTCCCAGAGCGTTCAAATATATTCTTTTAACTTCTTCTGATTCTACTATTGTCTGATCTGCATATAATACTGCTATGGATGTACAGAAGTGCTCTTCTACTTGATTATTTATACCAATGAAATACGGAATATATATTAGTTTATCTGTGTATTTCTTTAATTCTGTTGCATAGAATGCCGGATGAACACTGGTTACATGATTGTACTGGTCATATGGATTATGTATATATATGATATCAGGATGTCTTTCAGAAATAATGTAATCTTTCCAATCAATAATTGGAACATAGTCCGGATATTCATTTCCTTCGTAATACATTTGACCCAAACTTCCATCTGGATTTTTTTCAAAATATGGAATAGGAATTACATATGTTTCTACTTCTGAATCTTCCTTTGCCTCAATCCATGCACTTTCCAGGCTGTCCCACATAGAAGCCTTATAAGGCAAAAAAACAATTTCTTTCTTGTCTGTCGGCAAATCCTGAGTCAAATTTTCTTTCACCATACCAAGTTGAATTTGGATTTTTTCAGCAATATCTCTGCACAGATCTGTGTCATGCAAATTTATACTTTGGTTATATATATTTTCACAATATGCTTCCAAAATGTGTACTGTTGACTGCATATTTAGCGGCAATGTCTCCAAATAATTTCCAATCTCAATTGCTGCGTTTTGATCTTCTATGAGAACTTCATCCATAGATAATATCTGATCATTGTCTTTCTCCCAAAATAATTGATTTGCCTTATCCAACACATCTACTAACTGTAAAAGCTCTTTTTTCTTATAATACATGCAAGCACTTCCTAAATTCCAAAAATTTGCTGTTCTTCTATTGCTTCGTACAACGCTCTGTATATGTAATAATCTGCTGGTTCTGTAATTTTGATATTATTTTTTGTGCTTGGTACCATATGCATCGGCTGTCTATATAAATTGCACAAATGTGCTGAATCTATTGTTTTTATACCATCATTTTGAGCAATTCTATATAATTCTAAAATTGTTCCATACTGAAATGATTGCGGTGCTTTTGCAGTATACATCTGTGCCCTTGGGGGAACTTCACTAATGTTTTCTCCGTCTGCGCTTCTTATTTGACTTTCTTTTGCCGGTTCACATGTAATTGCACTACCAAATTTTTTTACACTTTCTATATTGGCAGTTATTAGTTCGTCATTAATTAAAGGTCGAACTCCATCATGAATCAACACGATATCTTCTTTTGAAGCCAAATCATTCATAGCCTCAAGTCCTAAATATATGGAATCATGTCCGGTTTCACCACCAGGAACTATATTCCTTACTTTCGTAATACCATATCGTTTAAGTAACCCTTTTAATTCCTCAATCCAATCTTTTAAACAAACAATAACAATATTATCAATTTCCTCATGATACTCAAAATGTTCCAAAGTATATATAATAATAGGTTTCCCGTGTAATTCCAAAAATTGTTTAGGTTTAGCACGGGTATTCATCCTCTTACCTGTTCCTCCCGCAAAAATCAATGCTGTCGTCATATGTGTCATACCCTCTTTCCATATTTTTGGTGAATATTTATAAAAAAAGACCCTGCGCCTTCTGCGCAGAGCCCCGATACTTTAGCCAACTTTCTGCGTCACAAATCCTTTTGATACGCATATCGCTACTTCCAATATGTCTAATTTTTATATCGGTTAATTTGCTTTTTTTCTTAAGTCATAATTTACAATTGCATTTTCTGCATCAGTGCTTCCTGCAATACCTGTGAAAAATTAATTCCCATTGCCATAGCTTCTTCATTCAGCCATTCCGGAATGCTTAAGGTTTTCTTTACAGCCTTTGAGCTGATACGTTTTTTATATGCTAACATATCAAATTCAACTACCACACAGAAAGTGCCCTGTTCAACCACAACACTGTCTGGTTCTGACGAAATAGGAATCTCTATTCCTTCCTGTTCTCTGCTGGTAATCGCTAACCCCAATGCATCAACCGCCATTTCATATGCCTGTTGCATATTTTCGCCTTGCGTCATGCATTCCGGAAAATCAGGAAAAGAAATCCAAAAACCGCCTTCCTCTGCAATATGAAAAAGTGCCGGATAAAATAGTTTATTCATCTTTTCTGCTCCTATCTGCTTTTATTTCAGCCCTACTTGTTTCAAAATGGCTTGTTCCATGCCTTTCTTTAAATCTTTAGAGTGATAAGGCACAATAACTGTTCTTCCTGTTGAATAATTTGTTAATTTTACATGTGAACCATTTTAATTAATTACTAAAAATCCTTTTTTCTTCAATAATCTAATCATCTCAATAGATGTCATTGGCATCTTCTGTATACCCTTCTTTCTGTATTTTATCACGTAATAATACGTATTGCAAGATTGTGCATTATAACATTTATAATCTTCTATAAGCCTTTTTTAACGTGTGAATAATTTCTGCAGAACGCAGAAACTTTTAATGCGGTACCAGAATGTACCCAGTAAATAGAATATAGCATACTGAAGTTAATCCTTCAATATGCTAATCCTCAATTATGAAAAATACTCCCTTATAAACTTCTCCCGTGCCTCTTCATACTGTCCCAAATTCACGAACCCGCAGTCATGCAGACACCAGGGATGTTCCTGATAAGGTACTACCAATTTATAACCTTTTCTCGTAAACTCCATGCATTGTGAGCAGTCATAAAAATCCCAGCCTTGAAACAAATCTTCTCTCCAGGGAATATCGTATTGTGTGCATAATAACAGTCCATCCAGCAAAACCACCTGTACATCTTCTGCTGCATCATAAATTGATCGATCCTTGGTTTCAAAGATATGTGTTTCCACCAGACCGCCAAAACGTTTTACCGTCCACATAACTCCCGTTTCTGGCATTTCCTTACATCCAACCATACCAATCATGCCTGTTTTCGGATCCTTTTGAAATAAAGCAATTACTTTTTCGATAAAGTCCTGTTCCAAAATATGTACATCCTGATGAAGGTATACCTTATACTTTGCGTCTGAAGCTTGCATCGCTTGATTATATCCATTATACATAGATGTGGCATCTTTAATGCTTAATACCTCAACCTGATACCCTTCCGGAATATGAAGGCGATTCAAATAGTATAAGCACTCCTCATATTCTGTATCTTTATTAACACAGGTAATAAAGCAGATCTTCCGTTCATCCATTACAGTTCTCCCATGATTTTCCCTAAAACATATTCAAATTTAGTGGTGGAAGCTCTAATCACCCACACCAGCTCCTGTGCGGATATCTTCCAGTCTAAAATAAAGTTTCTCAGTTCCTGTATATCATATTCTGCGCACCACTCTACCCGCTGTATAAGATGTTTCAAGGTACAAAAAACTTCCAATTCCTCTTCCATTGTTTTTCCTCTGGAAAAGATGGTAGAATTACCATCTTTTTTTATATCCTCTTGATAAATAATCCTCAAATAGTGAAAATAGCTTAAATCATTGTCATAGATGACTAATTTTGGATTTTCATCTATTAACCTGCAAAGAGTTTCTACATCTCCGTTTATATAAGCATTACTGATTTGTTCTCGTAATTTCTTTACCTGATCTGTAGGAATCATTTTTTGACCTATCTGTTCTACCTGCTCATTTATATTTATCATATCCCTGCTAAATCTCCCCTTTGGATAAATCCGCCATTCAAAAACTGTATTTTCATTACTCTATTCCTTCCATAACCATGCCTGTGAATCTATCAAATCCAAATTTATCCTTTACTTTTTCCAAACCTCGCTCTGCAATTTTCATTCGCATATCATTGTGTGTTAAATAGAACTCAATTTTTTCCATTCCTTCTTCTAAGCTGCCAAAGGTTTCCAGTTCTCTCCCCGGTGAAAAATATTCTTCAATTTCCGGTTGCCAATTTGTCAGGCAAAAACCTCCGCAGGCTAAAATATCTAATACTCTAAGCGGAATACCGCTGCGTATAGACCGTAAAGTTAAATTTAGATTTATTTTACTGTTAGCAAAGATAACTGGCATTTCATTGTGATAGTCTGCTATCCCTCTATAAACTGCATGTGGAACCTCCTCTTTTGGAGATGCCGTATATATATTCAAATCATGTTTTTCCGCAACCCGGTTCAAAAACTGTTTTCGTTCTCTTCTGGATACTTCTTTTTCAAATATAGTCGGTATAACCAAATCTATATCCTCTATAAAGTAATCCGCATCCAATTTGACGCCAATTTCCTGTGCTTTTTGACTATAAAAAGATAAATCCAGTTTATGATCTACCATATCCTCCAGCAAAGTATTCTGTTTGTAGGAGAAAAGCTGTCTATCTATTGCATCCTCCATTCTCTTTGCTTCTTCTGCCAGCACAAGCTCTTTCAGCTTGTCATAATAACTATTATTCTCATACAGGGATCCCACAAAAGAAACCTCTGCACTGAATTTCCTTTTTTGTTTTTCATCAGCTTTCCGAATAGTCTTTTGAAACGCATCCGTAGAAACAGCCAGTGGAAGATGTGATACCGTCTGTATCCCATAGCTTCTTAATATCTGTTCCAGTTCTCTGTCAAATATATAAATATGATTTTCTGGCAGAGTCACTTGACCTGCAAACAAGGTATTATGCGGACAATCATAAACATAGGAGTAGTATGGAACATGGCACCCATGACACACAGCAGATATAATGGGAAAGTAATCAAAAGAAACAACTGCATCTACTTTTTTTTCCTGAATAATTGCAACAAGTTTTCCCGCCAGATTCAAATCTCTGGTATAATGAGTACACTCTATTTTAACTGAAATAACATTTAACCCTATTTCCTTTAGGGTAGATTCCAGTTCCGGCTCATTATTAGCATTCCATTTGTATAGCAGAACATTTCGTACCATTTGTTTTCCAATCTTTTTACTTTATATTTGCTGGAGGCGTTATATGAATCCAATTTCCATTTGCATGATTGTTAAGAACGAAGCAAAAAATATTGTTGCATGTCTCGATTCTATTCAAAAATTAAATTGTGAATTAATTATAGTTGATACCGGCTCTACTGATCAAACAAAAGAATTGGCTTTACAGTATACCAACCAGGTCTTTGATTTTGTCTGGTGTGATGATTTCTCGGCTGCCAGGAATTTTTCCATCTCCAAATCTTCAAATAATTGGATTCTTGTTTTGGATGCTGACGAAGTTATAACAAATATAGACTTGCCTGCTATTTTAACCTGGATATCTACTCATCCGAGTACAATTGGAACTATCACCCGGATTAATCATTATGAATCTAATGAAACTGACACTGTCTATGTAGATCAGGTGGAACGACTTTTTTGTAAGCAAAATTATTGTTATCAAGGTATTATTCACGAGCAGGTCGTTCCGTGCTCTGCTAATTCTGTCTATCAGATTGAAGCAATACCTCTTCAGGTTGACCACAGCGGTTACTGTGGCTCTCCGGAGGAAATGCTGGCCAAATCAAATCGAAATATTGCATTATTGAAAACAGAGCTGGATCGCGTATCCGGTACGGTTTCTGAAAATGCATATCTTTATTTTCAGCTGGGACAAGCCTATAATGCCATTCATGATGATGCAAATGCTCTATACTATTATGAGAAGGGACTTTCTTTTGATGTTGACCCTTCCATGGAGTATGTTCAAATGATGGTCATTGGATATGGCTATGCACTTCTTCACCTGAATCGGCCGCAAGATGCACTTTCTCTTTTAGGTATCTATGATGAATTTGCCGTTTCTGCTGATTTTTACTGTTTGATTGGTTTGATCTATCTTCGAAACGGAGATTTGCTCCATGCCATGGCCGAATTTATAAAAGCACTTAATTCTACGGTCAGTCATGTTGTCGGCGCCAATACTTTTATTCCCCGTTACAATATGGGCTGTATACTGGAATTGACCGGGGATATTTCAGGTGCTCTAAAGCAGTACAGGCTTTGCGAAGATTTTGCTCCTGCTCTGGAAAAGATCAATGTGTTAGCACATAATCTATAATCATATGGAGTCGCTTACTAAAATTATATTCTGATTTAACTTTTTGGTATCCATTCATTGCAATCCGCAATCTTTCTTCTTCATGATGCAGGTAATAATCTACTTTGTCCAGAATTTCTTCCGGTTCACGGAAGAACTCTATTTCCTTTCCTTCTTCAAACAATTCTGCTGTTTCTTTGCAATACGATGACATGACAAATCCACCATTGGCCATAATATCAAATACCCTTTGCGGAGTCCCTTCTATGATACTCCGGTAAGATATATTCAAATTTATCTTACTGGAAAAAAATACCTTGGGCGCCTCCCACAAATATTCCACCGTTGGATGTACTTTTACCTGGTCCAGGAAGTCCGGTTTCCCAGTTGTATATAAGTCAACCTGAAACTGTTCTGCTAAAAGTTTCAAAATTTCTGTCCGATCGTAAAACGTTGATTTCTGTGTTAAGAGATTTGCTATATAATAGTCCGGCGGACAATAATATTCTTTCATTTCTTTTTGGTTAAAATAAGGATTTAGCTTCTGCACTACTTCCGGAGTCATCTGCTCCATAACTCGGTCTCTTCCATCCCATTGAAATGCCGCATTGATACAAACACTCTGCATACATTGAAGGGCCGCAGTATCATGGTATTGTTCCATAATCTTACTTAGATCCTCATAGCAGTCTTCTCCATCATATAAGCTTCCAACAAAAGAAACATCCGATTTATACTTTTCTATTTCTTCGTCCTGAATATCGATTCCACCAAACCATTCACAGTCAGCAGCTAAATGAAAGTATTGTATTTGAATCCCTCGATGCATTTTTACATAATCTGCATGGTATCGATCAAAATGAAAAAGATAACAATTAGGCAATGCAGCTTCATCACTCATCGACATAATATACGGAGAATCATAAATCCAGGCAGCATATTTCAATTGGCATTCATATGCCACTTTTGCAGCTGATGGAAAGAAATCATTACTGATCATCAGATCATAGTGTTTGGACTCCAATTCCTTTTTAAATTGTGCTTCTATTATGGGATCTTTTACTATGGGTTCTGAATAACAAATGATATCCGTTTCAATTTTTTCATTACGAAGAGTCCAGGGAATATCCATGAAATTTATCCGGTTACTATGTAAATACAGTATTCGCATGTAGTCACCAACAGGGAATCAAAGATTTCCCACTTTCCTTATCAATGTATGATAAAATATATATAACATATTATTTATCGGATAAAACACATCAATTCGTAAGAACAGGAGCCTAAAATTGTCAGCATTCTCTGTTTGTATTATTGTAAAAAATGAAGAAAAGAATATCTTGAAGTGCTTGCAATCATTGCAATCTCTTCCTGTTGAAATCATTCTGGTAGATACCGGATCCACAGATTCTACTGTTGAGCTGGCCAAAAAATATACAGCAAATATCTTTTCGTTTCCCTGGAGTAATGATTTCTCAGCAGCCAGAAACTTTTCCATAAGTAAAGCTTCAAACGATTGGATTCTGGTGCTTGATGCCGATGAGAATATAACTGATTGTAACTGTTCTTTCCTGCTACAGTTTGTGGCGGATAATGATGCCTGTCCCTGTGTTGGACGTGTTCAACGAATCAATCATATCATAGGAGATCAGGGAAGTGATACCAGTCAGGAGTGGATTACACGATTTTTTAACAAACGGTATTTTCACTATTCCGGTTCTATCCATGAACAGGTTACTGCTATAGAACCATTTTCTTATACCTGCATGGATTTACCGATTATTCTAAATCACAGTGGCTACGCCGCTTCTGATGATGTGATTCAAAAAGCAAATCGTGATTTAACTTTACTGTTGAATGAGTCCAAGTATCAAAATCTGGATGCCTATATGAACTATCAGATTGGACAATGTTATTACCAATTGAAGAAATATAATAACGCCTGTTTTTATTTTGAAAAATGCTTTGACTTTGACTTGAATCCAGAATTGGATTATGTGAGAACAATGGTTCTATCCTATGGTTACAGCCTGATAGCTTTGAAGAAATTCAATCGAGCCTGTATTCTTTCTGAACTTGCAGAATTCTTTCCACAATTTGCAGACTATCATTTTCTGCTGGGGTTTATCTACATGAACCTCGGGGATTTTCAAAATGCAATTGCCTCATACAAATATGCTATACAGTGTTCTGAGTATTCCGTTTCCGGAGTAAACAGCTTCAAAGCTTATTATAACATGGGAGTCATAGAAGAATGTCTTGGAAATCATAAAAATGCTATCATGGACTACCGGAAATGCGGAGAATATCCGCCGGCTCAAATACGATTAGGAGAACTCTCAAAATGAAATTACTCTTTATTGAATGGAATAGTTTTGGTAACCAGGATATTCTTGAAGCCTTTAATGAGATGAACATTCAGGTCTCTATTTTTCCTTTTGAAAAATCCGAACCTCGAGTTGACCCGCATGTATCGGCTTTGTTATCTTTAAAAATCAAGCAGGAACATCCCGATCTGGTCTTTTCTTTTAACTATTTTCCACTTATATCCAATGTCTGTAAAGAAACGGGTGTTCCTTATTATGCCTGGGTTTATGATAGTCCCTATGTTCTACTCTACTCCTATACTCTTATAAACCCCTGTAATCATATCTACCTTTTTGATAAAGAACAGTACCTGGAGTTTGCTAACGCCGGTGCAAAAACTGTGCATTATCTCCCACTTGCAGTAAACGCTAAACGACTTGGCTCTTTATCCCAGGCACCTGCTATACAGCAGCAATATCGCTCTGATATTGCCTTTGTGGGTTCTCTTTATACAGAAAAACATAATTTCTTTGATCGAATGAAAAATCTGCCGGAGCATACGCGAGGATATCTGGCTGGATTAATGGAATCCCAGTTGAAAGTATTTGGATATAATTTCATCAAAGAGTGTCTTCCCTCTGATATTATGGATGATTTAAAGGCAAATCTGCCGCTTGCACCCAATACAGATGGTGTTGAAACCTATGAATACCTGTTCTCCCAGTATGTAATCAACAGGAAAATCACAGCTATAGAACGTGATCGTTATTTGAAGGCTATTGCCTGCAAACAGCCTCTGGATTTATATACGCCGGATCAATCCTATGCCGTTAAAGGTATCACTAACCATGGTCCCGTTGACTATTATGATGGTATGCCTTATGTTTTTCAAAACGCAAAGATTAATTTGAACATATCTTTGCGCAGTATTCAATCAGGTATTCCGTTACGCGCACTGGATATTATGGGGTGCGGTGGATTTTTACTCACTAATTTTCAAGCTGATTTTCTGGATTACTTTATTCCGGATGAAGATTTTGTTTATTACGAGAGCGAACAGGACTTGCTAAACAAAATTGATTTTTACTTAATTCATGATGCTGAGAGAAAAAAAATTGCAGCCAGTGGACAGCAAAAAGTTCTTCAAAACTTTTCTTATGTCAACCAACTGCAAAAAATGTTTTCGGACTTGTTTTAGTATTTTATATCAGGCATGCCGATTTCTCACCAAATTGGCATGTCCACACCGGATAAATATGGCTTCTGATATTCATCAGACAAACATGACAAATACACAGTTTCTGTTCCTCTGGTAAGAATCAGTTCATTAGCATTCCTCACCAGTTCTTCTAAGCTGTTATCATTCTCCAGCACAACATCTACACTGCATTGTATCTTTTCATTGCCATTTACCTTATCGGCTATCTGTGCCAGTTCCATGATTTCTTCCTGATATAGCTCTACAAATTCACGTTTTATCAGGAATAGAAGTTTTCTATCATCATAAATAAAATGTTCTAAAAATTCATCCAAGACCCTGATATATACCGGATAGTTATCATCAAAATCTGCTACGATTCCCGTTACATACTGATTATTTGTTGATTTTATTTCTCCGCCTGCTACCGTTTCCTGTTCAGGCTTTGCATCGCACTCTCCAATGAAAATTTCGCAAAACTCCCTTACATCATCATGAAACCATTTGGCATTCTGCTTGATTTTCTCCGGTTCCCAGTCCCACCACTTGATCTGCAGCAGCATCTGAATGATCTCTTCTTCAAAACGATATCCTATAATCTTAGCCGGATTCCCTCCAACAATTGCATAGGGTGGTACATCCTTTACCACATGAGAACCAGCAGCAATTACAGCACCATTATGTATGGTAACGCCTGACATAATACTGACATCTTTTCCGATCCATACATCATTTTGGATAAGTACCATACCTTTTTGATGAAAATTTGTCTTTTCAGCTTCTGCTTGATCATCCGCTGCCTTTCCCCATAAATCTGATACTCCTGTGGACAGCAAATGATAGTTGTGATTTCTTCCCAACATGATTTTCAAGTTTCGAGCGATAGAGCAAAACTTCCCAATTTGTACATTATGAATAATGTAATCATCTTTTAGCGTAAACTCTATTACATCGTCTATACTCGCCTCAACTATATATGAGCCTCGTCCTACGGTCATATAGCAGAGCTGTCTGCCATTTTCTGTTCTTGTATAGAAGTGCTGTGTATCTCTAATCGTATCAGGTGGAATACAAATTTCCGTCAAATTCATTTTTTTCTCTTTTCCTAAAGTTTCTTGATTTACATTTATCTCATATCTTTTATATCGAACATTTTTGAGCAATCTTGAACCTTACAAGAAAAAAAAAAGAGCCGGCATACTGCCAGCTCCCTCTTTCGTACGTTTTCAGCACAAGGCTTAAACGAAAACATTTGTTTTTGTTATTAGCCAAGTAAGGATAATACATTCTGATTAGACTGATTAGCCTGTGCCAACATTGCTGTACCTGCCTGAGACAGGATGTTGTTATTACTGTAGCTAACCATCTGTGTAGCCATATCTGTATCACGGATAGCAGATTCAGCTGCTGTGGTATTTTCAGCGATGTTATCCAGGTTGTTAATAGTATGCTCAAGACGGTTCTGAACAGCACCAAGAGAAGATCTCTGTGCAGATACTGTAGATAACATACTCTTTGCCAGTTTGTTCAAAGAAGCAAACTCTGTAGATGTAGGAGCTTCTGTCTCTGCAGATGTTGTTGTGATACCACTGAACTTACCATATGTAGTTGATCCACCAACTGCAGATGCTTTTGTTGCTAAAGTAGTCATGTTCATATTAGAGATAGAGATATCAATATGCTGATTAGCTTCAGCTCCAACCTGAAGAGCTTTACCTGTGAATTCACCGGTTAACAGATTCTGGTTGTTGAATGTTGTTGTACTCTGAACACGATCGATTTCAGACATCAACTGAGAAACCTCTTTTGCGATATCAAGACGATCAGAACTTGTTAAAGTACCATTTTCACCTTTTACAGACAGTTCAGACATACGCTGGATCATATCTGTTACTTCGCTTAATGTACCTTCAGCAGTCTGTACACAAGAGATACCATCTTCTGCATTAGCAGATGCCTGTGACAAACCTCTCATCTGACGTCTCATCTTCTCGCTGATGGATAATCCAGCTGCATCATCTGCTGCTGTATTGATCTTGTAACCAGAAGATAATTTCTGTGTTGATTTAGCCTGAGCACTTGTTGTCAGGTTCAACATTCTGTTAGAGTTCATTGCTGTAAGATTGTGTTGTACTACCATAATTAATTCCTCCTTGAATTTACGGTGGCATCCATGCCACTCGTTTGGTTTGGATACATCGGCTTAGCGGTTAGCACGTACGAGCGTTCCCCATTCGACCTCTGTTCCATGTGTTTTAAGTAAGTTTCTTTACTTATTGAAGTAAGTTTTTGTTTTACTTACTTTATATATCGAAAAAATCTTTCAAAACTTTATAGTCTTTCAAGATTTTTTTCGCATTTTTTATTTCTTATTATCTAAAAACTGTGGTGTTATAATATGTGTCTGGTTCATGCTGTCATGATAGTGCATCGCAGCCTTGGAAGCACTTCTTTGTACATTCAATTTCTGTCGCTCCCGGGCAAAAACCGCTTCGATACCCTGCTTGTTTCTTTTTTCCAAAGCCTGAATAGTCATGCTCTGAGATGTTACTGTTCTAATCAGTTCCTGCATGGAACGAATCTCTTCTGTATACTGCTCTTTTTCTGCTTGCAGATTATCACTTATTTTTTCATACAGACTTTCAAAACCTTCATCCATACGATTTAATTTAGATACCATAACATCTTTTTCATCTACAATTGCATCAAAAGCTTCCATATCAAAAGGAGCGGTTGCTATCTGCTTGCTCTGTTTCTCACTGGATTTCTCGATTTCTGACAATATTTGAGATTTGTTTTCCAGACTCTCTTTTAATAAATCCAGGTACTGTTTCAACATATGATCTCCCTTACGCCTGCTTTTTTTCCTTATTTAATCTCATAACTTCCTTCCAGGTATCTCTCACACTATGGAGGTGTGTGTTTACTTCTTCCAGGATTTCTTTATCTTTTTTGATATTAGCTTCCCGTAAACGCCTCTGCAAATACTCATAGATTCGGTCAAAATCCTTGGCAACAGGATACTTCATATCCAGTGTAGATCGAAATTCATCTATGATCCGCTGTACCTTTATAATATTGTTGTGAGCTTTTTCAATATCATTTTGTTCCATTCCTATAATAGCAATATTACAAAATTTTATTGCACCATCATAAAGCATTAAAGTTAATTCAGCCGGTGATGCTGTTAAAATTTTATTGTTATTATATTGTGCATAAGCATTTTGAGCTGTCGTCATGACGTTGCCTCCATCTACATTGTTTCAATTATCATTTTAGTATTACTGTCCTAAAAGGTTGCTTAAAGAACTGGATTGTGAATTAATCTTAGACAAAGCAGTTTCCATAGTGGAGAACTTGCTATACCATTTATCAATATAGTTATTCAGTTTTTCTTCCGCTGCTGATATCTTACTGTTATAATCACAGTATTCGGATTGCATTAATCTATCCTCATATACTGTGTAGGCGCTGCTATAATCGGTATGCGCCATTAATTCTGTCATCTTGTCATATAAGCTCTTAGTAAGACCGGTAAAGAAATTCGTTACTGAATCCGGATCAGTTTTGATCATATTCATCAGCTTTTCTGTATTGGCTTTTGTACTACTATCCTCTGAATCACCGTCAATATGATACGCATTTCTTTCATTTTCAGCCGCGCTGAAATAACTAAGTGCATTAATACCAAAATCTGATAAATACATCGTCTTTGAAGTTCCATCACTTTGCGTTACAGAAACTCCGGATGCCATGATGCCCGTCATCGCTGTTGTTATCGTGCTCAGTGTTGAATCCTTTCGAAGCAACGCATCCTTTATTTTCTCTTCCCAGTCTTCAATTTCAGAGTCTGAAAGGTCCGCTTTTTCTTCTGATAGAAGTGGGTCATATCCGGCAGCTGAATCCGCATTATATAAAGAACTCATTTCATTGATCAGACTATTGTATTTGGTAATGAAATTCTTAACCATATCATAGATGCCTGAATAATCATCATCCGTATTAATGGTGATTGCATTTTCTTCCCCGGCGCCTGTTACAGCTGTTGCCGAAATAGTTAAGCCATTAATTTCAAAAACATTATTATCTGACTCATAATTAACACCGTTCAACGTAATCTTGGCATTGGTTCCATCTATTTTATTGCAGTCACTAGCGTTAACATCCAGTCCCAATTTCGATAAAGCATTGGTTCCATTTACATCAGATGCCGTTATATTAAAATCGTTATCTGCGCCCGTCGCCGTAGAGCTAATATAAAAACGTTGCTGCTTTTCATCAAAATTAGCATTTACCCCTGCTGATTTCAACTGTGATACCACATCTGCAATTGTAGATGCACCGGTAATTGAAATATCCTTTGTAGTACCATCTCCGGCAGTTACGGTGAAAGATGAATTTTCTGTAATTCCCAGGTCTGCCATGGTTGTCTTAGAAGTATTATTTCCACTCAGTTTTGCACCCGTCATATAACCGGCTTTAGCAAGACTAAGAATATTCAAGCTCTGTGTTCCGTTAACCGCCGTATCTCCGGTTGTAACACTCGCCTTTGTTGAATCAGATACTGTAGTTGCCTTCTTTGCATAAGAATACTGATATTTCATATCATTTAAAGTATCTGTATAAAAACTGTATATTTTTGTATTCAGTGCTTTCCATGCATCCTGTTTCCAGCTCAGTTTAATCTGGGCTTTTTTCAAAGACTGCACCTTTACACTTCTCGCACTGGCAAGCTGTGTGATAATAGCCTCTGTGTCCAAACCAGAGTTCATACCTGTTATTCTAATTGGCATATTATTCCTCCATGTAAACGCGATACAGCATTACTGCCCTACGCGTATTACCTCTTCTCATCCACCATGATACCTGCGATCTCCCAAACCTTGGCGATCATATCCAGTGTTTTTTCCGGTGGAAGTTCCTTGATTACTTTTTTGCTCTCTTTATCCACAATCTTTATCGTGACACGATTAGTTGCTTCATGAATACCAAAAACCGCTTCTTCATTGCTGTTGTTGATACTCTTATTGATCTTGGCAACCGCTTTTTTGATCTGTTCCGTTGCAGCTGATGATTTCTGCTGTTGTTCCTCAGCATAAGAATAAGCGTCTGAAGAATTCTCGTTATCCTTCTGTTCAGCTTTCTTCACTGCAACTGTTTTTGTGTCCACATTTACCTGTTGTGCATTAACCTCAGCATCCTTGCTGATCTCCGCACTCTAATTTTTCGTATTTACCTGCTGATAATTCTGTGCCTGTAAAGACATCATACTTCCTAATGGTTCTATGTCCATGATATTCACCTCCATGTGATAAAAAAATATTGCTTTATGAATCCGTTACTCGCATCGTCATTCTGAGTTTTCTAATGACTATATCGGATGATTTGGAGAAATCTTTAGAGTAAAGTTTTCAATTTTTACATCTGTATTTCTTGTAAATGATACATGTAAATTTTTCATCAAATAGTTTGATTTTTATTGTATTTTTTATAATTCTGCATATGATATAATGAACTCTAAATGAGTTTCAAAAGCTTTTTAGTCTTGAGTTTCCGCAGATTTATCCACAAGCTCCTGATTTTATCAGCATTGTAATGAACAACTTTAAAAAAATGCCCAAAATATAAGGAATCTCATTCCTTTTTGATGTAAAATTAAGCTACCAAAC
>JAQUUB010000039.1 GCA_028694115.1 Lachnospiraceae bacterium
AATGTCGTCATTTTGTCAGCAAAATTCTTTAAAAATCAATGGGAATGATGGAATAAATAGAATAAAAACACAAAATATAGTTCCGATAGAAAATATAAAACACAACATATAGTACAAACTATCGAGTTTGAGTAGAGAACAAAGCCCCAAGAATGGCGTATTCACGCGGTTCTTGGGGCTTTTCTTTGGGGCGTGATACCTTTTTGATACCTGTTTGTTAAATATAAATAATAAATAAACGAAAGAGGAGCCAAGGCATACGCCTTGACTCCTCCAAGTATGTATCCGCAAATACATACCCCAATTGATATATATAATATACAACATTACAGTAAAATATGCAAGTCTTAAATATAATTTTTTAGTAGTGTTAGCCTTGATGTTAAGTCGGGATGTATTGTAATGTGCGAAATTGGAGTTCCAACTGAATGTAAGTATTCATCATTGAATTTTTCGAATTCTCTTATAAAGG
The DNA here is from genome assembly GCA_028694115.1 of Lachnospiraceae bacterium. The sequence goes on from JAQUUB010000039.1 coordinate 473, forward strand.
CTTTTATTTCTGTTTTTGAAACACCAAAGAGTTTTAAAAAGTAGCACGTTAATATAAGATAATCCCCTAATGTTTTGAAATTAACATATGGTAATCCAACTTCTAATTTTAAGCATTGTTTCATAGGCGTAGATGGATCCATTTTTCTATAACGAGTATCATATATTACGTCGTTGTGAGCAACTGCATTTCGTAAGTCTTTTAATGCATATACATATTTATATAGGAGTTCTCGGTTAGTATCGCTTGATAAGTTGAGCCCGATTTCTATAGAAATTTTTTCACGCATATCAATGGTCAGGCAAGAAAGCAAGTATCCAAAGTCACCCATAGTTAAAATTTCAAAAATTGTCCAGAGGGGAACATCATTATAATTTATATTATTATAGAAATGTGTAATTTTTGGATTACCTTTGCTATATGCTCGGGTTATAGCAGACTGGATTGTACTTTGTAAACTTAGTTTATTTTTTTGTAACTTCTTTTTTTCCTCTGAAGTGAACGTTGAAGGAGAGTTTTTATAACTGCTAACTACCTTATCATACATGTCCTGTAAATTGCTGGAATTAATTTCGTTCATGATTGTATCAAGAGCAATATTTTTTAGAGCAGTTTCAATAAACATTATTTTACTATAAAATAGAGATTTCAATTTTGTATCGAATTCTAAAGTGGCATATATTTCATCATAGGATGTAAATGGTAGTCTGTATGAAGAATTTTTGAAAAATCTATACCCCTTGTAGCCATGAAAGTATCCAGTGTTAGTAAGTATTTTTTTTTGCCTGCTTCCAGATATATCTATTCCGTTGCTTCTTAAGTGTCTCATTAAACCATCTGTAGTTTTGTAGTTAGGTGCCATTAATCTTTCCTCCATAAAGTTTTCGTCTTACTTTTCCCACAATCATCACAAGTATCCGGCCAATTCAATTTCCACTCCAAATACGCATCTTCAGTTATCTCTTTCTTTGCTAGCTCCTGTTTTCGAATCATCCATTCCCTCATGAATTCATCAACCAACCCATAATTAAACCACATACCGACTGGCGGTTCATCTGGCCAGTAATCATCATTGTCATCATATTGGGCTACCGCCTTTGTGGTGGTTTTTTCTTTTTTATTACTACGGATAAGAGAGAAAAGATTGATTGCACCGCGGTTATCTTCGTCCAGCCAGAAGAAAGTCTGCATAATATCTTCTGCACTTCCTGGAACTTCGCTAACAAAGTTCAGGGGATTAATATCCATAGCTTTTGCCATATCTAAAAGCATGTCTTTTTGAGGAACTCTGTAATCGCATTCGTATTGTGCAATACGATTTGCAGCTCCTTTTTCTTCTAAACCAACAGCAACTCCAAGTTCCTGCTGGGTCATTTTTCTGAGTTTTCGTACAAATTTTATTTTTTTACCAATGGTCATAGTCTGTCTCCTTTACTGGAATTTAAATAAAAATGAAACCTTATAGGACTTATTATATCTGATAAATGAGATACAGTAAATAAAAATGTTCGCCTAGAGGCGAAAATAATATTGACATTCGCCATGAGGCGAATTATAATAGGTATCACAATAGGACATTCGCCATGAAGCGAACACTAATACAAACTGAATGAGCGGTACCATATGTTAACAGACATTTGCCAAGACCTTCTGATAAGGAAGCGAGCGATGATGACACTCCCAGAATTGGCGGGAATATCTCACACAAGAGCAGGCCCGGGGCGCATAGCCGAGGTTGATTGAAACATCAACAACATATGAATACACAGAACGCCAACGATTTTCCAAACAGGAAAACCGTAGCTATAGCGTGAGTTATAGCACCTGATCTAGCTGCAATAGTCCAAACAATAGCCCGGCGGCCGGGGTGGTTCCCCAGGTCCCTAGTTAGATTTTGAAATTTTTAAGCAAAGGAGGTGGACGGATGGAAGGAGCAATTTATATTACAGCAGCTGAGATGGCAGAAATGCTTGGCATTTCAAAACCGTATGCGTATAAACTCATCAAACAGATGAATGAAGAGCTTGACGCAAAAGGTTTTATTACCATTCCTGGCAAAGTAGCAACTAAGTATTTTGAAGAGAAGTTTTACGGAGTAAGAGTAACAGCGTAACGAAAGGAGAAATTGATGGCAGCATATAAAGATGAGGAGCGAGGCACATGGTATGTCTCGTTCCATTATTATGATTGGACTGGCAAGAATAAGCGCAAGTTGAAGCGTGGGTTCAAGACCAGAAGAGAAGCATTAGAGTGGGAACAGCATTTTCGTATGAAGGAAGAAGCTAATTTGGAAATGACTTTTGATGACTTTGTAGAAGCCTATACAAGAGATATGAAACCCAAATTAAAAGAAAATACTTGGAATACGAAAGAAGCGGTTATTAACAGCAAAATACTTCCTTATTTTAAGGACAAGAAAATGAAAGATATCAAACCAACGGATATTATTCAGTGGCAGAATCAGATGATTAAGCTTAAGAATCCCCAAGGAGCATTATTTAAGCCTACTTATCTGAAAACCATTCAATCGGAGCTGAGCGCATTGTTTAATCATGCAGTAAGATTTTATGAATTGAAGGAGAATCCAGTAGTGAAGGCAGGGCCATTGGGAAAAGGGAAAGCAGACGAAATGCTCTTTTGGACTAAGGAAGAGTATTTGAAATTTATCGAGCAGGTAAAGGACAAACCAGTTTCCTATTATGCGTTTCAGATTCTCTATTGGTGTGGTCTTCGAATGGGAGAATTACTGGCACTAACACCAGCAGATATTGATATTCCAAAGAGCATGATTCATATCACAAAATCCTATCAGCGAATCAGGGGTAAAGATGTTATTACAGATCCAAAGACTCCTAAGAGTAAAAGAGATGTAGTGATTCCTGATTTCTTGCGTGATGAATTGCAGGACTATATGAGTCGATTATATGGAATTACCAAGAAAGATAGATTGTTTCATATTACAAAAACATATTTACACCATGAAATGGATCGTGGGGCTAAGAAAGCAGGAGTACAGAGAATCAGAATCCACGACCTGCGCCATAGTCACGTATCACTTTTGATCAATATGGGATTTACAGCGGTAGCTATTGGTTCAAGAGTAGGTCATGAGAGTTCGGATATAACTTTCCGCTATGCACATATGTTTCCAAGTGAGCAAAAGCAGATGGCAACCATGTTAAATGATGCATTTGTGATGACAGATAAGGAAGGTGATGAATAATGCCAGGAGTTCATAAGAATCCAACAATCAGTTTTCGTATCTCTGATTACGAGAGAAGAGAAATTGAAGCAAAGATTAAGGCAAGTGGAATGTTGAAAAAAGATTATTTTGTTCGTTCCTGTATTTATAACCATGTGTGTGTTGTTGGTAAGAAGGAGACGGTATATGTGCTGGTTGAGGAGTTGCAGAAAATGCAACAAATTCTTCATCAGTTGCATGAGCAGATAATGTCGGAGAATATTCAGAGAACCAGTGAAGAAATACAGGAATTACAGCTGGACTATGAATATATGTTAAAAGCCATTTTATGGATGCTTGAAGGTGCAAGATATTTGTGGGAAGGAAAAAGTACAGCAGGGAAGGAGAGTGAGAATTGTGGAGGAAACAAAAGTTGAACTAAAGATGATTAATATGGCAGATGTTCAGGCGAGTTCCATTGATTGGCTTTGGTATCCATTTATTCCATATGGAAAACTTACCATCATTCAGGGTGATCCTGGAGATGGTAAAAGTACTTTGGTGCTGAACATAGCTGCGAGGCTATCAAAGGGAGAAGGTCTTGATGATGAAATGAAGCCTACAGAGCCAATAAATGTAATTTACCAAACAGCAGAGGATGGTTTGGCTGACACTGTGAAGCCTAGACTAGAACTTGCTGGAGCCGATTGTAGTCGAATTTCTATTATAGATGAAAGTGAAAAATCAGTATCTATGGTAGATGAGCGATTAGAGGAAGCCATAATGAAGCAACAAGCAAAACTGCTTATGCTAGATCCAATTCAAGCATATCTCGGTGGTGGCACAGATATGAACCGTGCAAATGAAGCTCGTGATATGACCAAAAAGCTTGGAGCATTAGCTGAGAAAACGGGGTGCGCCATTGTTCTTATCGGTCATATGAACAAAGGTGGTGGAGCAAAAGCGGCGTATCGTGGTATGGGTTCTATAGATTTCTTTGCAGTTGCGAGAAGCGTTATTCTAGTTGGGCGAATCGAAGGGCAGGAACAAATGAGGGCAGTGATTCAGATTAAGAATAACTTAGCTGCATTTGGACATGCCAAAGCATTTGCCCTTGAAGAAGATGGTTTTTGTTGGGTAGGTGATTATGATATTACAGCAGATGAAGTACTTGGTGGGATTGTTCCAAAAGCAAATAAATTGGAGCAGGCAAAGCAGTTACTGAAAGATTTGAGCGCAGACAAAACCATGATGCCAAGTAGTGAAATTATGGATATTGCCTCAGGTGAAGGAATTTCCAAGAGAACTTTGGAAAGTGCCAAGAAGGAATTAGGAATTAAAGCAAAGCGATTCAACAATATCTGGTATTGGGATTTGAAGCACGAGGTTTCGAATGAGTATTGATGTTAAGACCGCAACATTGCAAAGTATCAGATTTTACGGTCTTAAATTTGCGGTGTTTCACATGATTGCAAGGTTGCAAACACAATAGGCTTTGCGGTGTTGCGGTCTTGCAGATTAGAAAAGAAAGGATGTATGTGTCATGAAGGAAGAAACAATATTTGAGAAGTTGGGGATAGAGTATCAGGAGATAGACGGGATTTTTTATCCTATTTTATCTGTTCCATCGGAGGATAGTCAGTGCCTTAATGTTGGGAAATATGGTCGTATGTGGATTGAGCATATTAAGATAACTTACCCACAGCGATATCGCAGTCTGGTGCGCTTTGGAGAATTACAGGAGCGAGCGGAAATGGTTAATGAAACAGCATATGAGTTATTAGAAGATATTGAAATCAGATGGCTGAATAAGCATAGACCAAAGAATCCGAATTCCTTTATCGAGCAATTACACCTTCGCAACCAGGCGCGAATGATGGCAGAGGAAGTTGTGCTTCATGATGTAGTCAGACAGTTTCACTAAAATTAGCAAACACAAGAAAGAGAGGATTTTTTATGAATCAATATAGAGTAGATGGGAGCCTGATTATTGCTGTAGATCACGGTTTCGGAAATATGAAAACAGCAAATATAGTATTTAGCAATGGAATGGCGATATATGACACAGAGCCAATTATGAGCAGAGATTATCTGTTCTTTGAGGAAAAGTATTATGTGCTAAATCAGGGGCATAAGCCATATGCATCTGAAAAAATTAACGATGATGATTTTTATATTCTTACCGTTGCAGCGATTGCAAAGGAACTTCGACTAAGAGGAATTACAAGAGAGCGAGTTCACCTTGCAGTAGGGTTACCACTGAAATGGAGAGACGTACAGCAGGAGGAATTCAAGAAGTATTTGCTACGAAATAAGCAAGTGGAATTTACCTATTGTGGAAGCAAATATTTTGTAGACATCACTGGATGCAGTGTAATGCCACAATGTTATGCTGCTGTGGCAGAAAAGTTAGGTTCTTATCATGGACTTAATATGTTGGCTGACATTGGAAATGGAACCATGAATGTTATGTATCTTCAGGATGGTAGAACCATTGAGAAAAAGATGTGGACGGAAATCCTTGGCGTGAAACAATGCGCTTTGCTGATTCATGATGCAGTGCTCAATAAGTTTCAGGTAGAACTGGATGAAAGCCTGTTAAATTCCTATCTCATGAAGGGAAGAGCCGATGTGGATGAAGAATATTTGATGTTTATGGAAGAGACAGCAAAGACCTATGTGCAAAGTATTTTCTTGAAATTAAAGGAGCTTGGCTATAATTCAAAACTGATGAAACTGCATTTTATGGGTGGTGGAGCAAAGCTGGTAGAGTTATTTGGAGAGTATGAATCGGCAAGAGTATCTTTTAATCATGACATTTGTTCCAATGCCAAAGGCTTTGAGTATTTCTGCTATCTTGCAATGCGTAAACAAAGACGTGCTTAGGAAGGGAGTTGGGGCAAATGAAGGATATAGAGCAAAAGACAGTTCGATTCTATGCCAATAATCCTAAGCATAAGGAGGCATGGGAGTATCTTCACCAGCTGGATAAGGATATTTGTTCCTCACAGCAGGATTTTATAATCGATGCAATTAACAGCTATTATCACAAGATGGCAGATTTAAAAGATGATCCTTATCTGGAGACACGAGAGCGTGAAGAAGAATTTATCAAGCGGATTACAAATGGCGTGATGGAGCAATTAACAGCAGATCTTCCGAAGGTAGTTGGTGGATTTTTGATTGGTCTGCTGGCTGGAGAAACAGATGATGTGTCATCAATTGGGAGAACACTTGCAGAGAAGTATAGAGGTGTTGCTGCTGATGAGAAGGCTATTGCCACTTTGACTACTACAAATGAAAAGGAAACTGAAATCAAAGCTGATATCAGTGAAGTGGAAGTTGCTGACAATGAGTACTTGGATTTGGACAATATTTTCTAAAAGAAATCAGAAATGAAATCACTTGTGAAAAGATGACATCATGAAAAAGCCAGTCTGAAATCAGAAATTACTGATGAAATGACTGGTGTCAGATGTCTTTTTTTTTGCAATCAGAAGAGGCTGATAGATTTCATTTCTGATATTTTTATGCTTTTGGTAAATATCATAAGTGTAATTTTATTGTATATTATATCGCCCACTGCGGTGGGCAAAATATCGGGTGCAGGTGCTCCTGCCAAGACGTCCGCTGTTGCGGATGGGAAAAGTGCTACCTTTTCCGTATCTTGCAAACCCTGTGAACCGTACTAAGAGAATTACTTTGGCATTAGCCAGGGAAGAAAGGAGATAAAGACAATGGCACAGATAAGAGAAATTTGTACCAAAACACTAAGGAAGATTGGAGGATTTTTATATGACAAATGGAAAACGAAAATACCTATCCTGTAAGAAGGATTGTCACGTTTCTTTGAAATTATCAGAGGAAGATTTTATGAAACTGGAATCAGATGCGAAATCAGCGGGAATGGATCGAAGCAAATATTTGCGAGCTTTGATTCAGAATGCAAAAGGGATTGATCCAACATTTGCGGCAGATAGGGCACAGTTAATCAGAAAGGTTTCTGGAGTATCAAACAATGTGAACCAAATGGCACATTTAGCAAATGCGCAAGGGCAGATATATTTTTCAGCGATAGAAGAGACTCGTCAGGAAGTGGTAAAGCTTCAGAATATTTTGAAGGAGGTACTAGAAGTATGGCAATTACGAAAATCATGCACATGAATTCAGAGAAAAAACGTAATCCGGCACAACATCTTCAAAATGCACTGGAGTATATTCAGAATCCAGACAAGACTGAGAAATTATTTTTGGTGGGCGGTGTAAACTGTCTGCCAGAAACAGCCTTTGACCAGATGATGGATACAAAGAAGCTATTTCAGAAGACGAATAAGAGGCAGGGATATCATATCGTACTGTCTTTGAAGCCAGGAGAGGGAACACCAGAAATTGCATTTGATATGGCACGAAGATTCACGGAGGAATTTCTTGGTGACAGATATGAAGCTGTTTATGCCGTTCATATTGATAAAGATCATATTCATAGTCACATCGTTTGGAATAGTGTGAGTCTTCTTGATGGTAGAAAGTATGATTATAAGAAGGGTGACTGGAAGCACATAATTCAACCCATTACCAACAAACTATGCAAGGAATACGGTCTATCTATTATCGATGCAGAGTATGTGAAGAATTCGCAGAATCTTTCCAGAAAAGAATGGCAGTATGAACAGACATTTAAAGAAATGATTCATCGAGACGCAATGTTTTGTGCTACCTATGCTGGGAGCATGGAGCATTTTTTGTTTTTAATGCAGCGATTGGGATATGAATTCAAGCCGAAAGAATATCTGACAGTAAAGATGCCTGGACGAAAGTTGTATCATCATTTGGATAAAATGGATGAATACTTTGCAGAGGACAGGTTTAAATATTGCTTTGAATACACCAGTATGAATATACCTTACTTTCACGCTACAAATCCAACTTGGGTAAAGCGAAGTAATATGTCACCCTATCAAAATCGATTTTATGGAAAAATGTATCGTTTGCGTATGATTGAGCAGAAACGTTTTTATGTAAAATCAGCCAAGTATGCCAAGGATTTGATGTTGTTTCATAAGTTGCAGGAAGAGTATCTGTTTCTAGCAAATAATAATATCCGGACCATAGAGGATCTACTTAATATTAGAGAAAGTAAGCTGGAGCGTATTGATGAAATCACAAAGATTCAGGACTCTATTTACAAGCAAAATTCTAGTAAGAAACGAGCTTGTAGTTCTGATGGGGATTGGAGCGCGTATCAGCAATGGCGAATCGACGAGTACAGCAAACTGGATCAGCTGAAGGTTGAGAAAAAGGAAGCCAAGAATATGGTTGCAATGGCAGAACGATGTTTGGCAGAAAAGTTAGATACAGCAATGGATGTGGTATCAGAGTTTGATGAAATTAATTCTACAAATAAAGTGGAAATACCTGAGTTTGTTGAGGAGAGAGTAGTGGAGCCGAAAGCTGAAATTGTAAGGGAAGATTTGTATTTGGAAGATGAGAAAGTATTTGAGAGTCAGAAACCAATAGAGAAGCCGGTGGTATTTTATGAGGAGAAGCCTAAATGGGATGAAATGTTACAAGATAATCAGGAGTTGGAGGAGCATGTAGAGCATTCGAAATATCAGAATATTTCGTTACGAGTGGAGTCACTGGCAAGTGAGCAAGATTTACAAAGCATTGTGCCAGATCAAGCAGAAGTAAAATCTGAATTAGTGGTTTATACAGAGTCACTTCCTGATCGGTTTGCGGAGTATTCTCTTTTATCTGTAGAAGAAAAAGTGAAGCGCTATCATATGACAGGTAAGGAAGACACCTATGCTATGGTGGAAGCTTATTTTAAGCGTATTGGTCATCCAATTTATTTTGGTGAGATCTATGATGAAGCGAAAGAACTAGAAATTGCTTATAAATCCAGTTTGATAACGGAGCAATCTGAATTAATAGCTGTGGAGATGCTTGTGGATGGAGTTACTCCTGAATCATATTCTCTTTTATCTGTGGGTTCTAAGGCAAAGTATTTTGAATTTGATATGGTAGATAATAATTACAATTTAAGCTTGTATAAAGAGGTTATGCGGATGATGAATCAAAAGATGTCTAGTTCAGAATTGTTTGAGGGATATCAGGAGATTTATGAGGCGAAGATGATGCACCGTATGGATGGAACGCAGGAGAAGAAATGGGATAGAAGTAGGTAGTTTATGAGCGTGTTGCTATGGGGATGGATTACAAGTAGCAACACGGTTTTTCTTTAAAATAGTTATTTGCATAAAACTTCAAAAATCGTTTGTTTTACAAAAGTGGTTATGGTAAAATGGTTTTAAAATTAAACCATTAAGAAATGATTTTTAGAGAATGAGGATTAGAATATGAATGAAATACTTGGCTTTGTGAATGAAAAAACAAAGGTATTAGTAATTCTAAAGGAAAATCAGTTACAAATCGATGGGAAGAGTATCTGCCCATTGAATCAACAAGAAATAGCTAATCTGGTGCCTTGCGGAAAGCTTAAGGTAAATCAGATATTGAAAGAATTGATTGATGATGGATATGTTGAAATGCTTCATATGAAAGGTCGGTATATTGTTACGCCTAAGGCATATGAAGTGTTGAAAAAGTTATCACTTAAGTAGTGTAAGTCCTGAAAAAAGGACAGGGAGATGTGATAGAATAGGGAGATATAAAGTTTTTAATTTAGGTTAATTTGATGATATCGTAATCGAATAGAGTTATTGCATTTACTTGTGAAATAAATTTGGCTAATAGATACGATAGCTATTTACAAAAGACTTTAGAAAATGTAAGAGGGGAGAAAGTACAGTGGGATTACTTGATGGATTATCTGATAATCAAAAAATTGCAGTTAATACTATTAATGAAGATTTGGAGATTATTGCCTGTGCTGGAGCTGGAAAAACAGGTGTTGTTACAAGACGTATTATAAATATTCTGAAATCAAAAGAAGATGTATTGCCAGAAAACGTCGTAGCATTTACTTTTACAAAGCGGGCTGCGGAAGAACTGAAAAGCAGAATTTATGATTTTGGGAAATCAGTACTAGGGAACACGCAAGGATTTGCTCATATGTACATTGGAACAATCCATGGTTTTTGTATAAAAATGCTTCAGGAGTATATTCCAGAATTTCAGAAATTTAGCGTCATGGATGAAATTCATACCAAACTTTTTATAGAGCGATATTATGAAGAGTGTGGGATGTTGGATTTGGACTTAAGGAAATATATTGAAACATCATTGTTTATTACTGTTATGGGCATTCTAAATGAAAATTGGTTTGAAAAGGACAAGTGGGATGCAAAGACAATAAGTGCATTTGAGAAATATCAAAACAAATTATATGAAGAAAAGAAATTTGATTATTCACTTATACTCAGAGAGATGATAAATCAGCTTGAGACAAATAAAGAATTTGCTCAAATAATTAAAGAAAAAATCAAATACTTAACAGTCGATGAGTATCAAGATACCAATCCTGTTCAGGAAAAATTGATTCGAATTTTAAATGGATTTGGAACAAATATCTGTGTTGTTGGAGATGATGATCAGACAATTTATCAGTTTAGAGGTAGTGACCCTCAAAATATACTTACATTCAAGGAAAGATATGGATTAGATAAATATATTGTTCTTGATACAGATTACAGAAGTACAGAGGGTGTAGTCGATATAGCAAGGAAAGTAATTGTAAATAATAATAATCGATTGCCAAAGGTTATGAAGTCTGGATGTAGAACAAAGTACGACATAGGTGATGCTGCCTATGAAGAATACAAGGATATTGATGATGAGTTTGAATTCATAGCTAGTAGAATTATTAAATTGCATGAAATTGGAATTCCATATTCAGAGATTGCTGTATTGTTGAGAAAAAGAAAAATTAGTTCTCTGATAGCAGAAAAGTTAGAAGAGTACGATATTCCATTTGTAGTAGAGGGGGTTAACGATTTATTTGGAGCGAAGGAGTGTCAAGCTGCAAAAGGAATATTTGATTACTTAAATGGAGATTTATCTGCAACGGATTTATATAATAAATGGTTGGAAGTAGATTATCCGTTAGATAAAAAAGAAATTGCGGATGCATTACAATATTTAGCAACTATAGACGTTAAAGAAGTTAAATTATATTCAGAATTAAATCTCCAACAGACATATTATGATTTTCTGAGGAGAATTTCTATTGTTGAGGACGGAAGAGTAGAAACAGAAATTCTGATGTATAATCTTGGTAAGTTCAGTCAGGTTATTGCAGATTATGAGATTATTAACTATACGTTGAAACCAAAATCAAAGCTGAATAATTTTTGTTCTTTTATGAAATATACAGCAACAGAGTATTATCCTGAAGGATATTTAACCAATTCATTTACAAAACCAGATGCAGTGAGTATCATGACAGTGCATCAGTCTAAGGGGTTGGAATATGCAGCAGTGTTTATACCACAGTTGAATAAAAATTTCTTTCCAGCTCAGAGAGTTGGAGGAAAAGGCGTTTGGCATGTTTTGGATCGTACTTGGATATCAAATTCAGATCGATTTGATGGAGATATTGAAGAGGAAAGAAAATTATTTTATGTTGCAATAACGCGTGCAAAGAAATATTTATATTTAACAAGATCAGATACTAGTCGAGACAAATACATATCAACTTTTCTAGAGGAGGCAAAAGATTCTTCCTATTTGGTAAAATATGATGGGAATATTAGGTATAATCCAAATAACCTTCCAGAGATTAGAAGAGATAGTATGTCACTGTCACTGAATTTTTCCCTATTAGAAGATTATTTTGATTGTCCATATCGGTTCAAGCTTTCTATGTTTTATGGATTTGCTCAGCCAATTGTTCCTGCATTGGGTTACGGTAATGTGATGCATGAGATTGTTAAGAACATTCATGTGGTAGCTATGTCTGGTAAAGCTATTACAAAGGAAGATGTGAAAAGAATGATTGATGAGTCATTTTATTTACCTTATGCAACACCAAAGCTTGAGAAGAATATGTATGATAGTATTTCAAGGGCAATTGGTAATTATGTTGAGCATAACCAGGAAGATTTTAGGAATATCCATATGGCTGAAACAGAAATTGAAATTGACATGGGAGATGGAATAAAAGTAAATGGACGAATTGATTTAGTAAAGAAGATTAATGAGGATGGAAAAGAACAAACTTCTATTGTAGATTTCAAAACAGCAAACAAGGAAGTATTGGAATCTATTAATAAACAACAGCTTAAGATATATGCACTCGGATATCAGGAACTGACTGGTAATAAGGCTGATTATATGGAAGTGTATCAGTTAGATTCTGAGCATAGTGCCAGAGAAAATATAACAGATAAAGTAATGACGGAAGTTATGAAAGATATTAAAGATGCGGCAGAGAATATTCGTAAGAACAATCTACCAAGAAAATGTGAGAAAGAAAATTGTGCTAAGTGTCATCTGAATTATTTATGTTTAAGTAAGACAGAGAAAAAGCAATTTGCAATTTAGGAGGAAATGATGGCGAATTTATCACAGATAAGAAGGGAACAGATGATTAGTTTCCTAGAAACTTTAAAAGAACAGCATAATGATGATATGTCGTTAATAGCAATTAACCAAATAGAGCGGGAATTAACTTCAAAAAAATATGGACTTGTGTGGGAAGAGCATGAGGAAGAAGTGGATATAAAGATGCAGACACATATTCCAGTATTTACTGAAGTTCAGGAAAAAGAGATAGTGGGAACCACAGATACTGAACAATATAACTTCCTGTTAGAAGGGGATAATTTGCATTCATTGAGATTGCTTGAGAAAACTCATAGGGGAAAGATTGATGTTATTTATATTGATCCACCATATAACACCATGAATGATGGATTTATTTATTCTGATGAGCAAGTGGACGGAAATGATTGTTTTAGACATAGCAAATGGCTTTCGTTTATGTATGAGAGATTAAAAATGGCAAGGCACTTGTTATCAAAACAAGGAATGATTTTTATTAGTATAGATGAAAATGAATATGCACAATTAAAAATGATATGCGATGAAATTTGGTCTGAGAATTGTTTAGTTGAAAATATTGTATGGAATAAAAGGGTACCTAAGAATGATAAGGGTATCGGTAATATTCATGAATATATTTTAGTATATGTAAATGATGTTAACTACAAATATAAATTGATGTGTCCTAAAGAAGGAATAGAAGATGTTAAAAATCTTATAATTCAAGCAAAAAATGATGGTTTGTCTATAGAGGAAACGGAAATAGCTCTTCGTAAATTATATAAGAAAAATGACTATCCTCGTGCTATTACATTATATAACAATGTTGATAATAACTATAGAATTTTTGGAAAAATTAATATGAGCTGGCCAAATGGAAATACATTTGGACCTAGGTATGATGTCCTTCATCCAATTACAAAAAATCCAGTAAAGGTACCTGATCGAGGATGGCGCTGGAGTGAAAAAACTTTTAATGAAGCAGTTGACTATGATAATAAGCAAATTTTATCAGATGGGAGTATTATTTGTGGAAGTATTTGGTTTTCTTCAAAAGATGATATGCAACCAAGTACTATAAATTACCTTGAAGATGTTGATAGAATGCTGCTACGATCAATTATCAGCTTGAAAAGTGATGGAGGAATGGTACTAGAAAATATATTTGGTAAAAAAAGTACTTTTGCTTATCCGAAATCTGTGACACTTATTAAGATGTTGATTGATGCATGTACTTTTGATAATAAAGATGCATTTATCCTTGACTTTTTTGCTGGTTCTGGAACTACTGGGCAAGCGGTAATGGAACTAAATCAGCAAGATGGAGGCAATAGGAAATTTATATTGTGCACTAACAATGAAAGTAATATTTGTGAGGAAGTGACATATCCGAGACTTAAAACTATAATCACAGGACAAAGAGTAGACGGAAGTAGCTATTCAGATGGTATTCCAGCAAATATTAAGTATTATAAGACAGGATTTGTAGATAAAGCGAGTGAAGAAATATATGAAGATTTGTTAGAACACGTTATAGAAATGATCCAGTTACAATATGGTGTGAAAGTTGATAATAAAAAATATGTAATGATTATGGATGATGATGAGATGGATGAATTTGAGAAAAACTTTTCTAAGTATGATGATTTGAAAGCAGTTTTTATTAATCAGGATGTTTTGTTTTCAACTGATCAAGAAAAAATATTGAAGAATATAAATACTTTTATAATTCCTGATTGCTATTTCGATTTTGAATTAAGAGAGGTAGGGGAGTTATGGTAAATGGAATTAGAGAATTTGAATTTCAGAATGAATGTGTAGATTTCTTGATTGATAAAACAGCAGCATTAGATAGTAAACAGGTCATTACTGTAAAGGCTCCTACAGGAGCTGGTAAAACAGTTATTCTGATTAAATATATAGATGAGTACCTTAAGAATACAGATGGTCATACTGCTTTTGTATGGTTGTGCCCTGGGAAGGGTAATTTGGAAGAACAGAGTAAAGATAGGATGGATGAATTGACACCTCATCGTGATACAAGAAATCTTATGTATTCAATGCTATCTGGTTTTGATCGAGAAAGTGTAACATTTATTAATTGGGAACTTGTTACTAAAAAAGGGAATACAGCATTGAAAGATAGTGAACGATCTAATCTTTTTGAGAAGATTGCTGAAGCACATAAAGATGGAATTGAGTTTGTAGTAATTATTGATGAAGAGCACCTGAATAATACAAAAAAAGCCGATGATGTTATTAGCGCATTTGCAGCAAAAAATATAATTAGGGTATCAGCAACTGCAAATAAGGTTCCACATCAGGAGTATTATGAAATTCCAGAAGATGATGTAATAAATGAAGGACTGATAACGCGTGCAATTTATGTAAATGAGGGAGTTGATGAAAGTAAAGAGATCCAAAATGATTACGATTATTTGTTAAATCTTGCTGATGTAAAGAGAAAAGAAATTTCAGAGGCATATAAATTAATGAATGTGAATATTCGCCCGCTAGTATTAATTCAGTTTCCTATGGGACAGCCAGAGACAATTAAGGCTGTTGAGGAGAAATTAGCAAATATGGGTTATACCTATGATAATGGAATGGTAAATATCTGGATGAGTGATGAAAAAATTGTGGGTGATGATCTTACAAATCTAGACGGTTCAGCTGCTTTTTTACTTATGAAGCAGGCGATTTCTACAGGATGGGATTGCCCACGCGCAAAAATTTTAGTAAAGCTCCGTGAAGGAGGAAGTGAAGATTTTCAGATTCAAACGATTGGTCGTATCAGAAGGATGCCAGAACATAAGCATTATGGAATCAATACCTTAGATTATTGTTACATATATACTCTTGATACCCAGTATAAGATGGGACTGCTGTCTTCACTTGATAAAGCATATCAGGTTCGCCGCCTGTTTCTTAAGGACGAAGCTAAAAATTTTACATTAACAAAGGAACTTCGTAATTTAGATTTTGATGGTTTGGGAGAACGTGAGACACTGGATAAAGTTTATGAATATTTTAAAGAAAAATATAACTTGGGAAATGATAAACGTGTAAATCAGGAAAATTTAGAAGCAGGCGGATATAATTTTAGTCATGAAATTGACAATAAAATTCTGCAAGGTGTTTTTAGAACGACTGAGGATATGACACATGGTGGTGCTAATAATAAGATTAAAATTAAGACAACCGTGAACACGCATTCACATGGTATTTATTTGCTGCATTCTGTCGATGAAATTAAAAAAGTAACGGGTATGCAGTCACAGAAGATTAAGAACATTCTAAGAAGATTGTTTAGTAAAGGCAATAAGAGAAAGTATAAACTTACTGAATTAGAAAATTCAGATTTCTATGCATTTGTAATTAATAATGTAAAGCAGCTTAAAATGGATTTCAAGAGTGTTACATCACAAATGGGTGGAACTCAGATGTCGTTTATGCTGGAACCGAAAACAGCAAACTTCACAATACCCGAGATGGAAGTCTATAAGTACAGTGAAGTGAAAAAACGTTTGCTATTTTACCTGAATGCTTATAAAGAGTATACGAATGAGTTCTGTACAGATAAGACAAGAAGCTTACCAGAAAGACTCTTTGAAAGATACTGCGAATCTAATGAGAATGTCGAATGGTTCTATAAAAATGGTGATACAGGTCAGCAATATTTATCCGTTGTATATACAGATGCTCTTTTGAAACAATGGCTTTTTTATCCTGATTACATTGTCCATTTGAAAGATGGTACAGACTGGATTATAGAGACTAAGGGTGGAGAAATATCTGGACATAGTAAAAATATTGATATGCAGATTGGAAACAAATTTAATGCCTTTAAGCAATATGCTGAAAAATACAAATTGCATTGGGGCTTTGTACGAGATATTAATGAGGAATTGTTCATTAATAATACAGAGTTTGTTGATGATATGTCAGATGGGAACTGGGTTGATTTGTCTGAGAAGTTTTAAAATTATAGAAAGTGCTAACAAAGATAGTTAGAAAATTAGTATTGTAGGAATTATTGAAAAGATGACCTAATGATGGAAAAGGGGTGAATAAATGGCAAAGGATTTAACAACTTCACAAGTTGATAGACAGAACATTTTGAATAATGATTTAGCAATTCGTGAAGTACAAAAACAAACTGGGTTGCAAGGGATAATTTTTGAAGATAAATTGTGTTTTACAAAATCCATGACGGCAACATATTTTGATGTTGATGTTCGAACGATAGAAAGATATGTCAGCGAAAATACTGAAGAAATTTCTATTAATGGCTATGAAATTCTAAAAGGGAAACGTTTAAAGTCTTTTTTGGATTGTGTAATCAACCAAGATGTTCCCGACATAAATGTCGGGAACATCAGCAATCGAACTCCGCAAATTGCAATATTTGGATTTAAAGCATTTTTAAATATGGCAATGTTACTGACTGAAAGTGAAAATGCAAAAACGCTACGTAAAATCATGTTAGATATCGTAATTGATTTTGTCAATCAACGAACAGGTGGCTCAACGAAATATATTAATCAGCGTGATCAAGATTTTATCAGTGCCTTTCTACAGGAAGAGAATTACAGGAGAGAATTTACGGACGCCCTTCGCGATTATGTCGATATGGGAAATAGTAAATATGCTATTTATACAGATAAGATATATCAAAGTATTTTTAAAGAGAAGGCAACGGAGTACAAAAAGATATTGCGTCTGACAGAAAAAGACAGAATGCGAGACACGCTATATTCAGAGGTTTTAGACTTGATTTCGTCATATGAGTGCGGATTAGCTGCTATGATGAAAGAACAATCTGAACAGTTAGGTCGCAAGTTGAACAACTGGGAAATGACTGATCTCTTTACTGCATTTGAAACACTTCCCTTATGGAAGCCATTGATTGTAAGAGCTAGAACAAAAATGGCTAGTCGAGATATGGCATTGAGAGATGCGTTTCATTTTCAACTTGAGGAATATATTAAGCCATTGGAACCAGAAGAATATGAAAGATTTCTTGGCGTTGCTGGGGACGAATTAGAGAAGTTGATGAAGGAGAATCAAGATGTGCTTCTTAGGTTAAAGGAGCGTGAATAGATGGGGAGAGTCAATTATATTTCTTTTGAAGAGGCGTTAGAAATTCATAAATCAACTATCGAAAAAAGTGGTGGCGGGGATGATGGTGAGCTTGATACTGGAAAGTTAGACAGTGTTTTAACACATATACAAAATGATGAGTATTACCCAACTTTCTTGGACAAGCTGGAACATTTATTTTTCTGTTCTTGTAAATTTCATTGCTTTATTGATGGAAATAAAAGAATAGCTATTACATTAACTGCAATGTTTTTACTGAAAAATGGCTATATGTCAATTGCTAATATCTATTTCAGAGAAATGGAAAATATCAGCTACCATGTAGCCGCAGGACATATTAATGAAGAACTGCTTAGACGAATACTGGAAGCAATTTTAAATTGTACTTATGATGAAGATGAGTCGTTAAGACTGGAAATATTTAATGCAATTTCGGTTGAGGATGAATATTATTAAGAATGGAGACGTTAGATTATGATAATTGCACCACATTCACTGGATACAGAACTTCGTATGTTATTATACGATGTAAATGAAGCAAAAATTCAATTGCCCGAATTTCAAAGAAGTTGGACGTGGGATGATGATAGAATAAGAGGAATATTAGCAAGCCTGTCACAGGGATATCCGATGGGGGCAGTTATGCAGCTGGAATATGGAAATTCTGATATTAAATTCAAATATAGAACAATTGAAGGGGTTGATAAAAAAGATTTGCCTCCAACATATCTTGTGCTTGATGGACAGCAACGATTAACATCTATGTACAGAGCTACATATTCACAAGAACCTGTAATTACTAAGACAAATAAAGGAAAAGAGATTGAAAGATATTATTACTTGGATATGAAGAAATGCCTTGATGAGAATGAAGATCGTATAGAGGCAATTATAGCTGTTCCAAAAGATCGAAAGATCAAAACAAACTTTGACAGAGATGTTGTACTTGATCTATCAAATAGAGATTTAGAATATCAGAATGAAATGTTTCCGATAAACATTATATTTAATAATAATGAACGTGAAGATTGGGCAGATGGGTATAAAGATTTTTATGGTAATTCCCAGGAAGTCAGAGATAAATATAAAGAGTTTAGAAATGAAGTATTAGATACAATAACTAGCTACAAATTGCCGGTTATTACATTGGATAAAGCTACTCCAAGAGAAGCGGTTTGTAAAGTATTTGAAAATGTTAATACAGGTGGCGTTCCATTAACAGTATTTGAATTGGTAACGGCAACATTTGCAACATATGAATTTGACTTAAGAAAAGACTGGAATGTGTGTAAAGAAATCATATGGGGAGCAAATGACCAACTTAATACAGATATTATGATGGGTGTTGATGAAACTGCATTCTTGACGGCGATTACGCTGTATACTACTTTTCAGAAATCAGGTGCAACATCCTGTAAGAAAAAAGATGTTTTAGCACTGAATTTTAACGATTATCAAAAAAATAAGCAAGTAATTTTGGATGGATTCAAACTGGCACGTAAGTTCTTATTTAGCCAATATGTATTTAGGCAGAGAGACTTACCATACACAACACAGCTAATTCCACTTTCAGTAATTTGTGCAGTTATAGGGAAATCACTATTTGACCAACCTCAAACCAGAAAGATTCTTGAGCAGTGGTATTGGTGTGGAATTATGGGAGAAATGTATGGTGGTGCAAATGAAACTCGGTATGCAAATGATATCGAAGATGTAATTAGCGCTATTAAGGGGGAAGTGAGCCTCAACAGAACAATAAATGCTGCATTTTTTTCATCAACAAGATTATTATCTTTACAAACAAGGCTTAGTGCAGCTTATAAAGGTATTATGGCATTGGTATATCGAGAAAGTTGTCGAGATTTTGTGAAAGGTACAACAATGGATATTGTAAAGAGTATGGATGAGACTCCTGACATACATCACATTTTTCCAGAGGTATATTGTAAAGCAC
Source organism: Lachnospiraceae bacterium (assembly GCA_028694115.1). Next base: position 20,215 of record JAQUUB010000039.1, read on the forward strand.
AGAACTATAAAAAGGAAAAATGGAATTCTATTGTAAATAAAACTCCATTGCTACCAGAATCAAATCGTTCCATCGGTGGCGATGCACCAAGTAAGTATTGCGAGAAAATCAGGAAGGCAGCGCAGATTGATGAAATGCAGCTAAGAGAAAGAATGGAGTCTCATCTAATTAATTATGATGCGCTATCTTCGGATGATTTTGATGTTTATTTTATCGACAGAGCTAAGAACCTGTTAGAAGTGATAGAGAATGCAATGGGCAAAAAAATAGCAGATAAAGGAGCAGAGCAGACTGTAGAACAGTTTGGATTCAGCTTGGAATAGGTGAGTTGAATGGAATATTGTTATTGGTGTGAAAAAGTAGCAACCTCTCGAGAACATGTGCCTCCAAAATGTATATTTCCGGAGAAAAAGGATATTGAATCCGTTTTTGGGCAAAATTTTAGGAAAGATTTAATAACAGTTCCTTCTTGTGATGAACATAACTTAAAGAAATCAAATGATGATGAATATCTGATGGCAGTTCTTTCAGGGAGAGTTGGAAACAATGGAATTGCATATGTGCATAATGCTACAAAGGTAAATAGAACAAGAAAAAGAAATACACAGTTATTAGATGTGAAAGAATCTGGGTTTGTTAATTCAGAGAAAAATAAGTATCCGGTTGAAGTGATTACGCTTGACAATTATCGACTTATACATTCTTTTGAAGCAATTGGGAGAGCACTTTTTTATCATGAGTTTGAAAAGAGGTTTGAAGGTGAATGTAAATTTATTTCGGATATATTTGTAGATTTCAATAAGCATAGTGAAAAACAATTTATGACAGAATCATATTCGATTTTACAGAAAGACCGGAATTATTGGAAAACTGGAATTAAGGCTGAAAATCCACGTATTTTTGTTTATCAGTTTAGTGAGATAGATGGGTTTGGCACAAGAACGCTTTATTTGAGATTTTTTGAAAAAACAGAGATATTTGTCATCATGAGGGAATATATAGAAAAGAAGATGGATGTAGAGGAAAAAAATAGCTTTGAAAATTCAAGAAACTTTGCCAAAAAATTTGCAGATGAACTTTTCAAAGGGCGTAATTAATGATTTGAAGAATAAAATGACGAGTATTTTTTAACAAGTTTCAAGTATTGTTATTTCGTGTGCATATATTTTTAGGCTTTATGGATATGTAAAAAAATGCTAATTACATTAACGGCAATGTTTTCGTTCAAAATAGAAAATATTAGATTCAAGGCGGCAACAAAACGTATTAATGATAAAATACTTAAGAAATTTTAGGAGGTTTTTGTATTGAAATTTATCGAAGAAAAAATAATAAAAATATTAACACTAAGACCTTCTGAATGTGCATATTTGGATTATAAAGAAGTGCCATATATGACAAATAAAAAGCATGATTTTATCAAAGATGTAATTGCAATGCTAAATTCTGAAGAAGCATATGCCAAGGATAAAGTAATTGTTATCGGTGTTGTAGATCAGAATAAATACTTGACAGGAATTGATATTCAGCAGTGGACAGATGACAATATTTTTCAAAATTGGATTGATAATATTGACCCGAGACCAAGTATTCAAACTGGTACTGTGGAATACGAAGAGAAGACTTTTGGATATATTTTTATAAGTAAAGAAAACATAAAAAGAATATATGAAGTAAATAAAACGGTTATCGGTGAAAAAAGTGTGCAAGCTTCAGTAAAAGCGGGAGTTTATCAGGGACAAGCTTTTACACGGCAAGGTAGTAGAAATAGTATTTTGATGCAGAATGAACGTGAAGAGATTATTAAAAAGAAAATAAGACCTGATGATAAAGAATATATTACATATAGAAGTGTTAATACATATAATCCGATGGCTAAGATAAAACCTATAGTTGTTGCTACATTAGTAGGCGAGTGGAATGAAAATAATACTGGTGATTTATCTGTTATAGAAGAAATATATGGAGGATCATATAGTCTTTTTATTAGAGAAATAAGGATTTTTTATGAGAGCAACAAGGATAATATAGAGCTTGGTGACAATAGATGGAAAATAAATAATCGCTTATCTTTATTGCAAGAAATTGCAAATGAGATTTACGATGAACATATTGATGGTCTTTTTTTCAATATTCAAAAAATATGGGGAGAAATAGACCCAAAATACGGCTTACCATCAGAGCAAAGATATGCAAGTAGCGTATATTTAAAGAATGTAAAGAAGGTTTATTCAAATAATATACGCAGAGGATTAATTGAGTTTATGGCAATTGCAGGAAACAATACTGAGTTGTTTGTTTCATGTTCTAGATATAAGATAGAAAACTGTATAGCTAAGGAAATAACAAAAATATTTACCTGTAATGACTGGAAAGTTTATGCTAGTTTATCCGAGGAGTTAGATCTTTTGGCGGAATCAAATCCAGAAACATTTTTGAGTGAACTTGAAAAAGCATTAAGAAATAAAAAAAGTTCATTTATTGACTATCTTAATCAAAAGGAAACGGGAATATCAGAAACAAAATATGGATATCAATTAGGGTGGACACTAGCAAAATTGGCATCATATTCAGAATATTTTGCAAAATCATGCAGTGTATTGTTTCTGTTGTCTGAGTTTAGAATAGATTTTCTTCCTACGTTAGTAGGAATTGTTCTGCCGTGGTATCCTCAAACTACTGCTAGGCCAAATGTTAGAATTGGCTTGATTAAAGGTTTGTTAGCTGAGAATATAGAAGTGGGCTGGAATTTGTTGATGATGTTAATGCCTAACAAGACTACAATAGGAAATCCAGTGCAACAAGCTAAGTATATGAAAAACAATATTTTACCAGAAAGTGTAACGAATAAAGAATATTGGGAACTAACCATAGCATATATAAGAATTGCATGTACCTATGCCATAGGAGATTGTTCTAAATTACTTCATTTTGTTGATATAATTGATGATGTGCCTGTAGAAGTTTTTATGGAAGTTATAGAAACATTCAAAAAAAGTATTCCAATACTTAATAATAGTGAAAAAGAAATTATTTGGAACAAAATTGAGGATTTGATAACAAAACATCGAAAATATAGTTCTTCAAATTGGGCACTGCCAGAGGAAGCAATTAAAGTGTTGGAAGATTTATTAATAGACTATTTTCCAAACGATGAATATATTCAAAACAAAAGAATGTTTCGTAAAGAACAATATGAACTGGTTGATAGAAAAGATAATTGGGAAGAAGCCGAAAAAGGTATTTTTGAAAGACAAAAAGAGATTATAAAAAGTATTTATAAGGAAGGGGGAGTTGAAGCAGTATACCAGTTTAATGAAAATATAGAGAGAGTAGATATTGTAGGAAGGTGCTTGGCATATATTCAGTTAACGGATAAAGAAAGTAAATCTGTAATAGAAAAGTTGGAAAGCAATATTTTAAAGAAAACAGAATTTGTTCGTGGATTTATTTTGGAAATATACTATAAAAATAAAGTCAATTTAGATAAAATACTTAATAAAATTAATAGCGAAATGGTAAAAATAAAAGTTCTTTCTATTCTCCCGATTTCAGAAGAGAATATTAATGAAGTGAAGAATTTTTCAGGTGAAGTTCAAAACTTTTATTGGGAAAATATAGACATATGGGGAGCTGATAAATTATCTATTGAATACTTTGAGTTTGTTGTAAGAAAACTTAATGAAGTAAAAAGAATTAGTAAATCGATTGAGTTGATATATTATATAGGTATTCATAACAAATTGAAATTTGATGTTTTATTGATTTATAATACATTAAACTTATATGTAGGTCATCAAAATACAGATCCAGTAGATGCCTACAAATTGGGCGAATTAATTGGTAGGTTGCAAAATGAATGTGACGATGAAGAAACAATAGTGGAGATAGAGTGGAAATACCTTAATATATTGGATGGAGATGGTAAACATACACCAAAATATTTATATCGAAAATTGTCAACTAAACCAGAATTTTTTATGGAAGTACTATCAGTAGCATTTAAAGCTAGAAATGAAGAAAAGAGAAATCTCACTGAACAAGAAAAAATATTAGCTAGTCACTGTCATAAATTATTGTTTTCTTGGAAATTAGTTCCAGGTCTATTGGAGGATGGAAGTGTAGATTATACTTTGCTTAGTTATTGGTTTGAGACAGTGAGCGGAGTAAGTAAAGAAAAGGATAGATATGGAGTTGCTATGACTTATTTTGGACATACTTTGTTCCATGCACCAGCTGATAAGGATGGGTTCTTCATTGATAGAAAAATTGCAGAGATATTACAAAATGATATTGAGGGGAATATTCGAAGTGGATATTCTACAGAAGCTTATAATTCAAGAGGGGTGCATTGGGTTGATCCAACTGGTTCGGCAGAATTTATGCTGGAAGAAGCTTATAATAAAAAAGCTGAAGAATCAGAAGTAAATGGATATTTTAGATTAGGAGAGATGTTACGAAAAATATCAAAATCCTATCATTATGAAGCTATTCATAATATTGAAGAAGAAAAACAATGGAGTAAGGAATCCTAATATTTCAATTAATTAGCAAGAGTACGCCGTGATACCACTATGATACCCGAAGCTTTTTATACTCAGAATAATACATAGAATATCCGGAATAAAAGCAATAAAATGAAAGGAAATATATCAAATGAATTCGCTTTAAAGCGAATGGTTAGGGAGTTTGAATAAGCTATAAGCCATGCGGCAGTAAAATAAGAGGTCTTCAAAAGGGAGTTTACTCACTTTTGAAGGCCTTTTATTTTGGTGCCATAGGGCGCCAGCCCCTCAGCGAGAAGAAGCGAAGCGGAATCGAGCTGAGGCATGGCGGGGGAGTGGAAGAATTCTACAAAGCAGTAAAATCTCCTAAATATACTATAATATTTACATAGTAATTTGACTAAGTTCTATTTAATTTGACAAATTTTGGTTGATAATATTACACATTAGCAATACAATTACCTTAGTAATTTAAAAGAAAAAGAATGATCGCTTGTGGTATAATCTATTCTAAAGTAGATGCATGAGTAGAAATTAACAAGGGTGCAATTACCTATCTGATGTTCATTCGTTCTTTGGATGAAAAAGAATTAGAGAGTGAAAGCTTTGAAGCATTGGCAGGAGAAAAGATGGAAAAAATCATTGTGCAAAATGAAGAAGGTTAGTCCATGCGTTGGTTCAGATTCAAAGACAAAGATTCTAGTGAAATATTTGAAATAATTGGACAAAAAGTGATCCCGTTTATTAAATGTAGATAATTGAAATGTCAAGCTATCTATGTCTAAGTAATCAGACATAAAATAATAGGGAAAGGGCAAAAGATGGAAAAGAAAATTGAACATCCAAAGGTATTTATTTCATATGCATGGGAATAGATGAGCATAATGAGAACGTTATTTTATTTGCGACGGATTTGAAAAGAGATGGTGTTGAGGTCATTTTTGATAGATGGCAGTTGAAAGAAGGGTTTGATACATATGCTTTTATGGAGAAAAGTGCTACTGATCCTTCTATTACAAATGTATTAATTTTGCTCGATCCAATCTATGCGGAAAAAGCAGATTCGCGAAGCGGAGGAGTAGGCGGTAAATCAGATTCAGATTTAATGTATCAGGATGAAGTGCATGGTCCATTGATTGAGCAAGTGGATAAGACTGTGGACTTGATTTATACAAAGTATTTGAAAGCTTTGATTGATTACAAAGGAATCCAGAGAGTGGAACAGTATATGTTTCACAGAGATGCATTCAGAGAAATTTTGTTAAATGCAATTGTTCATAAGGATTATAGTGGATGTAATCCAATCCAGATTAGTGTTTACGAAGATAAAATGTATATCTGGAATGATGGTGTCATGCCTATGAACTTAACATCTACCGAAAAGTTATTTCAAAAGCATTCTTCAAAACCATATAATCCAAAGCTGGCTGATATCTTTTTTAAGAGTGGGATGATTGAAGCATGGGGGCGTGGATTTGATAAAATCAAAGAAGCATGTGAAAAGTATGATGGTCCATTACCGGAATATGATATCAACGAAGATGGGATTATGGTGCTTTGTAATGCTTGTGAGAGATATCTGGATTTATTATATGGCAAACCAGAAGAAATTAATTCGCTCACTTCAAATGAGCGAATTATGAGCGAATTAATGAGCGGAAAAATGAAGGAGCCATTAGAAAAAATATTAGAATATTTGAAAGATAATACGGAAATCACAAATGCAATTGGTCAGGAATTAACAGGAAAATCAACTGCACAGGTAAGAAGATATTTAAATACACTTTGTGATGCTGGGGTTATAAAAAGTAACAAAGGAACAAAAGGTAACGTGTATTTAAAGAAGTAGGTCATTCGCTCATTTTAAATGATTGAATGAGTGAGCGAATAATAAGAACAAAAATAAATGATTTTGATTTTACTTCATGAGTAACCGATAGATTTTTATATGTGCAACTAAGAAAGGAGTTTCAGATGTCGAATATTTCTGATCTGCAAAGAAAAATTGAATATTTAGAGAAAGAAAATGCGTATTTAAAAGATTTATTGACTCAAGCTGGAATTTCTTATGAAAAAGAGGCATATGAAACTCTAAAAGGGAAATATGATACGAATCAAGGTGCACGAATAATAAAAAAAGAAGAAATCACTGCAGAAGATGCGAATCAATTCTTTAGCATGTTTTGGGGGAGAACGGACCTATATAGTCAGCGAACCATAAAAAAAGCGACAGGTGAGGTAAGCTATTATCCTCAATGCAGCAAATTTTGGAAGAATGGTTGTCCGATATATCATGGAAAAATCAAGCATTGTGGATTGTGTGATTCCCCTGCATTTAGACAACTAGGCAAAGACCAGATTATCAATCATTTGTTGGGAAAGAGAATAGATTCAACTGATGTGATAGGTGTGTATCCATTACTACCAGATGATACATGTCGATTTATCGTATTCGATTTTGATAATCATGAAAAGGGTGCGGAAAAAATTGAATTTGCCAATCTGGATAAAGCGTGGAAAGAGGAGGTAGATTCCCTTAGAGAAATATGTGAAATGAATGGAATTGATGCTCTTGTTGAACGCTCAAGGTCAGGGAGCGGAGCACATGTATGGATTTTCTTTCAAAATAAAATTGATGCCTCATTTGCTAGAAAGTTTGGTAATGCACTATTAAGAAAAGGAGCGGAAACAGTAAATTTGAAATCATTTCGCTTCTATGACAGAATGTTACCAATGCAGGATCATATGCCAAAAGGTGGTTTTGGTAATTTGATCGCATTGCCTTTACAGGGACAGGCGTTAAAAGATGGAAATAGTGCGTTTGTTGATGCTGACTGGAATGCATATCCGGATCAATGGAAGGCATTATTGTCCAAGGAAAAAATAACAAAAGAATTTATTGAAGATAAAATTAAGGAATGGCAATTAATAAACCCTCTTACTAACGTAGAACAAAATGAAATCTTGAAAGAAACTGGTGAAAAACCATGGGATAAATCAAAGTGCTTTCATTTGGAAGATGTCAATGGAACTATGAATGTAATACTAGCAGATGCCATATATGTTGACACCAAAAATCTGAAACCAAGAATCCAAAATCAGATTCGTGAGCTGGCTGCATTCAGTAATCCGATATTTTATAAAAATCAAGCAATGGGATTATCAAATTTTGAAAATGCCAGGTATATTTATCTTGGAAAAGATGAAAATGGATATATTCGCATACCTAGAGGCTTGTTAGAACAGCTTACAGAAATGAATATGAAGGCATCTATTCCAATGAAGGTGGAAGACAAGCGTTGTACAGGCGAGCAGATTAAAGTAAACTTTATTGGAGAACTTAAAAGTTCCCAGATTCCGGCTGTTGAAGTTTTAGAAGAAAAAGAGACAGGAATTCTAAATGCTGCAACTGCATTTGGTAAGACAGTGGTATGTTGTAATATGATTGCGAGAAAAAAAGTAAATACACTCATTCTTCTGCAATCATCGTCCTTAATGGAACAGTGGGTAACATCCATTGAAAAATTTTTAATTATTGATGAAGAACTACCAGAATACCAAACACCATCAGGGAAAACAAGAAAGAGAAAAAGCATAATAGGAAGACTTCAGGGAGCACACGACTCCACTACTGGAATCATTGATATAGCTATGGTTGGTTCGCTATGCAAAAAAGGTGAATTTCATAAAAGGTTAAAACAGTATGGAATGGTGATTTTGGATGAATGTCATCATGCAGCGTCGGATACTATTGTTGAGGTACTGCAGGAGGTTTGTGCAAAACATGTATATGGAGTGACAGCAACACCATTTCGTGGAGATGGTATGGAAAAAATAAATTATATGTTACTGGGACCTATTCGTTATAGATTTACGTCTAAGGATAGGGCTAAAGAGCAAGGAATTGACCATCTGGTATGTCCTCGATTTACCAGAGCAGTAGCTCCTAGGTTTGGAAGCGATAAAATGCATCCAAATGAGGCATATTCAATTATTCGAGAGAATGAAGATAGAGATGAGCTAATTATTCATGATGTGAAAAAGTGCATTGATAATGGCAGAACTCCAGTTGTTTTATCAAAATATGTGGATCACTCCAAGCGACTGCATGAAAGATTGATTGGCTATGCAGATAAAACATTCTTATTATCAGGTAGTAATTCAAAGAAGGAACATAGTGAAATATTGCAACAGATGAATCAAGTGCAATCGGATGAAAGTATGATTCTTATTGCAACTGGGAAATTAATAGGTGAAGGATTTGATTTTCCAAGACTTGATACATTGATTATGGCAACACCTGTTGCGTGGAAGGGTGTCGTAGAACAATATGCTGGAAGACTAAACAGAGATTATGAAGGCAAAGAAACTGTACTTATCTATGATTATGTTGATAGCCATATTCCTATGTTTGACCGGATGTATTACAAGCGCCTAAAGGCTTATAAACAGATCGGATATAATATTTATTCTGAAGGAAGCTTATATAGAGAAAATGATAACGAAAACACCAATGCTATTTTCGATATAGACACTTATTTGGAGGTATTCCAAAGAGATATAATCTCAGCGAAGAATGAAATCATTATATCAAGTCCTGCTATCAGTGGAAAAAAAGTAGATGAAATAATTGAGCTTCTTAAAGAAAAGCAATTATCAGGATTACATATTGTAATTGTAACATGGAAACCAGATGTTTATGGATATGGGGACAGTGCATACTGGATGGAGCTGCAGGAACGCATGCGTAAGTCTGGATTTGAAATGAATCTTGTAGAGGATTATTGCGACCATTATTGTATCGTTGATAAAGAAATTGTGTGGTATGGCAGCATGAATTTCCTGGGCAAAGAAGTTGCAGAAGATAATTTGATGCGTGTTTGTAGTAAAAATATAGCCAGTGAACTTCTTGAAATGACATTTGGAAAAGGCAATTATAGTGGAGAGAGTATGTAATACTTGTATTAGGATGGATCATGAATATTATAATCAATGATCAAGAAGAAAATATTTCAATGATTCTCAGGAAAATGCCAATTATGCGGAGTGAAACAGCACTAAATATCAAAAGGTTTACATAAAAACAATGAAATTTGATCATAAGGAGAATGTCATGATTAATTTGAGTAAGTTAATAGAAGTTCAAGATTTGCGAACAGTTTGGCCTCATGAGGCATTAGATTTTACCCCTTGGCTATCAGAAGATGATAATATTTCATTACTTTCAGACGCTGTAGGTATTGATATCACTATTGATGAAACAGAATCATCAGTGGGAGACTTTAATGTGGATATATATGCCTCTGAGACAGGAACAGATAGAAAAATAATTATTGAAAATCAACTTGGAGATACAGATCATGATCATTTAGGTAAGCTGATTACATATGCATCAGGAAAATCAGCAGAATTAATTATTTGGGTTGTAAAGCATGCCCGAGAGGAACATAAATCAGCAATAGAATGGCTGAATGCACATACAGATGATCATATTGGGTTCTTTCTGTGTGAAATTAAGTTGTATAAAATTGGAGATTCTTCACCGGCTGTAAAGTTTGAGGTTATTGAAAAACCTAATGATTGGGCGAAAGAGATTAAAAAAGCTTTATTAACCAATGCAACCCAGCAGTTTCGATATGATTATTGGACGGAATTTAATGAATATGCATTTAAAAATGCAAAGTTTGCAAAAGAATTTAGCAAAAGAAAAGCATCTACAGATCATTGGTATGATTTAAGCATAGGCTCGTCCGCTTGTCATATAGGTTTGTGCGTTATTCAAAAACGAAATGCGATATCAATTGAATTTTATATAAGTGATGATAAGGAATTGTATAAAAAATTATTTGAAAGTAAAACTGAGATTGAAATAGCTATTGATTGTGCTATTGATTGGCGAGAATTACCAGAAAGAAAAGCTAGTAGAATTATAATTGAAAAGAATGTTGATTTTACGGATACGAATCAATGGAGTTTGCAATTTGATTGGTTCATGGATATAGCAGTTAAAATAAAGAGAGAATTTAAGAAATATATTTAATATGAAGGAAGGTGAAGGTAATGACCATCGAAGATGTTGTTAGTAGATTTAATACAACCCCATTTTTATTTATAGGATCTGGGATTACGCGAAGATATTTAAATTTACCTGATTGGAAGGCATTGTTAGAGCATTTTGCAAAAGTAATTGATAATGATGATTTTATTTATAGCGCTTACGAGAATAAAGCAAAGGTATTGGATTGTAAAGCAGGAATTCTGCCTAAAATAGCAGAATTAATACAAGTGGATTATGATGAGCGGTGGTATCGAGATAAGAGCATAAGAACAGTGAATGAAGAAGTGCTTGAACAAATAAAAAATGAAGGGTTATCACCATTTAAAGCGGAAATTGCTTCTTATATAAGACAAAGTTCAGTTATTAATTCTGATTATTTAGAGGAGATTGAAAAACTTACTCGAATTTCGGAAAAGAGCATATCTGGAGTTATAACTACGAATTATGATTCGTTTTTAGAAGAACATTTTGTGGGATTTACAAAGTATGTTGGACAAACGCAATTGATATTTTCAGCTATCCAAGGAATAGCAGAAATCTATAAAATTCATGGTTCCATCGAAAATCCAGACAGTATTGTAATAAATGAAGCAGACTATATGAAGTTTGATGAAAATAGTGCATATCTTGCAGCTAAATTAATGACTATCTTTATGGAGTATCCTATTATTTTTATGGGATATTCAATAAGTGATTCCAATGTTCAAAATATTATTAAATCTATTGTGAATTGTTTGGATGAAGAACAAATTAAGATGTTAGAAGATAGGTTTGTTTTCATTGAATATAAGAATGGAATGGTGGGAGTTGAGGTTAGTCCATATACCATTATGGTAGATAACAAACCTTTAGGGATGAGGAAAATAAGTCTGGGAAATTTTATGCCGCTATATCATGCTATGGAAAATAAAAAAGCGAAACTTCCAGTAAAAATCTTGCGCCGATTTAAGCAGGAATTATATAATTATACAATTACAAATATGCCAACAGCAAGTCTAAGGGTAGCAGCTTTAGATGATACACGCGTTTCGGATGAAGAATTAGTTTTGGCGATTGGTAAAGTATCAGATTTAGGATTAAAGGGGTTAAGCGGAATTGATAGTAATGAGTGGTATAGAAATATTGTAATAAATGATTTGGAATTTACTGCCGACGAACTATTGGAACACGCATTTCCTAAAGTCTTAAAACAAAACTCAGGTAAACTTCCGGTGAATAAGTATTTAGCAGATGCAACAAAAGAATTTCCAGAATGCAATGAATTAGCGGAAAAACAAAAATTTGATACAATTATTTCACCATCAATCAAAAAGAATAGAAATTGTTTGGGAGATTATACATCGGTAGGGCAGATTTGGAGACAAGAGAAAAAGTCCTTAGAGCGAGCAACAAGACTGATTTCTCATTTGGAGGAAAGCCAAATTGCAGTCAGTGAGCTTGAAGAGGTGTTAAAAGAATTATTTGAAGAAGATGTAAATATCTTGCAGAATGTAAGCGCTCCGATTAGAACTCATATTAGGAGATTAATTATGATATATGACTATTTGAAATGGGGAAAGTAAAAGAGTTCCCTGACTCAAGCATTTGTAAACAAACACCGTACAGGAAACCCTTTTTAATCGTAACGCACCTATCAAATACAGCACCTATAAATAGACACCTTTTTGTTCAGTACAATATTAACTTATGTTTTTACATCTCTGATTATACAAGAGAAACTGTGGATTGTAAACAAGAAAATTTTGAAGTTAAGGGGTTTTTGGATTATCATATAAGAAGGTAAAAATTCAGTCTGATAATGATGAGTTTTCAAACATGTTGCAAACAATACAATTGTGAAGCAATATTCCATTGCAAGAAAGGAGTCACTTATGCAATATCCAAATATCGATATAAAACAAACTGGAATTTTATTAGAATCTATGATCAGAAGCTCCGGATATAGTGTTAAGTATATCCAGGAATATTTGCATTTATCGTGTCCTCAACCGATTTATAGATGGTTTAAGGGAAAGATTCTGCCTTCACTTGATCATATGTACGCATTAAGTATACTCCTTGGTGTTCATATGGATGAACTTATTGTTCCACAGAAACAGAACATCTTGGTTCGTTTTATGGAGCTTTCAAAAGATTCTACAGTAAAACGGTGTTTATCATATTATTACAAACTTTATCAAGTTGCATAGTTCATTGGACTATCTGTCCAATGAAAAATGATTACGATTATATTATCCTCTTATCAAACCGGAATAAACGGAGAGATAGGAGGATTTTTTTGATGAACATAATTTTAGAGCCAGCGGAGGTGACAGCTTGCGAGATTAGTCTTGAATTGTATACAGATATATTTTGTGGCAGATATGATTGCTTGGAGTGGCATACATATCAAAGCTGTGATAGCAGTAGCTATAAGGAAGTAATCGAAAACTCGGTAAATAGAAGAACGCTTTTACGGGTAATGAGAGATTTGGCTTTTCCTGGGTTGACTGGGTGCGGAGAAAATGCTGCATATGAGATAGAGCGTGCTGAGGTGGATGAGAGAGGGAAAGCCGCTAGAGATATGTATACTGAAATAAAAGCAAGAAATAAAATATGCAGAAATTTAGAAGTACCACCCGATACGAAAGTAATCAATGGAGGTATGTTATTAAGTAATTATCCGCCTATTGCTTGTACCTGTGGAAAAGAATTACACCACAACAGATGCATGATGATTCATTTGGAAAAGAAAAATTTTGATGTGCTATTGGATGCAGCTGCAATTGCAATGCTGGTATATGATTGGAAAATTAGTGATGTTTTTGAATTTGTTACAGGAGATAAAATTATTCGCGACACAGCTCAAATTGTAGAAGAGCTTTATCCGAATATCCCGCACCGCTTTGGAACATATAAAGAAGCTAAAAGGCTATATGACAAATTACAGGAAGCTTATAACAAGGAATATGGAAAAGCAGCAATTTGAAAGATAAAATGTAAAGGAGAAATCTGATGATAGGAAAACCAAAATATAATTACCAAGAAGTTGTAAAATTTGTAATAGAAGATGAGATAAAAGTTGGCACAGTTGAAATTATTGATGCATATGGAACATTTTTTCAATCAGAAGAGCCATCGTATGATGTGCTGGTGAAGGAAGAAAATTGTCTTTATAAGCATATTAGAGAGTCCAATATTGATAACATTAACAGCTGACGAAAGGAGAGTGCGCAAATGACCAGAGGAAAAATTATATTTATCGATAAAGATCGAAGGATATATTCAACAGTTGAATTTAACGGAGACTTGTATCCTGACCAGAATAAAGGTTATGGGAGAGAAATTGTGAATCATTTTCAGTATGGTGGATTTAAAGATGTTTATGCATTTGAACGATTTGTGGTAAGGTTTGATAATAAGCACTTTCAGTATGTTAAAAAAGATGGGATTGAAATGTTAAAACTAACAAAATACTGCTGGGCTAAAGGACTGAATTTCGAAAACAGTTTAACAGACTATGTTTACCTTATAAATGAAAGTCATTTAGATATAGAAATTCATGGTAAAGATGGCAAGGTAATTGCGCCAATTGAGACTATGGCTATTTTTCATTTTAATACCATGCAAGATATAGTAGTGAGACGCATTAACATTGAAGAAGTACCATTATATAAAAGTGAATTTGTAAGAATCATTGACAGGCTTAGGGAATCTAGCGAACTGGTTGATAAGGTAAATGAACTATTTAGGAATAGCCGAGATAATGTGGATTGTGATTTTTGCAACGCTGCAGGTCTACAGATTTCTCATGAGTCGCTAGTTGTAAATTTACTTGAAAAATTAATGAGAGATCATTACGAAAACATTTCTTATTACATTTACGAATTAAAATATGGAAAGCAGTACAAGCCAGGTATGATAACAGGCCCAGAGGGTAATATTGATTTGAGTACACCAGAGGCGCTATATGATTATTTGGTACAAGAATACTTTGAGGAGGTTTAAATTAATGGTGAAATTAATAGCATTTGATACAGAAGAGGAATTGATGGAATTAACAGGGCTTTCTGAAGATGAGTTATGGAAAAATGGGTTTAATCTGGACGATTGGGATATAGGCTTTCAATCAGAGATAAAATTACATGCTGACCCGACACAAGAGGATCTTGAAGAAGAAATATGTAGACCTGGAGAATTACTTGCATCTTATCGCTTGCCTGCTCACTGGCTTATGATGCAGATGAATAGTTATTGTATAGGAGCAAATTATGTCTTTGTTGATGGAAAGCACTACTATACTGTTCATCATGCGTAGAGTATGGAATGGGTGATAAATTGTTTAAGGAAAATGGGACATTTAAATCTATATGGATGATTATAATCTTCAGAACTAAAATGAGTAAAGATCTTCCTTCTGGTACTAAGTAGTGGTACCATCACAAATTTTATTTGCTTTTTCGAGGAATCAATTTTATACTTATTCCAATGGAACTGCAAACCACTGTCACATTATTTTTAGATTAGAAATGATTGGATTGCAAGCCATTGGATACTATGAGAATGACGCGAAAATGCAATGGTACTGGATTGGTACTAAAAAAGGTTTAAACGAAATGGAATGGTTAAAATAACTGAAATATACTATACAAATATGTATAGTTTAAAGAATGAGATATACGAAAAAGTACAAAGAACTTTGCGAGTTTGAATAACGGATAGAAACGAAGAAACCCAGTAAAATCAAGGGATTTGAGACTTTGTAGATGACTCTGGTTCTATTCTGGTTCTAAAAATTAAATATATGAATCACAAAGGCTCTTGGAATTGTTTCCAGGAGCCTTTTTAGCAATCTTTTGGTATTCCTTTATTGAGAGGGCGTGAATTGCGGATGTATCAAGGAAGAGCATATATAAATATATCGCTATAGCAGAATTGTGATTATAAGTTACAAAATTATAGCCATTTCTTATAATTAGAATTTGAGAAAGATTAGTAGGTTGTGTTAGTTGGTAAAATTGTCAGAGATGTTGCAAAAATAATGATTAGAATGGACTCATAAATTAAGAAACTTTTTCAGACGGTTTTTATAAATCTGATATACTAAATATTGTATTATATTTACATTTAAAAATAATACAAAATATGTTAGAGTATTATATACCAAAAAAAACCAGAAAGGCATCGCTGCCTTTTCAATAAACATAAAACTAATAATAAGAGGGTGGAAATCATGTATAGTAAAAAATCAAAGTTTGGTTGCTGATATTGAGCTTATTAATATCCATCATTATGCCAATGAACAATCAAACAGTATACGCATCAGAAATAAACACAGGTATCACATCAGGTATTGTATTGAATGACGTACAACCTGGCGAAACAAAATCTATTACGTATGATTTTGAAATCAATGACATGTCACAATTATACAATCTTTTTAAGGGTATGGATGAGTATAAAACACCCAAAACAATATGGGGAGAAAAAAACATTGCATTTTACATCGATTTAAAAAATAGCAAAGTATCAAGTTTTGACCCTCAACATGTCTATCCTATCAAAGGTGCAAATATTACATTTCCTGATTATGCAAGCGATGACATATCATTGTCAGCAAATGGACTTACTGTTTGTTATAAAATCAAAAATGCAGAAGAAATGATACCTGTCACACTGCCATGTAAAGTCAAATTGACGTGTAATATGACCATACCCGAACAAATGGAATATTATTCAAACCTTGTAAATTCAATTAACATCACAACTTATCATTATACAAAACCACGTACTTATTTAATTGGTGACGAGAGTGATTATGATAAGTCAAATGTTCCTGATTTAATAATGAATGAAAATGTTGAACGTATGTCCAGCGTATATGAACTCGATGAACTCGGCAATGAAACATTTGTACGTACCAAAACACGTGATGAAATGAATGCTGAATTCCCTGAACTTTTTTGTAGATATCACAACGGTGAATGGTATAAACAATCTACCCGTAACAACAGAAATATGGGGTCATATTATGCAGCAGCAACCAATCCAATGGACTACTCAGAAAAATTTGATATGAGTAAATATTGTCTAAGCCCATTAAATGGTAAAGACTATGATTCATATTTTATATCAACTGGTTACGACATTATTACAGACAAATACTTTGCTCTGAGCTATATTCGAATGGGTGCTGATAAATTAGTAAAATCTGAATACTGCAACCTATTTGATAGTCAAGAGTATCCGATGTTTGCAACTGCTGAAAATTGTTACTATCCAAAAGATGTCACAGAATTTACGTATGTTGACAACTATGATTATGATAGCAATGGAAATATCATCGATTATCCAGCAGGTAACACAGATGCACCTGAACATTTTAAATATAATGGAAATTGCGGTTTTTACAATTATGGTATGTACACGCATATGAGTGATGAGACATTATCATATTATAGTGCAATTCCTAACGGAACAAAGTTCTCTTATGTAGCGCCAAAATTTGTTACGGATGTTATTACATCTATTCCTGTTACATTGAACTATTATAATGGTATACCTGGTGGTAATAACGATGATGATATTGTATCAGACAACACAGTAAGCCATGACGCAGCGATTGATACCAGAACTGATGTAATTAAAAACAGAAGTACCGTATCAGTAAATGTCGTGCAAACACCGTCTGACACTCTTAAACTTACTGAGAACTATAAAAAAGGCAAACTCTTATCACGTGTTGTAACTGCTAAAAGTGCAGATGCTTCTGAAAATACAATCACTGTAAATGCTGGAACCACATATAAGATAATAGGCAAGAAACGGTCATTCAAAATTACCAGCGACTCAATTGGACCAGTTGATAAGTTGTCCAAATATAAGTCATCTAAATGTGGTTCTGTTAACAGCGCAGGTAGCGTATCAGCAAAGATAAGAAAAAATGTTCCGAATTATTATTTTGTCGTAGAGTACGACACCTTAGAAGGTGAACACCGTGCCGTTCAGTTTAACGTTGAAAACATTAAACTGGAAAAACCAAGCACTTATTCATCGTCTATAATGTCGGTAAATCCTGCTCCGATAATCATTGATATTAAACAAATTATGTCAAATGATAAGTCAGCTTTTGCATCTGGTATTTGGTCCGTAAATGTCGGAAAAGGTAAAAAACAAATTGCAAACTACAGAATCAGCAATGATAATACGTTTGTAACAATTACACCGATTTTTAATAAAAAGGGTACTGTTAGTATTTCTCTTAAGATAAACGGTAAGACCTACAAAACATCTGTTGTAATCAAAAATAAAGCAGTCAAAAGTAAATAAGATACAGTATAAAAGCACTCGGCTGAAAGCAGGGTGCTTTTTGTAAGGGTGCACAGCATGGGCGCAATCTTAAGTTAAAGTCCCTAGTGCGCCATGGTAGTGGGAAAGACACAGCTAAAATAACCAAGGGTGTTGTGGGTGACTGCGAATCTGAAGGAAGGTAGAAGAAAATCAAGACTAAATACAGAATGCTTAAAGACATGCATGTTACCTATAAATACTCAAAATTTCAAGTTGGCTTCTATTTTGAAGATGGGAAACTTTATAGTAACCAGTATAATGAGACATATATTAAGCAATAGCAA
>JAQUUB010000154.1 GCA_028694115.1 Lachnospiraceae bacterium
TATGGTATAATATGACTAAATAAAAATATTTGCAATAGAAAAATATATTTAAGGAGAAATTTGATATGGCAATAGACAGAATAAAAATTTGTAATTTTAAAAGTTACAAAGGGACTTTCGGACTGAAACTTAATAAAGGGCTAAATATTCTGGTTGGAAATAACGAGACTGGAAAATCAACTATTTTAGAAGCTATACATATAGCATTAACGGGTATGTATGGAGGACGCAATATTCGCAATGAATTGTCACAATACCTGTTTAATAATGAAGTAGTCACGGAATATATTGAATCAGTGAAGAACGGAGCACCATTGTCACCACCAGAGATATTAATAGAAATATTTTTTGATGGTTCACTATGCCCAGACTTCGAAGGGAATAATAACACCGAGCGATTAAGTAAAATTGAAGGGTTACAGTTTAAGATTTTTTACAACGATAAATACAATGACGAGTACACTAAAATGGTGTCTTCAAAGAAATTATCCAGTCTGCCTATTGAATACTATGAAGTCTCATGGACATCCTTCGCTCGTCAATCAATAACAATAAGAAGCATTCCCATTAAGTCGGCAATGATAGATTCCTCAAGTTATCGTTATCAAAATGGTTCCGATGTTTATATTTCACGCATAGTTAAAGACCTACTATCTCCAGAAGAAGTAACGTCAGTTGCCCAAGCTCATAGAAATATGCGAGATGATTTTGTGGGAGACCCCTCTATTCAAGCGATTAATGATAGAATCAGTAAAGAGTCCTCAATTATAGACGGACAAGTTTCTTTATCTGTTGATTTGGGAACGAAAAATGCTTGGGAAAGTAGCCTTGTAACGCAGTTAAATGATATTCCGTTCGGGTTTGTTGGGAAAGGTGCTCAATGCGTTATGAAAACAGAATTAGCACTAACACACAAACAAGCACAAAATGCAAGTATCATTTTATTAGAAGAACCAGAAAGCCATCTGTCCTTTTCAAAATTGAACCAATTGATTGCATCAATTGAAAGTAAATATGATAACAAGCAAATTATTATATCTACACACAGCAGTTTTGTAGCAAATAAACTTGGTCTTGAAAACCTTTTATTACTGGATAATCATTGTATAGTAAAAATTTCCGAGTTGGGTTCAGCAGATTTCTTTAAAAAGATAGCTGGCTATGACACGTTAAGATTAATTCTTTGTAAAAAAGCAATTCTTGTTGAAGGAGACTCGGATGAATTGGTAGTACAAAAAGCATATATGTGTAATAACAACGGTAGGTTACCTATACAAGACGGAATAGATATTATTTCTGTAGGAACTTCTTTCCTAAGATTTTTAGAATTGGCATGTATTTTGAAAAAGAGAGTTTCTGTAGTAACAGATAATGATGGAAATCCAGATGCTTTAAAAGAAAAATATAGCGATTATCTTGGAACTAATCAACAACCGAACATTAATATTTGCTATGACGAAACTGTCGATACAGGTACACTTAAAATAGGTGAAAAAAATTACAACTACAATACACTTGAACCAAAACTACTTAAATCCAACAGTCTGAAGTTATTTAACAACATATTTGGAACCAAATATAACGAGGAAGATGAGATGCGAAAATATATGAAACACAACAAAACTGAATGTGCTATGGCAATATTCGATACATCCGAATGTCTTATTTTTCCAGACTACATTTTGGAGGCAATTAAAGATAATGAATAGATTAGTAATCGCTGCCGCAGGTTCAGGAAAAACAACCTTCATAATTGAAGAAGCACTAAAAATAACAAATCAAAAGGTTCTAATTACTACATATACTGAAGCAAATGAAGCGGAAATCAGGAAGAAATTTATTGAACTGAATGGATTTGTACCAGAAAACATTAACATACAAACATGGTTTTCTTTTCTATTACAGCATGGGGTTAAGCCTTATCAAAATGCAATATTTGACGAAGATATAAACGGATTATTATTAGTTAATCAGAAGTCAGGCTTAAAATTCAAGAGGAAATTTCCTGTTTATTATCCTGAAGACGAGCCTCGAAATCATTATTTCAGTAAAGGTATGTTGATATATTCCGATAAAATAGCCAAGTTTGTATGTAAAGCAGATGAAGCGGTTGATGGACTTGTAATTGATAGATTAAGCCGAATTTATCCCAATATATTCATAGACGAAGTTCAGGATTTAGCTGGATTTGACCTTGAAATAGTAAGAATAATTTTAAAATCCAACTGTAATTTAGTAATGGTTGGAGACCCAAGGCAAGTAACATATCACACACATGAAGAAGCAAAATACGGAAAATATTGTGACGGAAAAATAGAACAATTTATCATTGAACAATGCAAAGGTATTCATGTTGAAATTGATAAAGCTTCCTTAAATACTACTTTCAGAAACGAAAAGAGCATATGTGACTTTGCTAATAGCATATATTCCGAATATATTCCATGCCACGCCGCCGAGAAAAAGCCAACGGGGCATGATGGCATATTCTTTATTAAACCATCAGATTTAGATGAATATTTGGAAAAATACTCTCCCATGCAGTTAAGAGATAAGATAAGCGTAAAGATTAACAAAAACTATAATGCTATGAATTTTGGAGAAGCAAAGGGGTTGTCCTTTGACAGAACAGTTATTTATCCGACAAAACCCATGTTGGAATGGATAATAAATCACTCAACAGATTTGGCAGCTCAAAGCCGCTCAAAATTCTATGTTGCTATTACGAGAGCTCGATACAGTGTTGCTATAGTGTTCGATAACAAGAAAAACATTGAGGTTGAGGGAATAAAAATTTATCAAAAAGATGATGAAGGCGCAAAATAATAGAATTGCAAAAAGAGAAGTGCATGTCTCACCAAGCACTGAATTTGGATAACCAAATTCGCTTGTTAGGGGATTTCCCCTAATACCCCGTTGCAGATACCAATGTAATCTCTTAATAGCAAAGCAAAATTTCATGAGCATATATGAAATTTTGCTTCTCAAGATACATACACATTGTATTTATCTATTGACAAGGTAGTCTATCTTTGTTATTATATAAACATACATGATGTATGAAAAGAGGTGTGCATATGCCACGAAACAAATACCCCGAAGAAACTGTTCAAAAAATACTGGATGCTGCACTCCATTTGTTTTTGGAAAAAGGATATGAGCAAACTACCATATTGAACATTGTCGAAAATATGGGTGGATTGACCCGTGGGGCATTTTATCATCATTTTAAGTCAAAGGAGGAGGTATTGGATGCTTTAGGGGATAGACTGTTCTTTGACAATAACCCCTTCGAAAAAGTAAAGCGGCAAACAAATCTGACGGGTCTCGAAAAGTTAAAATGTTTGCTGGTAAATACGATGGAGAATGACGATATTCGCAAAATCAATATTATGTCTATGCAGGCCCTTCAAAGTCCTGCTTTCTTGAAAAAGATGCTTGAGGATAATCGAGATATTATTGCACCTTTATATCAAGAAATCATTGAGGAAGGTGTAAAGGACGGCTCCATCAAAACAGAGCATCCCAAGCTACTTTCACAGCTGATTACTTTTTTAACAAATTTCTGGACTCTTCCTACCATATACCCTTCGTCGGAGGAAGAAGCAATAGAGAAACTTATGTATATCAAAGAAATCACGGATAAGATGGGCGTACCGTTGCTGGATGATGAAATGATTACTCAGGTAATGGAAAATGCGACAGAAATAGAGATAGAATAAAATTGCCGTACGGCAGTTTTATTTTTAAACAAATACATACATTCTGAATGAATATGAAAAGGATAGGAGAAATTTTATGAAAAAATATATTTTAAAACACAAGGGGTTATTGTTTATTGCACTACTTTTTGGAGCTGTTTTTTCGGTTGGCTCAACGTTGGTTGCACTTATTCTAAAAGATGTCATTGATGTTGCGATATCAAAGGATATGCCTCGTTTTATCACTATTGTGCAACAAACAGCCGGATACCTTGCTGTTCTGGGTGTGTGTTATGCGCTGTATTCAATATTCAGTAAAAAATTCATTTGCAAAGTAACAAGGATGATGAGGGGCGAAGCGTTTGAGGGAATATTTAAGAAAAACATTTCTGATTTTAAATCCGTTAACTCCGCTGATTATTTGTCGGCGCTGACAAATGATGTGAAAAACGTAGAGGAAAATTATTTTCTTCCAATACTGCTTAGCCTGCAAAATATCATTGTTTTCATAACCTCTTTTGCAGTGATGCTTTATTTAAGCCCAATTGTGATGTTGTGCCTATTTGTAGCAATGATTTTGCTCATCGCTGTACCCAGTCTGTTCCAAAATGCTATACAAAAACGGCAAGATAATTTTTCAAAAAAGCAATCTGGCTTAACTGTGGCAATTAAAGATTTTTTGTCTGGATTTGAAGTTATTCGTTCCTATCGCATGAACGGTTACATTGTGAAAGCCTTTGGAGAAAAAAATGACACTGTTTATCGTTCTAAATATGCGTTAGATAAGATTGTTGCAGCGGTTGAGGCTTTGTCTACGATACTGGGGGTTGTAGTGCAGTGCAGCGTTTTATTTGTATCAGCCTATTTGATTATTACAGGGAAAATAACTGCCGGTGCATTGGTAGGACTTGTTCAAGTGGCTGGTACAATTGTTGCACCCATACAGATTCTCTCTCAAAATATTCCGAAAATCCAAGGCAGTAAGCCAATTGTTGAGAGGCTGAACAATTTTGTGAATTATCATGACAGTGCATTTACAGGAACAAATTCTCCCTCTTTTCAAACGGGTATTACCGTTCATGATTTGAAGTTTGGCTATGCCAAAGAGCAGCAGATTATCAACGGTATAGACTTCACATTCCAAAAAGGAAAAAAGTATGCGGTTGTGGGAAAAAGCGGTTGCGGTAAAACCACTCTTATCAATCTGCTTACTGGATACTATGCTGGATTTCAAGGGGATGTTTTGTATGATGGTATAGATATACGGACACTTGATATTGAAAAGCTAAGTGAAATGTCCGCCGTTATTCATCAAAATGTCTATATGTTTGACGAGTCTATTCAAGATAACATCTGCTTGCATAAACAAATCAAGTCAAACGATTTACAAAGAGCACTCCGCATAAGCGGTGTGGAAATGTTTTTAGGAGAAGAAAAAACGTTAAGCACATCTGTGGGGGAAAATGGAAACAGTCTTTCTGGCGGGCAACGTCAAAGAGTGGCCGTTGCCCGTGCACTAGTACAGGGAAAGCCCCTTCTAATTTTGGACGAGGGAACTTCTGCGGTTGATATGCAGACAGCATATGATATCGAAAGCCAACTGCTTAAAATTGAGAATTTAACCGTTATTACCATTACACATTCACTCAATGCAGAGTTGTTAAACGATTATGACCACATCATCTTTATGGAGAATGGGATGATTTTGGAAGCGGATACCTTTGATAATTTGGTGGAGGCAAAAGGGGCATTCTATGACTTCTATAATTTGAAAAAATAGTAAGCCAAAAAGAAAGCGGTGAAAATATGGATTTGAAATGGGAAGACAGAGCCGAGCTAAAACCCCCTGGGGTAGTTGTAACGGTAAACAATCACAAAATGCACATATATAAAAGGGGTGACGGTGCGGATACAGTTGTGCTGATGGCTGGTGGGGGAACTTGTTGCCCAGTAATTGACTTTAAGCCTCTGTGGAAGCCCTTGTCTCAGAAATTTACTGTTGCGGTAATCGAAAAAGCTGGATATGGGTGGAGTGAATCTGCAAATGTGTCACGTGATATAGATACTATTCTATATGAGACGCGCACTGCATTAAATCTTGCGAATTTGTCTCCTCCATATATCTTAATGCCACATTCGATGTCGGGATTAGAAGCATTAGCATGGTCGGCATACTTCCCTAACGAAATACAAGCAATTATAGGATTAGATGCGGCAACCCCAGCGTGTTATGACCATCTCACCACACTAAAAGTGACCGTAATGACATTACTTTATCGTGCGCTTTCAATTGGCGCACACATTGGGTTGCCCCGACTGATGGCTGGTTCGGCAGAGAAAACTATCAGGGATTGCGGACAATTTTCCGAAAAAGAAATAAGCATATATCGGCATATGTTTATCCACAACAGTTTTACGAAGAATATGGTGGAGGAAGTAAAATGCTGCCGCAACAATGCACAAAAAGTTAAAAATTTAGGGTATCCATATAAAACACCATATTTATCATTTGTTTCAAATGGCAAAGAAATTGGTATATCAAATTGGCGTGAACTTTTGATGGGATTTGTTTCAAATATGCAGTATGGAAAATATGTAACTTTGAATTGTGGGCATTATATTCACTACTATCATCCTCAAACAATTATCCATGAAATAGAAGAATTTATTTTTGATATACGAAAGAGTTAAGGTGTTGTCATGACAAAATGTGAATGGATATATTGCCCTGTATGCGGTAGTAAGACCCGCAACCAGATAAGAGAGGATACCGTTTTAATAAACTTCCCTCTCTACTGCCCGAAGTGCAGGCAGGAAAGTTTAATTGAAGCTAAAGAACTACATATAACCCTCATCAAAGAGCCAGCCGCACAGACGCAGAGCCGATGAACTTGTGAACAATCACAGTTTGTCGGTTCTGTTTTTTATGACAGATACGACAAGCCCACCAAATAAAAAAACGGAGTTTTGGTGGGCTGTATAGTTATGCCTATTGGAATGATTGACCCTCCAAACTCGGTTTTAAAGTTTGGAGGGATTTTTATGTGTTGGTCATCTACCGCCACACCGCTACTTATTTTGAGTAGCGGATATATGCCTACATAGCCTTTTTGGTGTCGGGTGGTAACTCGTTAAAAAAAGCCTTGCTTTCCATAAGGATAGCTTTGCCTATAAACAGGAATTATCAGTTCCGGTTTGTGGTGGCATAACCTCTTGTACGCTTGTAGGTCGATACTTTGTATTGGCTTGCAGGCGTATTTTTGTTTGTCGCATTTTGCATCATTGCCGCAGTCCTCCAATCTGAATTTTTTTAAAATTCAGATTGGAGGAAAACAGAAATGGCATATAACCACGGAAAAGCAGATAGGAAATGGCAGCTTTGGAAAGAAACTGAGGAAAAGACTTTGAGAGCTTGTAGTGTTGAGGAAGACATCATTAAATTGCTCCGCACCTATGACCGAGCAGAGTTTAATTCTGATAGACGATTTTA
This sequence comes from Lachnospiraceae bacterium, assembly GCA_028694115.1. The sequence continues at coordinate 7,192 of JAQUUB010000154.1, forward strand.
CCGCCGCCTGAATGATATCGGCGAATACATTGAAGAAACGGTTGCACAGGAACAGCCGCTTGAAGTAGACACGGTTGTAGATATGCTTGACGAAATTGAAAACGAAAGGCTGTATCAAGCATTGCTTACAGTGGACGAGCGTACCTTGCAAATCATTCTGCTAAAAATGCAGGGATATTCTACAAAAGAAATTTCTTCACTTGTCGGTTTGACGGCAGGCGCTATTTACGCAAGATTAGACCATTTACGAAAAAAGTTGAGAAATTTAAAACTCTGAGGGGAAAAGCATACGTTTTCAAGGACTATTGGGTGAGGGGGTAAAATCTCTCACCCATTTTCACAGCAGGAGGAACTACAAATGGAAAATTCAGATGAAGAAAATACAGATATTCGAGAAGTTATTCAAGATATTACCGACATGCTTGCCACAATGACACAGGAAGAACGCCTGACATGGTTTTGTCAGGCGCAATACCCACATCCAGTTAATTTTCAAAAAGAAATTGACGGTACTGTCTATACTGCTAATGCTCATTTTAACGCTACCGCCTCCGAAAGCGTGCAGGAAAAGACAGAACGTATCCTTTTAAAGAATTGTGCACAAAGTGAAATTAGTGCTTTAAAGCGTTGAAGTCAAATGGCAGATATGGTATAATAGTAGCACCTACAATTCATATCATATCTGGCTGAGGAAAGGAGTAATATGAGCAATCAGTCAGATAAAATCACTGCCCTTTACTGCCGTCTTTCAAGAGACGATGAACAAGACGGACTATCCGG
>JAQUUB010000155.1 GCA_028694115.1 Lachnospiraceae bacterium
TATAAAGATATAGTGGCCATTGGACTTGCTCTTCCGGGTCCCTACATACGCGATGAGGGACGTATTGCAATGATAACCCGAATGCCTTTTTGGCATAATATTAATTTTATTAAGGAATTTAAAAATGAGTTTAACAAGCCGTTTTTTATTGAGCAGGATGCTAATGCTGGAGCATTGGCAGAATGGTGGTTTGGAGATCATGACAGACCATTACATACAATGGCGTACTTGCTGGATGGGGAAGGATTAGGATCTGGCATTGTTGAGAATGGTAACTTATTGCTGGGAAAACAGGGTGTTGCGAGTGAACTTGGTCACATAAGTGTGGATGTTCATGGTCCACGTTGTGAATGTGGTAATCATGGTTGTTTGGAGATGTATTGTTCTGCTCCAGCGATGTTGAAGATGGCACAACAAAAAGTACCAGAATGTTTTGTAAAGGACTATCAGAATAGAGCGGAAGCTTGTAATGCTGTTTTTGAAGCAGCACGAAATGGTAACCAAAAGGCGCTAGAAGTAGTTCATGAGATTGCAGAATACCTTGGCTATGGTTGCGTTGTGCTGATAAATGCCTATAATCCGGATATTATTGTTATTGGTGACAGTGTATCCCAAGGAGGAGATTTACTTTTACCTACAATTAAGGAAGTGGTAAAACAGCGTACAATCTCTGATTTACATAACAAGGTACAGATTAAATTATCAAATCTAAAAGTTGATCCTACTCTGTATGGTGCAGCTGCAATAGCAACGGATAGGGTTCTAAGAATGCCGAGCGAATATTTGGCTATTAAATAATAATAAAAACTTGCCTGTTTAATGATGCAGGCATATAGGAAGGTGGGTTTAAGCTATGGAGCAGAATCCTTTCATCCTTCAGATGCAAGGTATTACAAAGATATTCCCGGGAGTGCGTGCACTTGATAATGTTACGTTGGAAGTACGCCGTGGTTCTATTCACGCTATTTGTGGAGAAAATGGAGCAGGGAAATCTACCTTAATGAAGGTTTTGTCCGGTGTATATCCTCACGGCACTTATGAAGGCCGAATTATTTACATGGGAAAAGAGATGACTTTTAAAAACATCAAAGAATCGGAGAATGCAGGTATTGCAATTATTCATCAGGAGTTAACGATGATTCCAGAGTTGTCTATTAGCGAAAATATTTTTATGGGCAACGAAATAGTTAAGCATGGCTTGATTGACTGGGACGCTGTCAGACAACGTACAAGTGAAATGCTTGAGCGAGTAGGTCTATCAATAGATCCTAGTACTCCAATTAAACATTTAGGTGTAGGGCAACAACAATTGGTAGAAATTGCTAAGGCTTTGTCTAAAAATGTTAAGCTCCTTATCCTTGATGAGCCAACATCTGCACTTAACGAGTCTGACTCGGAAAATTTGCTTAATCTGATGCGTGATTTAAAAACAAAGGATGTTACATGTATTATGATATCTCACAAACTCAATGAAATTGCAGAAATATCAGATTCGGTTACTGTAATTCGTGATGGACATACGGTAGACAGCTATGAAGTTGAGGCGGGGCATGTTGACGAGAATAAAATTATACGTTCCATGGTAGGACGCTCGATTGAAAACCGGTATCCGGAGCATGAATCACATATTGGTGAGGTTATTTTCGAAGTAGATGATTGGTGCGTTGAGGATCCTCGAGTGGAAGGACGTATGGTATGCAAAAATTCTAGTTTTAATGTTAGAGCTGGTGAAATTGTTGGATTTGCTGGTCTAATGGGTGCAGGAAGAACAGAACTTATGCGATCCATCTTCGGGCGAAACTATGGCATTTATAAAGGCGGAACCATTAAAATTAATGGCAAAGAGGTTCTAATTTCATCTGTTGAGTCCGCTATCAAACATGGCATCGCATATGTACCTGAGGATCGAAAAGATTTGGGACTTAATTTACTTGACTCAATTCGCAAAACAATTGTATCCGCAAATCTCGAGGCAATTAAAGTCGGAGGTTTACTCAATGATCAAAAAGAACTTGCTGCTGCTGAAAAATATCGAGAATCTTTGACCATTAAGGCTGCAAGTGTAGATGTTGGAGTAAACACATTGTCAGGTGGGAATCAGCAAAAGGTTGTTTTGTCCAAATGGATGTTTACAGAGCCGGATGTTTTGATTCTTGATGAGCCGACACGAGGAATTGATGTCGGTGCAAAATACGAGATTTATCGTCTGATTCATACACTTGCAGATCAAGGCAAAGCAGTTATATTCATTTCTTCTGAATTGCCGGAGTTACTGGGTATGACGGATAGAATATATACTATATTTGAGGGAAAAATTACGGGCGAACTGGAAAGAAGCGAGGCTGACCAGGAGTCTTTAATGAGAAAAATGACGATTACCTCTCGAGAGCAGTCTAAATAAGAAAGGGTGGAAATACATCATGAAATATATAAAGAAGATATTAGGCGGTGATCTCCGCCAATACACAATGGTGCTTGCTTTAGCAATACTTATCATTACCTTTAATATTACTTCGGGAGGGAGAATGCTTACATCCTCTAACTTCCAGAATCTGTTATCAGGTAATGCATATGTATTAGTACTGGCACTTGGAATGTTAATGGTTATTGTTATTGGACAGATCGACTTGTCTGTTGGATCGGTAGCTGGATTTTCAGGAATGGTTATGGCGATAGTAGCACGTGATTTTAACCTTCCATGGTGGGCAGCTGTGCTTGTAGCTATCGCAATTGGTCTTTTGGCAGGAGCTTGGCATGGATTTTTCCTGGCCAAACTGGGTATTCCAGGATTTATTACAACATTGGGCGGTATGATGATCTTCCGTGGAGGCGTTATCTGGATATCACAGTCTATATCAGTACCGGCCCCTTCTGAACTGAAATGGTTCGGCGCTGGGTATTTGCCAGATTGGGGTCCATCATTTACTGGTATGAACAATTCAACATTGTTGTTAGGTATTATTGGTATTGCAGCTTATGCTGTTATACAGTTACGCAAATATGCACATTCAGGTAATGTAACTGGAACAAAAGATCCACTTTGGACAGTGATTGTACGAATTGTTCTGGTAAGTGTTCTTATTGGATATTTTACATGGCTTTTTGGAGCAGGACGTCCGGGCACTTCATTCCCAATACCGGGTCTGATACTACTTATTTTGATTATTATTTACCATACAATTACTCAACGTACAAGATTTGGTCGTCATGTATATGCGGTAGGAGGTAATAAGAGTGCTGCAGCCTTATCGGGTGTTAATGTTAAGAAAACTTATTTCCTCACAATGGTAAATATGTCTCTTCTTGCAGCAATAGCAGGGATTCTATTTGTAGGACGATCTACTGCAGCTGGACCTGCTGATGGTACTTCTTGGGAAATGGACGCAATTGCATCTGTATTTATTGGCGGTGCGGCTGTTTCAGGAGGTGTTGGAACGATTCTTGCCACTATGGTTGGTGGAATGGTAATGGCTGTTCTTAACAGTGGACTTATGCTTATGGGTGTTGGAGCTGACCGTACTCAAGTAATAAAAGGGTTTGTATTGCTCGCTGCGGTTGCGTTTGATGTATATAACAAGCGTCATGGACGTAGTTCCATCACCGGAAGACTGTTTCCTGAAAAGGAATCTGTATCTAAGGAAGGCAAGCCTGCTAGCAATGGATGATAAAGCATTGCAGCTGGGCCTTATATGGTCAAAAGACCTAAAAAAAAAGGGAGGATTACTATGAGAAAGAAAAAACTTTTGTCCTTAGTTATCGCAACTACAATGATTGTAGCGTTAACAGGATGTGGGGCAAACAAAGAAGAAGCAGCTGCTGTGGAAAGCACAACTGACGCAGCAGAGGTTACAAGTGAAGCAGCACCTTCAGATGATGCGGATGCTACGGAAGCAGCGGATGTTAGCGACGCAGGTGCAGGATTTGAAGCGGGAGCAACAATTGGTATTTCTTTACCATGGCTTGGTACTCAGAACTGGAAAGAAGCTGAGACAATGTTCAAGGATCAGTTAGAAGCAGCAGGCTTCAAAGCACTTATTCAGGCAGCTGATCAGAAGGTTCCACAACAGCAGCAACAGATTGAGTCTATGATTGAAAATGGAGCAAAGGTTATCGTTGTTGGTCCTGTTGATGGTTCACAGCTTGGTGCAGTTCTTGAACAAGCAAAAGACGCAGGTATCTACGTAATTGGTTATGATCGTCTTATTGAAAACACAACTGGTGTTGACAGTGTAGTACAGTTTGGTAGTGTTAAGACTGGTGAATTACAGGCACAGGCATTACTTGATGGTTTAGCTAAAGTAAAAGGCGAAGGCCCTTACAATATTGAGTTATTTGGCGGCGGCCCTGCTGATCCTAATGCACCAAACTTCTTTAAAGGTGCTATGACAGTACTTCAGCCAAAAATTGATGATGGTACACTTACAGTTGTATCTAATCAAACGGACTTTACTCAGTGTGCAACTGTAGATTGGGATAATTCAAAAGCTCAGGCTCGTATGGATTCACTTATTTCTGGTTTCTACTCAGATATGGAAATTGACGGTGTTCTTTCACCTAACGATGGTATTGCTCGTGCTATCATTACTTCTTGCGAAAATGCTGGACAGGAAATTCCTGTTGTTTCAGGTCTTGATGCTGAAAATGAATCTGTTGAGTGGGTTTGGTCAGGAAGACAGTATTCAACAGTTGCAAAACCTACCGATGCTCTCGTAGGAAAGACAGTTGAAATTATCAAATCTCTTCAGGCTGGTGATGGAATGCCTGCAACAGACGTAACAGTAAACAATGGAAAAATTGATGTTTCAGTTTTCGAACTTCCTCCAGTAGTTGTTACAAAGGAAAATGCAAAAGAAGCATTTGCAAACGATCCTGATCGCCTTGCACTTTTAAAATAGTTATTATTTGTGTTCTTGATTTTATGTGTGTGTTTATAAAGAGGGGGGCAGGGGATATATTCCTCTGCCTCCTTTAAACAATAATAACTTTTTAAGGAGAATAGGTATGGAAAAAACATATGATGTGATTTCTTTAGGAGAATTGCTCATCGATATGACAAATAATGGGATGTCTGAAAGGGGCAATACACTATTTGAGGCAAATCCCGGTGGTGCACCTTGTAATGTTCTGGCAATTCTGAACAAACTTGGACGAAAAGTCGGTTTTATTGGCAAAGTTGGTGATGATATTTTTGGTCATAAGCTGAAAAAAGTACTGGAGGAAGTGGGTATTGATACAAAAAATTTAATTATCGATAGAGATGCAAGAACAACTTTGGCATTTGTACAAACCTTTGAAGATGGAGACAGAGATTTTTCCTTCTACCGTAATCCTGGCGCAGATATGATGTTGAAAAAAGAAGATGTAGATGTTGATTTAGTACGAGATACAAAGATTTTTCACTTTGGTACGCTATCCATGACACATGAGGATGTAAGAGAGGCAACAGAATATGCAATTGAGGAAGCAAAAAAGGCAGGAGCTATCATTTCCTTTGATCCCAATCTGAGGGAACCTCTTTGGAATTGTCTGGATGATGCAAAAGAGCAAGTTCTTAACGGACTCAAAAAGTGTGATGTGCTAAAAATCTCAGATAATGAGATTCAGTGGCTTACAGGTGAGGTAGACTACACAGCCGGTGTTAGGAGAATTCGTGAGAAATATAATATTCCTCTGATCACGGTTTCGCTCGGGAAAAAGGGCAGTAGAGTTTATTATAAACAGCCGGCAACAGATGGTGATGGAATTATGGTAGAAGTAAAGCCATTTTTACAGAAAAACACGATTGAAACAACCGGTGCCGGAGATACTTTTAGTGGCTGCATTCTTCACAGCGTACTGGAAAAAGGATTGGATAATCTGAAAGAGGAAGATTTAAAAGAAATGCTCACCTTCGCAAATGGTGCTGCTTCCATTGTTACTACAAGAAATGGTGCTTTAAGGGTAATGCCAAATCTGGAGGAAGTAACTGAAATGATAAAAAATTATTCTCAATTCTAGCAATAAGATTCGGAATAAAGTTTTAGGTACACCCTAAAATTAGGCGATTACAAAGGTTCCATGAATGAAAGGAACACGGAGGCAGAATATGAAGATAAAGATTAGAAATAGGCATAACAAAGAACAAATAATAGAGAAAAAAAGAGAACACAAAAGAGAAAGCAAAAAGCAAAAAAAGCGCAGGAGTAGGAGTGTATTACTAGTTATCATAGTTCCAGTACTTGTACTAGGGATAGCATCAATTATAGGGATTACTTCTAGCTATGTTGCCTTAAATTTTAATCAGAAAAGCAGTGAAATGATTACAGGAGATGGATTATTAACGATTGCTTTAACAGATACGATTGATAAAGAATTGGAAGTGATTCAAAAGCAAGTATTAATATATTGTGTCTCAGGTGATCAAGATACAAAAAAAACTTGCCTAGGCAAGTTAGAGAAATCATTTTCTAGTATGAAAGATAGCAGTGAGAAGTTAGGAAACCATATATCTGATTTTAGTAAAAGTTCTCAAGCTACATATAAAGATATTGTAAAAGAAATTAATGAATATGAAGGTGTTATCAATGGAATCACGGAGGTGGCTAGTGAAGGTGTATCTTCTTCCGTGGATATGATAAGCTGGAATTTGGGATTAAAGTCCGATACAATTACGAATAATATAAACAAATTGTGTAAAGAAAATACGGAGAGAATCAATGGACTAAGGGATCAACAAAATGAAGTATTTGATACCAACGTGAAGTTTATACTAATTATGATGATAATTTTAGTTCTTGCTTTAATCGTAACGGTAGTAATTATTTTACAACTAGTAGTAATACCATTGAAAAAGCAAAAGAAACAATTAAACGAAGTTATCGATTCTATCAATAATGGACAAGGTGATTTGACTAGAAGACTGGCTGTTATCCGTGATGATGAAATTGGAGAATCATCAAAAGGAATAAATAAGTTTATTGAAACGCTACAGAGAATCATGTCAAAAATCATTACAAATGTAGATAAATTGGATTGTGTTGTTGGCAATGTTGCAGAGAGTGTTGCGAATTCAAATGATAGTGCAAATGACATTTCAGCAATTATGCAGGAACTTGCAGCAACAATGGAAGAGGTAGCCGCAAGCTCAAATACAGTTGTATCAAACACAGTTTTGGTTGAAGATAAGGTGAAGGAAATGGCTGAAAGTACCCAAGAAGGTGCAGTCTATGCAAAGGCCATGAGGGAAAGAGCGGTTAACCTAGAAGAAGTTGCAAGGAGAAATACAGAAAGTACAAGTAAAATTATTAGTGATATTACAGTAAGACTAGAAGGCGCAGTAGAAAATAGCAGAAGCGTTGAGAAGATAACAAAGCTAACGGAAGATATCTTGAATATTTCATCACAAACAAATTTGCTAGCTTTGAATGCATCTATTGAAGCTGCCAGGGCAGGTGCTGTAGGAAAAGGATTTGCTGTTGTAGCGGATGAAATTAGGAAGTTAGCAGATTCCAGTAAGCAGACCGCAAATAATATTCAATCTGTTAATGAGATGGTTATTGAGGCAGTAAATGAATTGATTAAGGAATCTAAATATATTATGGATTATATTAATGATTCCGTCATAAAAGATTATGAAGTATTTGCTCAAAGTGGGAAACAATATAGAGAAGATGCAGTTCATATTGATCTATCTATGAATAAATGTGCAGAAGATGCAGGAAAAATTCTAAAGAATATCACGGAAATAACGGAATCTATAAGTGGAATTAATATCGCCGTTGAAGAAAGTGCAAGTGGAGTAAATAATGCAACTTTAAATTTGGAAGAACTTGAAAATTCGATTGCAAAGGTAAACGATGAAATGAGGGAAAATAGCATAGTAGCAAAGAATTTGAAGTCGGAATCAGAGAATTTTTCCAGTGTATAAGTTGTTTTGAAAGTTTTTTGTTAGGGCATATATTTTGGCA
>JAQUUB010000040.1 GCA_028694115.1 Lachnospiraceae bacterium
AAACTGTAGGGCAGGAACTGTCCAAACAGTATAATCTACGCCTGTGGAGTAAGCATAAGACCAGCATTTATTGTGGCGATTTACGCCGAAACAGGAAGCATGTGACTTCAGTCATGTGAGGGTTCACGGCATGCGAATGGCAGGAGCAGTTGGCCGGAAAACTGAATATTACGGTTCGCCATTTGGGACGATATGGTATTTTAGAAAGTTGGCAGTGTAATTACAGAAGGGACAATGGGCAAGATAGTGAAAGAAACAATTCATGCAAATGGAATAGATATTGGCATTTACACACAGGATTTTGAAAATGAATTTATTTCGTTGACGGATACAGCACGATATAAAAGATGGCAGGTATTTGCAGGGGAACTGGATGGTAAAATAAATATGAATCGTTACCCGTATCTCTATAATAATACAAGGAGAATTAGAAATGAAGTATGTAAACTTAGGAAAATCAGATTTAACAGTATCCCGCATCTGTATGGGATGCATGGGATTTGGAGATAGTTCGACAGGACAACACAGCTGGACTGTGGATGAACTTAAGACACGAGAAATTATTAAGTATGGTTTGGAGAAGGGTATCAATTTTTTTGATACAGCTATTGCTTACCAGAACGGAACAAGTGAACAGTTTGTAGGAAGAGCATTAAGAGATTTTGCAAATCGGAAAGATTATGTGATTGCCACCAAATTTTTACCCCGCTCCCAGGATGAAATAGATGCAGGAATCAGCGGACAACAGCATATTGAAACTTCTTTAAATAAAAGTCTGTCTAATTTAGGAATGGATTATGTAGATCTCTATATTTATCATATGTGGGATTATCATACACCGATGGAAGAAATTATGGATGGACTACATCAAGTGGTTAAGACTGGAAAAGCCCGTTATATTGGAATTTCGAACTGTTTTGCCTGGCAGCTTGCAAAAGCGAACTTTTATGCAAGAGAGCATGGGTTTGCGGAATTTGTGTCGATTCAGGGACATTATAATCTGATTGCAAGAGAAGAAGAAAGAGAAATGGCATCATTTTGTTACGACCAGAATATCGCAATGACACCATATAGTGCATTGGCAGGTGGAAGATTATCAAAACATCCGGGGGAGATTTCAAAACGTCTGGAGGAAGATGCTTATGCCCGTTTGAAATATGAAGGAACAGCAGAAGCAGATAGTAAGATTGTTGAACGAGTGGCAGAACTTGCAGATCAAAAAGGTGTTTCCATGACAGAGATTTCGTTGGCGTGGCTGCTTACGAAAGTGACTGCTCCGGTTGTAGGTGCTACAAAGAAATCGCATATAGATGGAGCGATAGGAGCAGTAGAAGTAACCCTCTCTGATTCGGAAATCAGCTATTTAGAAGAATTGTATGTACCACATCCTCTTGTAGGAGTGTTGGCACAGAATAGGGCAAAGGAATGAGTCCGTTTTCAATTTAGTTTCCCGCATTTCCGATACTTCCGCCACAAGTCATGGCGAAATAAATATCTTCACTTCCGGTAAATATTGTATTCTCTATTTACGTTTGTACGATATTTTCAGATTCGAGAATGGAAAGATTGCAGAACACTGGGATAATCTTGCAAGTGTTGCAGAAGCTAACCCAAGCGGACATACACAGATTGATATTGATTTAGATAGCATTTTGCGCATGAGAACGGAAAAATCCGAGAAAAGTTTGGCACTAATTACATATTACAGAGAAAATTTTTTTTAGTGTATAATAAGCATATTGTAAAACAGGTGGTAGCTATTGTGTGAAAGCCAACACATTAGCTGCCTCTTTTTTTGAGTGAAAAGGAGAAAATAAAATGAATCAAAATTCAAATTCATATCTTGCGGAGGCACCGATTGGGAAACTTATGATGAAGTTCGCAGTTCCATGTATCATGTCTTTGCTTGTATCGTCACTTTATAATATTGTAGACCAGATTTTCATTGGAAGAGGAGTTGGATACCTTGGAAATGGAGCTACAAACGTTGTATTTCCAATTACGGTTATTGCCTTGGCCTTTGCTTTAATGATCGGAGATGGATGTGCAGCTTTTTTAAGTATCTGTCAGGGAAAAGGAGACGTAGAAGGTACGAAAAAAGGTGTTGGAAATGGAATTACGATGTTAGCCATTGGAAGTATTATCTTAATGATTATCTTCATGTTGAGCAGAGAAGGTATTCTGGGTGCTTTTGGAGCAACAGAAAACAATATTGAGTATGCAAGAGATTACTTTGATATTATTGTAATTGGTATTCCATTTTTTATGTTTGCCAATGGAATGAATTCTGTGATTCGTGCAGATGGAAGCCCACAGTTTGCTATGATTTCTACATTAGTTGGATGTATCATTAACGTGATCCTGGATCCTATTGCGATTTTTGTATTACACTGGGGCGTAAAGGGTGCGGCGATTGCTACCATAGTTGGTCAGATTGTATCAGCACTTCTTGCGGTATATTACTTATTCCATACAAAGTCATTCCGATTGTCCAAGGGAAGCTTTGGGTTAAAGGGAGCAATTCTTCGCAAGGTATTACCACTTGGAATCAGTAGTTTTCTGACACAATTATCCATTGTAATTATTATGGGTGTCATGAACAATATGTTAGTAAAATATGGAGCAATGTCAAAATACGGTGCAGATATTCCGATGACAGTTGTTGGAATTGTAATGAAAGTATTTCAGATTGTGATTGCATTTGTAATCGGTGTGGCAGCTGGTTCACAGCCAATTGTAGGGTACAATTATGGTGCAGGTCGCCATGACCGTGTCAAAGAAATCTATAAAAAGATGATGATAGTAGAAGTATGCATCGGAGCGATTGCTACCGTATGCTTCGAAGTATTCCCATTACAGATTCTTAGTCTGTTCGGAAGCGAGAGCAGCTTATATAATGAGTTTGGAGTACGATCATTCCGTATCTTCTTAAGTACTATTATTTTCTGCTGTATCGTAAAAGCAACAAGCGTATTCTTACAATCATTAGGAAAACCGGTTATGGCAATGGGGCTTTCACTGCTTCGAGATTTTATTTTAAGTGTACCTCTTGTACTAATCTTACCATTAGCTTTTGGCGTAGAGGGTCCATTATTCTCTGCACCGATTGCAGATGTAGTAACATTTCTGGTTATGATTATTATGGTGAAATCCGTTATGAAGGAATTGCATGTTTCAGCGAAGAAAAGTGAGGTAAAAGCATATGAGTAAAACAATGATTACCATTGGAAGACAGTTTGGAGCAGGTGGTAACCAATAGTTTCCTATATTCACTGGTTATGGGAACTCGAACTTTAACTGGCCAGAAAACCGTAGAAGAAATCAAAATGGATGCGCAAAGAGAAGCCCTTCCGTATCTTTGTATCTGCTAATAAAGAAACCCGAGTAGAGCGTGTATGCAAGCGCGATGGTTTATCCAGAGAAGCTGCAGAAAAGAAAATCTGTAAAATGGATAAACTCAGATCCGCTTATTACAATGAATATGCAGATGCAGCCTGGGGAAGAGCAGATAATTATGATCTTTGCATGAACTTATCGACATTTAATATGGATCAGGCAATTGAAATGATTGCCATGAACTACAAATAATACATGAATTACACCTAAACTGGTAAGTAGTGAGAGCGCATGACATTTCCAATGTTGTGCGCTTGTTTTATATTGAGAAACTGCATCTTTTTAATTACAACTTCCAGAAATACAACAGAATAAAGTTTATGATTGACAAAGAGACATACGTGTTTTATAATTAGAAAAACGACACACGTGTCGCACTTTTGGGAGGGATTATGGGAAAAAAAGGTCTTGATACAAAAGAACGCATTAAAAAAGCAACATATCAACTTTTTGCGGACAAGGGTTTTAAAGAAGTAACAATGAAAGATATTTGTGACAATACAGGGTTAAGCCGGGGTGGGCTATATCGGCATTATGAAAGTACAGAGCAAATTTTTTCGGAAATCATTTCCTCGTTTCTTACAGTACAAAATACGGAATTGCAAGAACAAATAGACAATCATATTTCAGCAGTTGATATTCTAAACCAGCTGCTGGAAAAGTATTGTCTGGAAATGTTAGACGCAAAAAATTCGTTAAGCCTTGCTATTTATGAATATTTCAGTAAAAAAGGGATGGAAGAAAGTGATAATTTATTATCGCAACAATATCAGATGTCTTTTTCTTTGTGGGATAGGTTGATACGGTATGGAATTTCGCAAGGTGACTTCAGACAGGTTGATAGTCGGGCTGTTTTTGACCTTGTTGTTTTTTCTTATCAAGGAGTACGAATGTATAGTTTATTGATGGATATATCGGAGGATGTACCACACAGAATGATGAAGCAAATACAGAGCTTATTGATATTTTGAACAAGAATGGGAGGAAGGAAATGGACTATATAAATGAGATTATTTTGATAAAACCGACGAAAGATATGAAAGCAGCAGCGCTTGAATATAGAAAAGAACATTTTGACTATGGAGAGCGAATGATTAATGGGAGCGAGCTGCTTGATCAAATAGAAGATTATGATGAATGGCTTGAAAAAGTTACAGCTAATTCAAAGGAGGATACGGTTGCCAGTGATTGGGTCTTAACAGATACATTTTTCGCTTTGAGACCCTCAGATAACCGTATAATCGGAATTATAGATTTACGGTATGAATTAAATGATTTCTTGAAAGATTTCGGCCATTGTGGATATAGTGTAAGACCATCAGAACGTAAAAAAGGATATGCAACCCAAATGCTATCAAGGATTTGCCAAATTGCTAATCAACATGGATTAAAAGAATTACAATTATCCGTTGAAAGAAGCAATCTCCCGTCTGTTAAGACTATTTTAAATCATGGTGGTGTTTATCAGAGAAGTTTTGTTGTGGATTCAGAAATGGCAGATGTATATCACATCAAACTGTAGGAAAGGAAATATTGCTTATATATGCAGCAAATGGGATTAAAAAATCAGGCATTAGTGATTAATGGAGTTTTGACAAGTCCCAAGGTGGTACAAGAGGCAGATGCGCTGAAAAGAAAGAAAAAAACACAAAAAGGACAGTACTTACAGCTTTAATGGCTGCAATGCTGTCCTTATTTTTGGCTTGTCAAAGAATAAATCTGTTAACAGTATAATGTATGTGCAAAAGAGAAAATAAGTGTATAATGGGAGTATAATAAAATTGAAATATAAGATAGACAAAGAAAAGGAGTAAGGGACAGATGAATAAACGAAGTGTACATCTGCGTTGTCTTCGGGCGGCAGCATCTCTAATAGTATTTGGTGCTTTGATATGTTCTGTTATTTCCTGTGGTAAGAAAGAGACGGGGTTTGTTACTTATGAATCAGAGGAGACAAGGCAGACAACACTTACTTTTTTTGGCAATATCAATGCAGCTTCCAAAATGATCCCGGTTGAAGAATTGATTACAGCATATATGAAGGAGCATCCAGATGTGAATATTATTTATGAAGGAATTGATCCTTCTTTAAAGGTTGACTATACGATGCTTTTATCAAAACGCTTGTCGGCAGGGAAGGGAGACGACATTTTCTTCTCTTATGCGGGTTATTTGCCAACACTTGTAGAAGGTGATTATCTGGAGCAGCTGGATGCACTGGAGAGTTGGTCTGCATATGCAGAAGAGGAAAAAGAGTTTCTATTATTGGATGATCACTACTATGGTATTCCGATGGAACGGACGGTGATTGGTCTGTATTGCAATTTGGATGTGCTTGAGAAATTTGATTTGCCGGTTCCTGAAACCTTTGATCAATTTCTGGAAGACTGCAGCACTCTAAAAGAGAACGGACTGACCCCTGTTGCCTCTTCACAGTTGATTCCATTTTCAGGATATGCTTATGCGGATGGACTTGCAAAAATTTATAGATCAGAGAACGGACAAACGCAGATAAGACCTGGAAATGGTAATGAATCTTTTGGAATATATTTTCAGGAAGGGTTTGAAAATCTAAGTAAGTTACTGGACTTTGGCTACATAGACCGAAACACGACATTGTCACACGATACGACAGAACAGGCAGAAAAGGATTTTGCTTCTGGACAAAGTGCGTTTTTATTGGGAGCAAGTGATTTGAATGCGTCCATTCTTGAAGAAAATGCGGAGTTGAATTATGCGGTGTATCCAATCCCTGTCAGCAGTGGAGAAGGAGTTGTATTATCTGCGCCGGATCATTTGCTCTGTGTGAATGCAAAGAGCCCTAATAAGGAGATTGCTCTTGATTTTGTGGAATTTTGCACACAGCGCAGTCGTATTGAATCCTATGTAAAAAAACAAGGTTTGCTGTCACCGCTTGAAGGCTCTGAAATGGAAGCAAAGTCTCTTGCGCCGGTGGCCCAGATTATCTCGGAAGGAAAAGCAATTCCCTCCGTAGATTATCAGTGGATCGCCAGACTGCAGAATTGGATTCAACAGTCTGGCTTGAAGATGCTGCAGGGAGCTAGTCCGGATGAGGCGATACAAGATCTGGATGCTATGATTGAAAAAATAAGGGAATGAATGGCAGGAGGAGATGACGGATGGAAAGAAAACGAATGAAACGTATTTCGACCCAAATTATGATTATTATGCTTCTTGTCATTGCAGTTGGGGTTTCCTTTGCAATTTATGCACAAAAGATTGCCCGGATGCATATTGAAAGTGATACGAAGAATTCAGCGGAAATTACTTTGCGGGATGCAGATGCATTTTCCATCTATTTTTCATCGAAGATTGACTTGACCAAAAGCATCGGACAGTCTTTAAATCATACGTCAATGGACGAATGGGAGAGTGCTTTGCAGCAGGCATCAGAGATTGATGGGAACAGTTTTTTTGTAATTGATGCAAGTGGAAATGACATCTTACATAATGAAAATATAGGTATTTCTCAGAAAAATCTGGAGGATGGTCTGACCTCGAATGATAATGGCCTGATTGGACCGGGATACGATCCGATTACTGGAAAGCAATCTACATTTGCTTATTCCGCATTTCAAGGCGTACAAGGACAACCGCTTTATGTCTTAACATCTTTGGATAACGAGACCATCTATGATGCAATGAATCTTTCCGTCTATAATGGAAATGGATATTCTTATATTGTAGACTCCGATGGTTTTACGGTGCTGTTTTCCAGACAACCAGACAGCAATAAAACCTTTTCCAGTATTCTGGAATTGCTAAGTGAGAGAAAAACGAGCTATATGCATAATAAAAGTTCGATTTCTGAATTGGAAAATGCACTGAAGAAAAACATATCAGGAGTAGGATATTACCGACATGACGGGAAGGACTGCGTGGTTTCAGTGGCGCCGATTCGAATTTCTGGTAATTGGAGCGTTATTACGGTCGTGAATGAAAAATATCTTTATTCGGAAATCCAGCAGATGCTGGTACATACTCTCAAGGTTCTGGTTATCATTATCGTGTGTTTTATTATGAGTGGAATTATGATTCTGAAGAATAGCCGAAGGAGCCAGAAATATCAGCTTCTCAGTGAGCAGCTCCAGGTGGCAAAAATGGAAGCCGATCGTGCAAACAGTGCCAAAAGTGAATTTCTCTCTCGCATGAGCCACGATATTCGTACTCCGATGAATACTATTATAAATCTGACGAGTCTGGTAAAAGAAGAAATTGATGACAAGGATGCAGCACTCTGTGATCTGGAAAAAGTAGAGACTTCAAATGTATTCCTGCTGGCTCTTATTAATGATATTCTGGAGATGTCCCGTATTGAACAGGGGAAGCTGGAACTGCATCCCGAAAACTATTCTTATCAGGAGTTTTCTAATTATCTTTCCAGCACATTTGAGCCACTTTGTGAGTCAAAAAATATCAGGTTTATTTTGAAGGATCATGCAGAGGATATTGACGTATACGTGGATAAAGTCAGACTGAATCAAGTTTGTTTCAACCTACTTTCCAATGCGGTGAAATATACCCCGGCAGGAGGAACTGTCAGCTTTGAAGTGAAACATGATGAGATTCAAAACGGAAAAATGCCATGTACATTTCTTGTTTCTGATACAGGAATTGGGATGAGTGAAGAATTTCAGGCACATATGTTTGAGCCCTTTGAACGTGAAATGAATTCGATGGGTGCAGTACAGGGCAGTGGTCTTGGTCTTTCTATCGTGAAGCAAATCGTTGCACTGATGGGCGGAACGATGACGGTTGAATCAACACAAGGGAAAGGAACTTCTGTTTGTGTACGAATGGATCTGGAGCTTGTAACAGAAAACCAGCATATGGAGCAAACAAGCCAGATTGATTTAGACATCTTGCAGGGCTGTCATGTTCTGGTTGCGGAAGATCATCCGTTGAATCAACAGATTACGCAGCGTCTGCTCAATAAAGTGGGTATTTCTGTCACTTTGGCGAATAACGGGCAGGAGGCAGTAGAATGCTTTCAACAACATGGCAAAGATTTTGCTGCCATTTTGATGGATATGCGTATGCCGGTTATGGATGGACTTCGTGCTACCAGAGTCATACGAAATCTTCCGGAAACATGGGCTCAAACGATACCGATTATTGCCATAACAGCAAATGCATTCAAGGAAGATAAAGAGGAGGCTACGGCCGCAGGTATGAATGCACATTTGGCAAAACCAATTGATCCCCCCGTGTTGTATCAGACACTGGCGATTCAGATTAAAGGAAATCTTTAAAAAGATTATAATAAACACGACACACAGGTGTCGTGTTTTGCGTGATATATTTATTATAACCGGAAGGAAAAGATATGAAGATCGACAGATTGATTGGAATTTTGTCCATATTATTACAAAGAGAGACAGTAACAGCTCCCTATTTAGCAGGACAGTTTGAGGTTTCCAGACGAACGATTAATCGTGATATTGAGAATCTGTGTAAAGCAGGAATTCCTATTGTCACAAAGCAGGGAGTAAACGGCGGTATTTCCATCATGGACAATTATAAATTGGAACGCACACTTCTTACCAATGGGGAGATGCAGGATATCCTTGCGGGACTTAGGAGTCTTGACAGTATTAATGGAACAAATCGATATGGACAGTTAATGGAGAAACTGGCAGCAGGCACATCTGACTTTATGACAGGGAATCAATCTATTTTGATTGATTTATCCTCGTGGTACAAAGAATCTCTTGCACCCAAAATTGAACTGCTCAGGAATGCAATTGATTACTGCAGGGAGGTGAACTTTAGATATTATGCTCCGGGAGGAGAAAGTGGAAGGTGTATAAAACCCTATTACCTGATCTTTCGGTGGTCAAGCTGGTATGTGTGGGGATGGTGTTTGGCCAAAGCGGATTTTCGCCTCTTTAAGCTGAATCGAATGGACAATCTGGTGCTGTCTGAAACTGTTTTTACGAAAGAGTCAGTACCATTGCCAGATTTGTCCAATGAGCGAATCTTTCCTGGTGGGATTCGTGTGAAAGCATTATTTCATGCAGGCTGTAAGTGGCGGCTAGTGGAGGAGTTTGGCCCTCATAGTTTTGAGGAACAAGAGGATGGGAAATTGCTTTTTCAGACGGATTACACAGATAAAGAAAATCTTATCACATGGATTTTAACCTTTCAGGGGCAGGCGGAACTTTTGGAGCCTGAGGAGATTAGATATGAAATAAAGCAAATAATAGAGAAAATGAAAGAGAGGTATTCGTGATGGAATATATACAGCTTACAGAAGAAAACATAGAAAAGGAACATATCTGCTGTGCCATATCAAGCAATAAAGATCCACAGGTGATTGCGAAAAAAGAATGGCTTAAAGAGAGAATGCAGGAGGGGCTTGTGTTTTTGAAGGCTGATATCAGGGGAAAATGTTTCATCGAATATATCCCAGCCGAGAATGCATGGGTTCCCATCCAGGCAGACAATTATATGCACATCAATTGTTTCTGGGTTTCCGGTTCCTGTAAAGGGCATGGATATGCAAATGATTTGCTGGACAGATGTATCCAAGATGCCAGGCAAAAAGGAAAAACAGGAATTACAGTGATTTCTTCGGCTAAAAAGAAACCATTTTTATCTGATCCGCAGTATCTTGCACATAAGGGATTTCAATTAGCAGATACCGCCGCACCATTTTATGAACTGTTGTATTTGCCCTTTACGTCTCAGGCGCCGATTCCAAGATGGAAAGAATGTGCAAAAACAGCGAAAAATGATGTGGAGGGCTTTACCATATATTACACAAAGGGATGTCCGTTTACTGCAAAATATGTCCCATTGTTAGAAATATTTGCTGCAGAAAATAATATACAGCTTACAGCTATTAAAATTGACAGCAGAGAAAAAGCACAGAATGTGCCGTTTGCATGGACAAACTTTGCACTGTTTTATAATGGTAATTATGTTACCAATGAAATACCGAATGAAAAAAAGTTTTTGAAGATCATAGAACAGATGAGGAGTGTTGAAAAATGAAGTTAGATGGAGTTGGAATAATGGTAGACGATATGCCAACAATGGTACGATTTTATCGAGATGTGATTGGCTTTGAAATTAAAGAGGATGAAAATACATCCAATGTATTTTTAGAAAAAGATGGAACACTTTTTCTCCTTTATAGAAAAACGGATTTTGAGAAAATGACAGGCAGAAGTTTTTCCTATGCAACAGGGATAAACGGTCATTACGAAATCGCATTATCTGTTTCAAATTATGATGCTGTGGACAGAACCTTTGAATCCGTCGTGAAACTGGGTGCACAGCCAGTGATGCCGCCAACAACGGAACCTTGGGGACAACGCACCTGCTACATTGCTGACCCCGAGGGGAATCTGATTGAGATTGGTTCTTTCAAGGAGGAATAGGCGATATGGCAACCAGGAAGGAATATCTGAATTTTATATTGGAGCAGTTGTTTGAGGCGATGTATGAGGAGCTTCCAGAACCGAAGCAAAAGAAAAGAGGGTGATGTCATGGCTTTTGATTTTAAGAAGGAATATAAAGAATTTTATCTTCCACCGAAGAAACCATGCATTGTAACTGTGCCTGCCATGAATTATGTTGCAATACGGGGAAAGGGGAATCCCAATGATGAAAATGGTGAATATAAGACCGGAATCGGACTGCTGTATGGAATTGCATTTACTATTAAGATGAGTTATAAGGGAAACCATAAGATCGATGGATATTTTCAATATGTGGTGCCGCCATTAGAGGGATTCTGGTGGCAAGACGGTATTGTAGAAATCGATTATAACCACAAAGAAGATTTTAACTTTATTTCTGTAATTCGACTTCCGGATTTTGTCACAAGAGAAGAATTTGAGTGGGCAGTAGGGGAAGCAACAAAGAAGAAAAAGGCTGATTTTTCTAAGGTTGAATTATTAACTTATAATGAGGGAGAATGTGTGCAGTGTATGCATATTGGGTCTTTTGATGAAGAACCCCAAACAATAGCTGCTATGCATAAGTATGCAGCGCAGCAAGGATATACTCTTGATCTTACAGATAGCCGGTATCATCATGAGATTTACCTGTCTGATCCAAGAAAATGTGAGACGAGTAAACTAAGAACTGTTGTGCGACATCCCGTTAAGAAAATTGTTTGATTATTGAGAAATTGCGACTTTTCAGCTATCATGTGGTGGATATATTCCCACAAATTAAATTCGAAGAAGGACTGGCATGGCAAAAAAATTTCTGAAATGGCCATCGAGGAATTATAGCATAAATTTGAGCATGATAGGAACGGATACACTGCAGCCAAAACAAAGTTTATCGAAAAGTATACTCTGATTGCAAAAGCACAATACGGAAATAGATCCTGATAACTTTCAGCTAATAACGTTAAAATTTAAACCAAAAATCGCTTAGTAATGCCGCTGATGGCAACATCCCGTGCGCAGGATGGTAGGGTAAATGAGAAAATACTAAATTAGTATGCTGAAAAATCGGCAGGCGGGTATATTGGATTAGTCATAATAGATAAGGATGAAGTTGTCTGATTTGTAAAAAAACACAATTGATTGCGAATAGCTTGCGTATCGCAATCAATTTGTGCTATACTATCTGTGAAAGGAAGTGATAGTATGGCAAGAACCGCAAATGTATTCACTCGTGTAGAACCGAGTATTAAGGAGCAGGCAGAAGAAGTTTTGGATCAGCTTGGTATACCGATGTCCAATGCAGTCGGAATGTTCTTAAGACAAATAGTATTGCAGCGAGGCATTCCATTTGAAATGAAATTGCCTGCCAATGCGCCTACAGTTTTTGGCTCACTTACCAAAGAACAGTTTGATACTGAGATCAATAAGGGAATATCGGATATAAAAGATGGCAGAGTATATTCCGCTGACAGTATTGAGGAAGAAATGAAAAGAGACTTCGGGGTATGAGTTGGAGGATTGTTTATTCATCACAGGCAAGACAGGATCTAAGAAATATCTTTGAATATATTTTTAATGAGCTTTGCGCACCGGATACTGCTGCAAATCAATCAAGCAGAATCATGAAGAGCATTAGGGACTTGGAAGAGATGCCGCTACGTTATCGCTTATATGAAGATGAACCTTGGAACAGCATGGGGCTTCGGTTCTTTCCTGTTGACAACTACTTGATCTTTTATTTGCCAAACGAAACCGAGAATGTCGTGAATATTGTTCGAATTATGTATGGTGGACGCGATATTCGAAAGCAATTAAATGAAACAATTGAATTTTAAACTGGGAGGGCATCTATCGGCAAGGGTAGGTGCTTTTCTTATTATCCGAATCTTGTCCGGGTTTATCTGAAATAAGCGGCTAACTTACTATAAAGGTTCGGATTTTATTTTTTCTGGTGGGACTTTTTGCCAATTCCTTTGGCGTAAGGTTGGTGACCAAAGCGAATCTGGGGACTTAACCAATTTCCAGCATCCCTTATACCTTAAGTCTTGGATTTGCACCGAGTCTCAGTGCATTTACTCTGTATATGAGTATTGTGCTGATTCTGATTCAACTGATATTGCTCCGGAAAGACTTTCCGAAACAGTACTTTCTGCAGATTCCGGTTTCATTTCGATTTTCCTATTTCGTTGACTTTACGATGAAATTATTGGGAGATATGGATCCCCAGGGCTATGCGATGAAATTCATCTTTTTGACTCCGCAATGACAATTACGGCAGGAGTGATTGAGGTAGTGTTGTACCACAAGTTGGCATGAGAGGACACCTTGTGGGATATATTATGCCCCAGTCCGCAAGCACTGCGGACATCAATATTGCAAGCATCGATGGTTTAAATTCCATCGACCCGGCAATGCTCAACTGCGATTTCCACTGTCTCATCGCCAATCTTGATTTCATCACCGATTGCGACAGGAGTTTGTGCATCCCAAACAGCAAGCACGGACGGACTATCTCCGTATACTTTTGCAAGGTTACTGCCTTTTTTCAGCAGTTTGTCTTTGGCGAGACAGTCCAAGTCAAAGTCATCATAGGAAATCACATCAATCGTATCTGATTTAGAATCCACCACACCTGTCATGAGAAACAGGTTCTTTTTGCCGGATACGGCATGATGAATCCCCAGTGCCGTTTCGATTTTAGGAAAGGGAGCATTGGGCACATGGCTTGTATGCTTTGCAGTCCCACGCTGCCGTGCTTATCCAGCAGCCGGCCTGCCTCCATCCTCACCCCCATCTCCGCCATGCTGAACACAGCAGTGATCAAAAATACTGCAAACACAATGCACAGCAATGTCATACGGTTTTGCCGTTTATGTACCTTTGCAGAAATCGGAATAAGACTCAAATAGCTTTTCATTCCCGACACCTCCCTAAATCGGTGAGCGTGCCATCGGATATCTTCAGCACACGGTCAGCGGTTTGGGCAATGCTGGGACTGTGCGTAATCATCACAATGGTCTGCTCATACTTTTTGGTGGCTTCTTTGAGCAAAGCAATCACCTCACTGCTGTTCTGGGAATCCAGATTGCCGGTCGGTTCATCCGCCAAAATCAGTGATGGACGTGTCAGCAGCGCACGCCCGATGGCAACTCTTTGTTGCTGCCCACCGGATAACTGGCTGGGGAGATGGTTGCGGCGCTCTTTTAACCCCAACACCGTCAGCAATTCCTCCAGATATTTCTTGTCTGGCTTCTGGTAGTCCAGTAGAACCGGAAAGATGATGTTCTGCTCAACCGTCAGTTCAGGGATTAAATTGAATGCCTGAAAGATGAAACCAATGTTTCTGCGGCGAAAAACGGTCAACTGGTTATCCTTCATTTTAAAGGTATCATTGCCATCAATAAACACTTTGCCGGAGGTTGGTGTATCTAAAGCCCCCAGCATATTGAGCAGCGTACTCTTGCCGGAGCCGGATTCACCTACCACGGCGACGAATTCGCCTTTAGGAACCACAAAGCTGACATCCTTTAATGCGTGAACAGCGGCTTCGCCGCTGCCGTAAGTTTTACAGATTGATTTTACTTCTAACAGGTTCATTGTTGTACCTCTCTCTTTCTGTGCCATAAGCACGAGAAAAGAGTATCATGCGTATCCTACTGTCAGATGAATTTCATCCTACAATTTTGTAGGAATTAAAAATTCTATGCAAAAAGTAGTGCCAACACCCAGTTCACTTTCCACTTTGATGGTTCCGCTATGAGCTTCAATAATGGATTTGGCAAGGGGCAGACCTAAACCAATTCCTTGTGTGGCCTTTGAAAATTTACTGCGATAAAATCGCTTGAAAATGTGGTACAAATCCTCGGGATGAATGCCGCAGCCGTTGTCCTCGATACGAATCTGAACAATAGAAGGAAATTGTTTCCACTCAATGCAAATCCAATCGCCCTTTTTCGTGTGGTCAAGTGCATTTTTCACGAGATTGTCCATTGCCTCCTTCAGCCAATCACGGTCACAAAGTAAGGTAACAGCAGGGTCACCGGTCAAGCGGATTCCTTTTTCTTCCTGCTCGGCTCGGAATGCAAAGTGCTTTTGAACACGCTCCATCATTTCGGATACATTTTCCGTCTGTTTCTCAAAAACAACTGTCCCGGCATCCATTTTTGTGATTTTCAAAAGGTTTTGCACTAAAGTCTCGATTCTGCCCAGTTCCTGTTCGGATAACGTTGTAAACTCCTCAATTGCCTGTGGATTTTCCGTTTCGCTTTGCAGGATTCCATTATAAATATTGAGTGCCGCTAGGGGCGTCTTTAATTGATGTGAAATATCTGCTATGGTGTCTTTCAAAAATTCCTTTGATTTCGACTCATGTTCAGCATGGGCATTCAGGATAGAAACCAAAGAATTCACCTCATGAAACAGCCTGAATAACTCGCCTTCCTCATTGCATTCAATACGGGCATCTGTATTTCCAGAAATGTATGCCGTGATTTCGGACACAGCGGTTTCAATGGTTCTGTTTTGCTCCTTGAAATATCCGTAGCATAGCAAGAGAATCACCAATGCCATGCACAGCGCACAGATGAATATGGATAGCGCCGCAGGAATAAAGGATAAGCGCATCAAAACCAATGCGGCTGCCACAAACACAGCAATGCACGCTAATATCTTGATAAAAAGTAGTTTGATTTTTCGATTCACCAGTATTTTCATGATGCACCTCAATCAGCCGAATTCCACTTATAACCCAGGCGGCGCACCGTGATAATTCTTTTGGGATTGCCGGGGTCGTCTTCAATTTTTGTGCGCAGTCTGCGGATATACACGGTGAGCGTGTTGCTATCCACATAGTTTTCATTGCAATCCAACAGCTTGCTTAAAATCTGTTCCGGCGAAAGAACTCTGTCCGGGTTTTCTACAAATAAGCGCAGCAGCTTATATTCGCTGGCGGTCAAGTCCGCAGTTTCACCGTTTTTTGATACCTCGCTTTTCAGCAAATCAATCTTGATTTCGCCTGACACCAACTCTGTCTCTGCCGAATGAAAATGCTCGCTTCTTCGGAGCAGGGCATTGATTCTTGACAGAAACACAGCCAGCTTAAAAGGTTTTGTAATGTAGTCGTCACCGCCAATGTCAAGCCCCATGATGATGTCGGTTTCTTCATCGGCAGCAGTCAGAAAAACAATAGGGACGTGTGATGTCTGTCGTATCTTTTTGCATAGCTCAAGCCCTGTGCCATCCGGCAGTGAAACATCTAAAATAACCAGATCATAATTACCATCTGCCCATTTTGCATTCGTCTCGCAGATGGTGCGGGCAACATCTAAGTCATATCCCTGCTTCGTAATTGCAAAGGACAAGCCATTAATTAAGCTCAAATCATCTTCCACTAATAAAAGCTTCTTCATTACATTTCATCCCCTTTCTTTTCACATAGGTCAATTCTATATCGTATCCCAATGCTTCTAGTATTTGCACAAAAGTTTTATTGACCACACCATCCTGCTTTTTTATGATGCGATTGACATAAGACTTTGTTGTCTGAATATCCTCTGCAATCTGTGCTTGAGTGGTACCATTTTCAATACATTTGACTTTTACATCCAGCTCTATATTGTTCTTTATCATCCTATGCTATCCTCCGATTTCAGTTGTCAACTAATTTCACAAATGAGATAACTAATTGTATCATTTCTCTTTCCGATTTTCAATACCTTGTGTTTCTATACGATAGATGTACATTCTGTCAACTCAACCCTATGCGCTTCAAAGTAATCTCCAAGCTGCATAAAGCAAAAAATCGGTTTTCTGGAGGAAAAACTCCTGATGCACCCGGATCAGAGCACAGACCCTCATACAGAGTCAGATGTAAAACCCACCCAGTTAGATACCTGATTTTCTGAACTCCTTAGGTGAACATTTGTATTTTTCTTTGAACTTCCGATAAAAGTAACTGCTGTTATCATATCCAATGGCATCCATAATAGATTCCACAGAAAGTGGAGTATTAGACAGCAGATAAGCAGCCTGTTGAAGTTTTCTTTGCTGAAGAAGATCCTTAAAATTGAATCCCGTATATTTTTTTAATAAGCGGCTCACGTAGTAAGTGGGCTGCTTTATTTCTTTTGCGATGTCCGTAAGTGTCCCATTCTTATAATGTGTTTCAATATATTTCAGAGTGCTGAAAACCATATTCTGTTTATACTGATTTGGGTTGTTCTGGTTGATTGTATCTGCAAACATGGACAGATTCATAAATAAGAGTCCCATGGTTGTCTGATTCATTGTGTTGGTATCTGTTCTTTTATGAATCAGAGTCCAGATCATATTTTCCATCAGGTTTTGAATAGGAATGACACCGCCTGCCGGAAAATGAAGATAGCTGGACATAGAGGTATCCTGGGACAGTGTAGAAATGATAAAATCCCTCAGTACATTTTCACGCTCGATCATGGTAATAGAACGGTCAAAAAATTCTGGAAGAATAATAAAATTAACAGCAATATCAGTCTCAGATGCAGGAAGAATTTCCTGTGTCACCTTCTGGTTCAGAAAAAGAAGATCGCCTTCGTTCAGTGTAATCCGTTCGGTTTCGTTGATGATATGAGTGGTGCTTCCACTGCACATGTAGACCAGTTCCACATAGTTGTGCCTGTGCTTGGGAAAATGGATAAAACGGGTATGAGGGCGAATCTCAATCAGACGTCCTTTATCCAGCAATTTTTGACTGTCAATGATAAAATCTTTTCTGCTTGTGTAAAGCTCTCGCTGAATGTTTTTGTTTCCCTCCAGAATGGATTGTTCTTCTTTTGTAATTTCTTTTAGGTAAGATAATAATTCCGGATGCATAGGTACTCCTCCTGATCAGTGTAATTTCATTGTAGCATTATTTGCAAATAAAGTCCTATTTTTTTAATTATTTAGACCTGAAAATTGTGTGGGAATTCTTTTACCATGTAGTTATAAGAGAAAAGAGCAAATCACACAGCAAAAAAATATCAGTTAGAAAATCTGGGAAAAAATAAAGAGAGGAGAATAGGGAATGTCGAATTATTACCTTGCAATTGACATCGGTGCATCCAGTGGCAGACATATATTGGGTTCTATGGAAGCTGGAAAGATGAAGATAGAGGAAATCTACCGCTTTGAAAATAGGATGGAGAAGCACGATGGAAAATTGTTATGGAATACAAAAAGGTTATATGCAGAAATAGTAAACGGAATGAAAAAATGCAAAGAGCTTGGCAGGATTCCAATAAGCATGTCTATTGATACATGGGCAGTTGATTATGTCCTCCTTGATGAACGGGATGAAATTCTAGGAGACACCTATGGATATCGTGACAGTCGAACAACCGGAATGGATACTGAGGTATATAAAATCATTCCGGAAAAGGAATTATATCAGAAAACAGGAATCCAAAAGCAGATCTTCAACACCATTTATCAGCTAATGGCGGTAAAGAAGAAAAGTCCAAAGCTTCTAAAAAAAGCAAAAACATTTTTGATGCTGCCGGATTATTTTCAATTTCTGCTGACAGGCAACAAGGTTTCGGAGTACACCAACGGAACATCCACCCAGCTGGTAAGTCCATCTCACAAACAGTGGGATGATTCTTTGATGGAAATGCTGGGATTTCCAAGGGAAATATTTTTGCCACTCCAGCTGCCAGGCACAGAGGTTGGAAGTCTTACAAAAGAGATTCAGGAGCAGGTGGGATTTGACTGTAAGGTCATGCTCTGTGCAAGTCACGACACTGCGTCTGCCGTTATGGCAATGCCAAAGGTAGAAGGAGCAGGTCTCTATATCAGCTCCGGGACATGGTCTTTGATGGGAATTGAGTCAGAAGAAGCAATTTGCAATGAAGAAAGCAGACAGGCGAATTTTACAAATGAAGGCGGATACGCCTATCGGTTCCGCTATCTGAAAAATATTATGGGACTCTGGATGATTCAGTCGGTGCGCCATGAATTAAATAATGTCTATTCATTTGCAAAGCTTTGTGATATGGCGGAAGATTGCAGAGGATTTCCATCTCGGGTAGATGTAAATGCAGATGACTTTCTCGCACCGGAGAATATGACAGAGGCAATCAAGGAGTACTGCAGGAGAACCGATCAGCAGGTTCCGGAAAGTATCGCAGAAATTGCAGCAGTCATTTATCAGAGTCTGTCCCGGTGCTATGGAAATACGCTTCATGAGCTGGAAAGAAATAGTGGAAAATCCTTTGATGGAATCCATATCATCGGTGGAGGAGCGAATGCATCTTATCTGAATCAACTGACTGCGGATGTAACCGGAAAAAAAGTATATGCAGGTCCGGGAGAGGCAACAGCAATTGGAAATCTTATGGTACAGATGATTCGCAGCGGGGAATTAAATCATCTGTCGGATGCAAGAAAATGTGTTTATGAATCCTTTGATATTAAAACCTACCAATCAAAATAAAAAGAGAAGAAAAGAGGTAAAAATGAGTATAGTAGATGTGAAATTTGTACAGGGATTTATCCGTATGTGTAATGATGGCTGGGAACAGGGATGGCATGAAAGAAATGGCGGAAACCTTTCCTATCGTATGAAAATAGAAGAAGTCTTAGAAGTGGAGTCTTATTTGGATCGTACAGGAGAATGGAAAGAAATCGGCACATCCGTTCCAGAACTTGCCGGAGAGTATTTTATGGTGACAGGAAGTGGAAAATATTTCCGCAATGTGATTCTGGATCCTGCAGATAGTACCTGCATTATTGAATTAGACGAAAAAGGTGAAAACTACCGTATCTGCTGGGGATTGGTTAACGCTGGAAAACCGACCAGTGAACTTCCAAGCCACTTAATGAATCATGAAGTGAAAAAAGCAGCATCTGGCGGGGCCCACAGAGTGATCTATCATGCGCATACAACGAATGTCATTGCATTGACCTTTGTGCTTCCATTAAAGGATGAAGTATTTACAAGAGAACTGTGGGAAATGGCTACCGAGTGCCCGGTGGTATTCCCTGGGGGAATTGGTGTGGTAGGCTGGATGGTTCCAGGTGGACGGGATATCGCAGTAGCAACCAGTGAATTGATGAAAGAATATGATGTAGCAATCTGGGCGCATCATGGAATGTTCTGCTCCGGAGAGGATTTTGACCTTACCTTCGGTCTGATGCATACGGTAGAAAAGTCGGCTGAAATCCTAGTAAAAACGCTTTCTATGAGACCGGACAAGCTTCAAACAATCAGCCCGTTAAATTTCAGAGATTTGGCAGTGGATTTTAAAGTGACCTTGCCTGAGAAGTTCTTATATGAGAAAGAAAAAGACTGACGTTGGACGTTAAGGAGGAAAAAATATGTTAATTAACACAAAAGCAAAGGTTGGAGTTTTTTCCATCGCCTTAGGTGCATATCTGCCGCAGTTTCCAGAACTGGTTCCGGAATTTGAAAGTCAATACGACGCATTTAAAAAGACGCTTCCAGATACGGTGGAGATTATTGATGGCGGGATTGTAACAACGAAAGAGATGTCGCAGGAGGCCGGAGATTTATTCCGTGGGGCGGATGTGGATCTGGTAATGCTGCAGCTGCTTACTTATGCTACATCCTACAACATGCTTCCGGCAGTGAAAGACCTGGATGTTCCGGTTGTCCTTGTAAATGTGCAGAAATTAAAGGCACTCGATTATGATCATACAGATATTGCAGCATGGCTGGGTGAGGGGTACGCCTGCGGAGCTGTTGGTGAGATGGTAGCTGACCTGGAGCGATATGGAAAAAGACATGCAGTAATCACAGGGGTTGTCGAGGGCGGTGATGCCAGTGTTCAGGCTGAAATTGAAGAATGGTGCCGTGCCGCTCAGGTAAGGAGAAGATTTCGTGAAACCAATATTGCACAGATTGGAAGACCATATCCGGGAATGATGGATCTTTATATTGATGAATCCAATTTATACCGAAGAATGGATCTCTACACCAAGCAATTTGACTGGGAAAAAATGTGGGTCATCGCAGAGGATATTACAGACGAAAATATGATTCGTGAGAAAGCACAGGATATTCTTGACACCTTCGATATGGAAGGCGGTGGAACGATTGAGAAAGTCTGGGACATGGCAAGATACGTCGTTGCATTTGAGCAATGGTGTAAGGAAGAACAACTGGGATTAATTGCTTCTCATTATGATGGATTTGCGAAAGGACAGGCAGGTGTTCTGGACGGAATGCTGATTCCCGCATTTTCAATGCTGATTAAACAGGGTGTTGCCTGTGCAGTCGAAGGCGATATGAAAGTTGCCATGGCAATGAGCATCTTAAAAACGATTTCCGGAACCGGACAGCTTGCAGAAATGTATTCCATTGATTTCAACGATGATATCGCAATCATCGGACACAGCGGTTCCGGTGATGCAGCAATTTCAGATAAAAAGCCTACCATGAAGCTTGTAGAAGTATTTCATGGAAAAAATGGAGGCGGATATCTGACACAGTTCTATCCATATGCAGGACCGGTTACTTATCTTGCAATCACGCAGGATGGTGACGGCAGATTTAAGTTTATCGTTGCAGAAGGTATCAATGAGGAAGGAAAGATTCTTTCTTTTGGAGACACCAACATGAGAACCCGCTTCAGCTGTGGAGCCAGGGAGTTTGTGAACCGCTGGAGCGAATGTGGGCCAACACATCATTTTGCTGCCGCAACAGGAAGACATATCAATACAATCCTTAAGGTTGCAAAGATCTATAATGTACCAATAGAGATTGTGACTCGCTGATTTCACTCCTATTTGCAGAAAAACTGCGGCAGATAGATCTTCAATCAATAATACAAGACAATTAAGGATGCATTGGTGCTGCAAAAAATCAAGGGAAACTCAAACTAAAAGTAGCTTGAAAGAAGAAAAAAGGAAGCCCATTGTACTGTTTGAAAAAAGTACCAGTGAATTCAAACAGTGCAAGAGTCACTTCATACATCATGGCAGAGTCATTTTCGACACAGAACTTCCCCTTCAGATTCCACAGGAATATATCCTGATTCCCCTTGACATTTACAAAGAGAACATGCAAAATAAACCTATAAAGAGCAGGCAGGAGGCATGGCTATCCTTTTTGACTTTTGATGAACCAGAGAGGATTATAGAGATCATTCAGAAATATCCAGATTTCAAGGAGATGTACGATGAGATCTTTTGGATATGTCAGAATACAGAGAGGGTGATGGAGATGTTTTCAAAAGAATTGTTGGAAATGGATCGTAACACAGTGCAGTATATGATCGAAGAGCAACAAGCAGAAATCGAGCAACAAGCCAAACAACTCAACCAAAAGGATGATGAGATTGCAAAACTGAAGAAGGAGCTTGCAAAATTGAAACAAGTGTAGAATGTTAGCAATTGCTCAGCAGGCAATGTCACTCGCACATCGTAAATAACTGCCAAGTTCCCATATGCTTTATATTATTCTTAAAGGAGCACTTCTTATAAACAGATAAAAAGTGCTCCCTCTTTTACTACTGAATCCATGTTTCTATGACTTAATCCTAATAATATTTTTGTCAAAAAGATTGATTGCTTCATCGTTTACTTCTTTTCCTATTCGTCTTGCAACATACTCACTGTTACCTGTTCCTGAAAAATATAAAATCATAGATTATTTCTCCTTTACGATGGTGCAATATGCATTATTCTCTCATAAATCCCAGTGATTAAATCATAGATTTCCTTGCAAGCTTTTTTCCTTTTACCAGGAATATCGCAATTAAAAGAAGGCACAAGGCTCCTGCAGACATTGCTGCAAATGCGACATTCAGCCCGTGAATCAACGCTTTTTCCCCATAAGTAGAGACAGAATTGGTCGCAGTCATCGTCATAATTCCTACGAAAACAGCTGCTCCGATTGCTCCTGCAATAGTTCTGAGAGATGCAAGCAATGCTGTTGCATCTGCGGTATGGTGACTTGGCACATGACTGGTTCCCCAGGTTACCAACGGCATCATCAGACAACCAATAGAAACACAGCGGATTACATTTAACACTGCTGGTATCACCAGCGACATATTCATAGTCACAAACACCATTCCAAGATTGCTGAAGAGCATACAGGCGGCCCCTGTCACAAACAGTTTTTTCATACCAAGCCTGTCATACATTTTCCCGGCCATGGGACTAAACACTGCCATGGCAAGAGAACCCGGAAGCGTCACCAGACCAGAAATGGTCGCTGAATGTCGCAATATGCTCTGTACAAAAACCGGCATCATGACGGAGGAGCCCATCATAACAAGATACAGCAGCATACTGCCCAGAACACTCAAGGTAAATTCCTTATATTTCAGAATCCGCAATTCCAAAAATGGCTTGTCCATATGAAACTGCCTGTAGGTAAAGAGAATTCCACCTACAATTCCTGCAGCTAAGGAAACCATCACCAGGGTACTGAACAATCCATAGGAACTGATATTTCCAATTCCAAGGGTAATTCCGCCAAATGCAAATGCACTCAGCACGAATGACAGTACATCGAATTTCTTCTTATAGGTCTCCAGCACATCAGCAAAGGCAAACATTCCAAATGCAAAGGAGCATACCATAATCACGATGGCAACATAGAAAATGCTTCTCCATCCGGTCCAATCAATCAACACCCCTGCAAGTGTTGGTGCGATGACCGGTGCTGCACTGACAGAAAGTCCATACCATCCCATGATTGTCCCCTTTTTTTCAATTGGATAGATGGTCAGGAGAATGACCTGTGCCATGGACGTCATAATTCCATTTCCAATAGCCTGTAGAACACGACCACCCATCATAATGATAAATGTTGGTGCAATGGCGCAGATTACAAGTCCTGCAATAAAGGCGCTCATTCCAGTCAGGTAAAGACGCTTTGTGGGGAAACGTGTAATCAAAAATGCGGTCAGTGGCATCGTGATTCCCATTGCCAGTGAATAACCGCTTGTCAGCCACTGTCCGGTTGCGACACCGATATTCAGATCCGTCGCAATTGCCGGCAGAGCTGTTGTCAGGGCTGTCGCAAGCATAGATGATGCGATGCATGAAATCAAGATGTTCACAAATATCAAAGTTCTTCTTTTATCGGTTACAACATTACTGTTCATTCTAATTCCTTCTTTCCTGATGGTTCTATATCTGCCTGTTTCTTTTTATAATAGGACAGGATTCTTTTCTTTAAATCCATATACTGCTTGAAATCCTCTTCTCCCAATGCGTCAATCAATCCGGATACACTGTTTGCGAATGTTTCCTTTATGAGCGAATTCTTTTCTATTCCTGCGGGTAAGATTTTTACCAGAGTCTGTCTGTGATTGTCCGGGTCCTGATACCGCAGGACAAGCTCTCTTTTTTCCATATTTTTTAGGATTACTGCCGTCCGCGCAGAGCTGACATTTAAAATATTGCTTATTTCTTTTGGATTTACATCCTCCTGTGCATTTACCAGATAACTGAGGACATAATTCTCTCCCTTTACAGATTCTGTCAGAACCGATGCATTCTTTAATTTTGAAAGAGAATGCTGTAATGCTGCAAATTCTTCTATGTATGTTTTTTTATCCATAAATTCCTCCTTTTCAATCCGATTGCTAACGACATTAGCAATTAAAACATATTTTGACATTATTGTCAACCTCAAAGATAATTAAAGGCAACAGATATAGCAGATATTAACTTGTTGGATTTGCCTTCGCTATGGGAAGCGGAAAGGTTTGCTGAAATAAGTGTGTATCCATGCTATACTTTATGAGTAAATTTTATTCATTGACTTTTGCCATATATGGTCATATAATTTCTTTGGAGGTGAATTATGCAAAGAATAACCAAAAATCCAGAAACTAGACGACAGGAAATAATAGATGCGGCTATTGGCTTATTTGTTGAAAAGGGCTATGAACATACGAGTATGCTTGATATAACTAAAAATATTAATGTATCACAGGGTTTGTGCTATCGTTATTTTAAGTCAAAAGAAGAAATATATCAGGCGGTGTTGAAGTTATACGTAGAACAAGGGGTAGATTGTTTTAATGCTATGATACAAAATAAGAATTGCTCGCTTTTTGAACTTATTGATACCCTTCCAGCATTGCATGATATGGTAACAGAAGATAATGAATACCATAAATTTTTTAATTCACCTGGTAATTCTAATTTTCATCTACAGATGGAAATTGCTTTAGTAAATGAACTTATTCCTATTCTCACAGAACGACTTGAATCAGCTAAGGAAAATAGAGAAATTAATATTGAAAATCCAACGCTATTAGCAACTTTCTTTTTCTATGGGCAACTAGGAATATGGCAAAGAGATGATATCGAAAATAAGGAAAAAATAAAATATATAAGAGAGTATGCAAAAACGCTATTGGAAAGGAACTAATATAACCTATAATTTTATATAGGTTTATATTTTGGTAGTTAAATGAATAAAATTTACTCATTATCTTTATTTGTTAGTATGTTTTTAATAATGGTACTTATATGTACTTTGATATTATTTACGTCAAATTGTGTTTACGCTGATACAAAGCAGGAGAAAACCGATATGGAAACAGATATTTCAAAGAAAAAAGCGAAAGAAATTGATGACCTTATTAAAAAGACATGGCAGTCAATTCCAATTGACAATCTATCTATAACAATTACAAATCAAGAAGAAGAATTGTTTTCTATGAACTATGGTTCGGGAATAACTGATAGTTCTTCTTTTGTACTTGGTTCTACAAGTAAAGCGTTTACTGCCTTGGCTATGCTTCAATTATTGGAAAAATTTTCAATAAGTATTGACACACCAATCTGTCACTATTTACCAGAAATAAACGGTAAAGATGAAATAACTATTAGAGATTTACTTAATCATACTAGTGGTATAGGCACTTACGAAACAATAGATAACCTTAAATTTTCTGGTAAATATAGTGCGTTTGAATACTCTAATGCTAATTACAATCTAATTGGTAGAGTTATAGAAGTGATAACAGGAAATACCTTTTCAAATTATGTCGAAACACAAATTTTCACCCCTTTAAAAATGGAACAAAGCTTCGCTTTTTCAGATAAGGCAAAATCACAAGTAATGCAGGGATATAAAACATATTTTGGATTTTCTTTACCATATGACACAAAAGTTCCAAATGAATATTCATGGATACAGGAACCTTCGGGATATTTATGTTCAAGCACTACTGATATGGGAATTTTTTGGCGGTATATGATGAAGTACTCATATGAGGGAAAGCAATTATCAAAAATAGTCAAAGAAATTGGCGTATTAGTAAAGAATAGTCCTGCTATTGAAGATATTTATATCAATAACGATGGCATATATAGTGCGGGTTGGATAAACAAAACGATAAACAATGTTGATATCCTCTACCATACAGGAAAATTATCTAATTTCTGTAGTTTTTCCGCATTAATTCAAGACAAGGAACTGGGCATATCAATTACGTGTAACTTCGGAGATTTCTTAGTAGGCACAAACCAGATTGAGCACTTATATGAGGGAATAACTTCAATTTTGATTGACAAGGATATCACGAATTCTATAAATCCATATGACTATTTCACAAAACATTCGGTTATAAATTTTGTATTACTGATGCTGCTTATGTTATGCAGTTTGCCATTTATATTATATTATTTTTATTCAGTAATAACTACACTTAACATAGCAAATGGAATTATATTGATTTTCGTGCATTTTGTTATTCCTTATATTCTATTTAATATATTTTCATTTATTGGTATATCTAGGGAAGCTATGGTTGATTTTGCTCCAGATATAGTTTTAGTGTTTTCAACTGGTTCTATTATATTGTTTATAACAGGACTTTGGAAAATATACACATTTGTAGATTTTAATTCATTACTTTAATAAGGAGCGGTGCATGATAAAATATGAAACACAAATGATTTTCAGAATGAATTCATTTTATTAAAGAGCGGAAATAACTTTTCTGTTGCATTGCCACCGTTGAATTCAGATATGGCAAATCAGATTTTTATAGATTCGTATTTATTTGATTTTCTGGGGACAGATATGCCAAGACGTGAGGTGAAAATAGAGAACCAGCTTACTGAGTCTCTCCCGGAGAAATTGAAAAGCAGTTTACCGTCTATTGAAGAGATAGAAAAAGAGGTGGAATAAATTTAGGCAGGTTGCTGGTCACAGAATGAACAGTAACTACATATGGACTTATAAGTAATCCTCTACGATAGGTAGGTCGTAATGAAGCCATAAATCTGCTATGATAAGTATATGGTAACTATTCAGCAAGTCTGTGCATGTACTGCATATGAAAAGAAAGCGGGTGATTGTTATGAGCTATGTAACTGGAAAATTAATTAAAGAATTAAGAGAACGAAAAAATCTAACACAGAAAAATCTGGCTGATATCATGCAGATCAGCGATAAGACCATATCAAAGTGGGAAACAGACAGAGGTTTGCCAGATATTGGTTTGATAGAAACATTAGCACGTAGTTTAGATGTATCGGTAGCAGAATTGCTAACCGGAGAATATGCAGTGAATTCGAATCGTTCATCAAATATGAGTAAAACAAAGTTCTATGTATGTCCAGTCTGTGGAAATGTAATTCAGTCAACGGGTGAGGGAACATACACCTGCTGTGGAATTGTTTTACCATTGCTGCAGGTTGAGGATTTCGATGAGCGGCATGAAATAAAGATTGATACGATGGATAATGAATTTTATGTGTATATGGATCATCCTATGACAAAAGAGCATTATATTTCATTTCTTGCATATGTAACTTCAGACAGAATGCAATTTGTAAAATTGTATCCGGAGCAGGGGGTAGACTGTAGATTTACAAGGAGAGGACATGGATTTATTTATGCATACTGTAATCAGCATGGATTATTCAAGGTGAGAATTTAAATGGGATTTTTTTGTGGAACAACAATACAATATTGTGATGATTCTACGGAACGTAGGGTGCAGTAATATTTCCTTTATGAGAGAATGAACAAAAAGTATATGGAGGAAATATCTATGAAGTTTGTTATTTTTAACGGAAGTCCATCTGGAAAAAATAGTGCTACCAATGCATTGGGAGAAGCATTTTTGTCAGGTGCCGCACAGGCGGGCGCCGAGGTCCAGAATATCTTTCTTGTGGAGAAAAAAATTGGATATTGTCAGGGCTGCTTTTCCTGCTGGTTCAAGACTCCTGGAAAATGTGTCATTCGGGATGATATGCAGGAGCTGATTGAAAAATACATGAACGCTGATGTGGTTTGCCTGGCTACACCGGTGTTTACATGGAATATGACGGCAAACCTGAAAGCCTTTGTGGATCGGCTTGCACCACTCAAGTCACCCCGAATGATTCAGGAGAATAATGGTTTTGATCTGGCGGATGCAAAGGCCAAAAGTCAAAAGTTCGTTGTCCTTTCCAACTGTGGATTTCCAGGAAGCAATAATTTTGAAACGCTCAAAACTGTTATGGCTACCTGTAATCCGGTCCTTGAAATATACAGAAACTGTGGAAAGCTACTAAAGAGCACAGAAAGTGCTATACAGGAAATTGTGCAATCGTATTTGAAAATCGTGGAGGAAGCCGGTTATGAAATGGCTGCGACCGGAGCAGTATCTATTGCCACAAGAAAAAAACTGGACATGGAACTTATGCCAGTACGGGAATATGTTAAATATTTAGGGATGTAACTGCGTCCTCCGAGTTTCGCTGCATGCCAGATATTTCTTAAGCTTTCTGTTCCAAGTGCCGCAATATCTGCTGGAATTGGAGATACTCTGAGTACTTCCAATGTAAATGCTCCATCAATTTTCCAAAAAGCATCCATATATTCTGGAATATATATTGACAAATATCCAGTGTAAGACCATATTTAAGAAAGCACAGTAACTGTTCAGTACCTGAGCAGTTACATTCAAAAATCCATTCAGAATCATCTTCGGTGATGGTATTTTAATGGCTGCATTAAGTGAAGGAGATTTAGAAAGAGTTTCTGAACTTGTTGTCGATGGTCAAATTATGCGTTTTGATTGTGGACATGGTATTCATATTGAAAAGCCAAGGGAATTCATTTGTGAAAAGGTATTTGAAAAAACAACAGGCTGCTTATGTTGAAGACTTGAAAAAAAGGAGGAGAAAAAATATGATTTGTTCGGAAGTTATAGAAAAATTGCAATCATATTCGTCAGAAAAATATAAAGCGAATGTAGTAAAGATGGGAATACCCGAAAAGTGCAGTATTGGAGTTCCAACATCAGATATACGGAAATTAGCCAAAGAAATAGGCAAATCAAATGAATTAGCGTTTGATTTGTGGGAAACTGGTTATCATGAGGCAAAGCTGTTAGCGGTGCTTTTGTTTGAAAAAAATAAAATCTCTCATGCAGATATAGAAAAACTTATGAGTGGTGTTTTTTCATGGGATTTGTGTGATCATTTATGCAAAAATCTGATTATAAAAATTAAGAATTACGATGAATTTATTGTAAAATGGAGTAATTCTACAGAAATATATAAAATGAGGGCGGCTTTTACGTTAATTGCTTCTGCCGCAATACATGATAATAAAATAACAGAAGATACTATAGATAAATATTTAGAGTTGATCAAAGAATGCTCAAGTGTCCAACAGGAACATGTAAAAAAAGCTGTATCATGGGCTTTGAGAGAAATTGGAAAGATAGACTATAAAAATAATGAGAAGGCACTCATATTGGCAAATGAGCTAAAAGAAAATGGGAATAAGACGCAAATTTGGATTGCCAAAGATGTATTAAAAGAGATTGAAAACGTAGTAAAGGTTGCAGGGCGAAAACGTCTTATATCTAAAAATACAAAAATGGGACAGGCTGATTAAATTCCAGTTGCAATAGATATGGAAGAAGTTGTGGAGAAGACAAAATGAAAATATTTATTATCGGTGGAAGCGGTTCGGGAAAATCTTTTTTAGCTGATAAATTGTCAAAGGACTTGGGTAATTTGTTGTTCATAAGTCATGAATGGCTTTGGCATAACTTACCTCTGTATAAATGTTAAAAGGAGCCCACACAGGGACTCCTCCGATCGCAGGCCTCGCAAGCTACTGCAATCTATTCACTGGAATAAGTATAGAGTACTTTAATAATGCTGTCAATGGAAATTTCACAAGGATTTTTGCGATGTTCAAGTCGTTATACCATCCAGTTCACAATAGTTTATGCAGAAAAAAAAAATTCCCAAATTTATAATAGGGTTATGGATATTCAAGAATCAGTTAATTTCTGAATAAACTATAGATTTGCAAAGGAGAAAGGGTGTATTATTATGGGCGAATTGTCAAAATTACCTAATAGCAGAAGAAGGTTTGAAAACTACTCCATGCTGGTGCTTTCAAACCTATAAGTGATGCTTCCCCTAAATATATGTTTTCGCTTGATCGGTTTGATTATTCAAGAGATGGTATAGTGCATATAAATATAGTCGATTTTTTACCTGAAAAAGTCGGTCGCAATCTATCTTAGCGCCACAAATACTGAAAAAGTTAGAATTTGTGGCACTTAAATAAAAATTATTATATATGTATTCTTTATATAATCTTTATAAGTTCCCTTTATACTCATCGTATCAAAAAGAAAAGAGGGAAAACATGGAGAATATATTGACGACAGAAAATCTTTGTAAGAATTATAAAAAACAAAAGGCAAACGACAACATTTCTATCGAAGTTCCCCAAAACAGCATTTATGGATTATTAGGACCAAATGGAGCGGGTAAATCTACGCTACTGAAGATGATTACCGGGATGATTCAGCCATCTTCGGGAAAAATTACATTTTATGGAAAGCCTTGGGCAAGAAAAGACCTACTGAATATCGGAGCACTGATTGAGGAGCCTCCACTTTATGAGAACCTAACTGCATATGAGAATTTGAAGGTCAGAGCACTTCTATACGATATTCCAAAGGATAGAATTGAAGAAGTACTCAGGATTGTGGAACTTACGGACACAGGAAAGAAAAAAGCAGGACAGTTTTCCATGGGTATGAAACAGCGACTAGGAATTGCGATGGCTCTGCTAAATCAACCGGAACTTCTAATTCTGGACGAGCCAACAAATGGTTTAGATCCAATTGGAATACAGGAATTGAGGGAACTGATTCGTTCTTTTCCCCAAAAAGGAATTACTGTGATTTTGTCTAGTCATATCCTATCAGAAGTGGAACAGATTGCCAATCATATAGGAATTATCGCAAATGGAAAGTTGTGGTATCAGGAGCCTATTCATGTAGATCAAGATTTGGAAAGCCTCTTTATGGATGTTGTGAGAAAGTCAGGTGCATACAATGGTTAATTGCATAAAATCTGAATTTCTAAAACAAAAACATCGTTTTCCGTTGAAATTATTATGTATTGCCCCGATTATTACAATTGTCCTTGTGTTGACTCTTATGGGAGGAAATTATTTTCTAGAGGGTACATACAACTGGTGGTATACAATCATACTACCAGGAGCACTTAGCTTAATCATATCATTTACGATATCATTTGAAAAAAGGCATAATCGACATGGATTATTAGCTGTTTGTGTAAAGAAGGAAGAATTGTGGATTGCACAGATAATAACGAATATCTGTTTGCTTTTACTTATGAATCTCATGTTCTCTATTCTTATAATAATGACAGGACTATTTTTGAGAATAAACATACCAATTGGAACAGTTTTTGAGGCCGGCATTACATTGACAATAACGTATTTGTGGCAAATTCCAATCTGTATGTGGCTGAGTGAGAGAATGGGTTCCATCCCTGCAATTGTACTTTCCTTGCTTTGCAATATAGGAATTGGACTTCACTTTGCGCCAACAAGGTTGTGGTTTGTACCATTTGCAATTCCAGCAAGACTGATGTGTCCTATTCTCAAAGTGCTACCCAACGGATTACCTATAGAAGCATCTAATCCGTTAAGTTCCGTTTCTGTAATATGGATTGGAATTACCATAACAGTGATTTTATTTATGGCATCTACAATCATAACATCATTCTGGTTTCAGTACAGGGAGGTGAAATAGATGAGTTTTCGCTCATTTTTTAAATCTGACCTTTTTAAGTTTTTTCATACATCAGTATGGATTTGGCATCTGGTGATACCAATTGCAGGTGCAGGTATGTTTCTATGGTATTACTCATTTTCTTCCATGCAAGAGATGGATAAGGTATCTTTGTATATAGAAGTATTATCAGTAACATTTCCATTTGTCATTGGGATTGTCACAGGCATGGTATCACAAATGGAACAAAATGCAGCA
This sequence comes from Lachnospiraceae bacterium, assembly GCA_028694115.1. Next base: position 32,099 of record JAQUUB010000040.1, read on the forward strand.
GGAAGTCAGCTTCTGCTTACAACACCAACGTATAAGTTTTTTCCACACTTTTGCAAGCTATTTGTAATATTGCTTATGGGGTTTAGCTCTTCGTTTCTTGCGTTCGCCTTCTTTGGAATAGGAATGGGAGCATTGGGGCATACAGGACTTTTATTGATATTCTATGTAAAACTCGCAGTCGCTCTGTTTCTAAGTATGATTCCGATTTATATCATTCAATATATGGTGAGCTTTGTTTGGGGAAATGGATATAGCATTGGTTTAGGAATTGTAGGTAGCCTTTTATGTGCATTGCTGATAACTAGTCTTGGGGATTCCTCTTGGTGGTTTTTGCCATGGGGGATTGCAGCTAGATTTTCTATGACTTTCTTTGTTGCAAATATATCAGACTTTCCATTTTTTCAGTATGCTTATGTAAAACAAAGTGTCACAGCATTAGTTTTGTTTGTGATGGTACTTGTTTTACTGAGTGGAATCTTGCTTGGAAGATGGGAAGGTAGGAAAACAGAGAATTAGAGGAGCATTTATATGGGACATATATTGATCATTGATGATGATGCGGCAATTTCCAAAATGGTTGAAACCGCACTTTCAAGGGATGGGCATATTATAACAATTAGAAATTCTGCGATGGAAGTTTGTGTAGAAGATCTGAAAACAGCAGATTTGATTTTGCTTGATATCATGATGCCACAGATTGATGGTGTTACATTCTGCAGGGAAAATAGGAAAACAATTGATTGTCCCATTCTGTTTTTGACAGCTAAAACCACAGAGCAAGATGTCGTAGATGGATTTATAGCTGGTGGAGATGATTATATCAAGAAGCCATTTGGCATAACGGAACTACGTGCAAGAGTCAATGCACATATTCGTAGGGAACATCGAGAAAAACATCAAACCATGATTTTGAATGACGTGGTATTTGATCTGTCGGAGAAGACGCTAAAGGTTAAGGATACTATAATATCATTGACAAAAAGTGAATATGAAATTTGCGAATTATTAGCAAGGAATAAAGGACAGGTTTTTTCATTGGAAACTATTGTAGAAAGAATATTTGGATTTGATTCTGAAAGTGATATCTCGGCAATTAGAGTTCATATCAAGAATATTAGAAGTAAAATGAACAGTCAGGACATATGTCCGATTGTAACTGTCTGGGGAGTGGGATACAAATGGAAATGATACGAACAAAGAAAAGAAAACAAAGTGAAGTATCTATATTTCGTTTGTTTTTAGAACATTTAGGCGGTTTTTTGCTGGCAATTATCGTGCTGATTGTTGTTGTTTTTATAGGAACATCGTTCTGTATGCGGACAGGAATTTTATTACAGGCAAATTATGCTGAGGAAATGTTGTCCCAAACGGAGAATAGTCTGAAACAGCACTTTGACAGCAGTTTGTTGCCTTTGTATTCAAAGTATATTGTGTTAGATGAAGATGGCGATATACTTGATACAGATATGAGTAGTAAAGAGATTGAAAAAACAAAAGTCTATCTGTCGGAAGGGAAAAAAACATACAATATATTCTATAATACAATCATACAAGACAGTGGAAATCGACTTATTATAAAATATGATATGCTAGCTCATTTTGCAAACCCATCACTTACGAAAATAATACCGTATCCAGAAATTACATTAACTTTTTTAGTTTTGTTTTTAATGATTTTCTTTGCCATGATTACAGCGATGCGGTTCAGTAAAAGATTAAAAAAGAATCTCGTACCAATTGTTACTGCAACAGATAAAATAAAAAACTGTGATTTGGATTTTGAAATCGAACCAACGAAAATCAAAGAATTTAACACTTCCCTGACAGCGATTGATCAGTTGAAGGAAGCGTTGACGGATTCGCTTGAGAAGCAATGGAAATCAGAGCAACAAAAAAAATCACAGTTAAGTGCATTGACACATGATATCAGGACTCCGCTTACTGTAATAAAAGGAAATACAGAGCTTATGCAGGAGGATGAAACAACAAACGAAAATAGAGAATTTCTTTCTAACATTCAGATAAGTGCAAATACCATTGAGAAGTATTTGGAATTGCTTATGTTTGTAGTAAATCACAATACACTTTCTATCACTGTTGTTTCAATAGAGGTAGACCTCTTTGTAGACGAGCTGATGTCTGCTATCCAGCCAATGTGCAAAATAAAAAATATAACGATAGATTTGCAAAATAATGTAACAAGTGAAAATTTTCATATAGATAAGGAACTTATGAAAAGGGCATTGATTAACATAGTGGACAATGCAATTCGATATTCAGAGGAAAAGAGTATGATTCATTTACAAATTTCAGAAAATGACATACATTTTCTGTTTACAATTACGGACCAGGGAAGAGGATTCTCACCTGAAAGCTTAGAAAAAGCAGTGGAAGAATTCTATACAGAGGATACATCAAGAGGCAGTCATCACTATGGCCTAGGATTAAACTTTGCAAATAACGTTGCACAGGTACATAATGGTGCGTTAAGTATAGAGAACGGTTTAGACGGAAAAGGTGCACAGGTGTCTATCAGCATTAGAAAATAAGGTGAGATACAGTTGCTCAAGTTAAAAGTTACATTTAAATCTGGAGAGTAGGCGGCTCTCCCAGATTTTCTGAGAAAATCTGCGGGAACAAAAGAATGACAGAAATTATAGGAAATGAAAGAGGTAAATATTATGTGGAACAAGTTATATAATGCAGCAGTTAAAGTGCAAAATAGACGGAGAATTTCTCCATTCATAGATGCAGGCGGTGTCGCAGCGGCTATTCTTACGAAACAAGGAAATATTTATGTTGGTGTTTGTATCGATACTGCATCAACACTCGGTATGTGTGCAGAAAGAAACGCCATTGCCAATATGATAACCAATGGCGAGAGCCAGATTGATAAAGTTGTAGCAGTAATGCCTGACGGTCGGGTTGGTTCTCCTTGCGGTGCTTGTCGTGAGTATATGATGCAGTTAGATAAGAATAGCGGAGATATAGAAATTCTTCTTGACCTTGAAACCGAAAAAACAATAAAACTGAAAGAGTTAATCCCAGATTGGTGGGGATACGATAGATTCGAGGAATGATGCAACAACTTTCAGGATGAAGAAAAGACAATTTTTACCCAGCATTCAAAAATAAATTTTGCGAAGAGACAGGCGGAATGTGAAAAACACTGAGATATGGAATTCAAGTCGAGACAATAGTTCCGGCTGAATTGTTCCACATCTCAGTGTTTTTCATTCTTTTTTCTTATTTAGCAGTAGAGGGCTTTTGCGTCGGTAATCATCTTTACCGCTTCCTTCACAACGCTCATATCGTCATCACAAAGTGGTGTTAATGGAGCTCTTACACTTCCAAGATATAGATTTTCTGTAATTTCCAGAATCTTCTTAATTACAGCATACATATTGCCATGAGCAGAGCACATTTTGTAAATAATAGAGTTCACAGCATTTTGAATCTCCAGAGCTTGCTTGAGATCATTCTTTTCTGTCAGTTCTTTGATTTTCAGAATCAGTTCAGGCATAACGCCATATGTTCCGCCAATTCCGCCATCAGCACCCATGACTAAGCCACTAATCAACTGTTCGTCAGGACCATTGAATACAATAAAGTCTTTTCCACCTGCAGCTTTGAACATCTGGATGTCCTGTACTGGCATGGAGGAGTTCTTTACGCCTGTAACTTTGGGGTTCTCAAGCATCTTGGCAAGAAGCCCCATTGTTAATGAAGTCCCAGCCAGCTGCGGAATGTTATAGATGATAAAATCGGTATTAGGTGCAGCAGCACTGATGGAGTTCCAGTATTCTGCAATAGAATATTCCGGAAGATGGAAGTAAATGGGAGGAATACATGCAATCGCATCCACACCAAGGGATTCGGCATGTTTAGCCAGCTCTATGCTGTCTTTGGTATTGTTGCATGCAACATGTGCAATTACAACCAGTTTGTCTTTGGCAACTGCCATAACATTTTCCAGAGTGATTTTACGGTCTTCTACACTTTGGTAAATACATTCTCCGGAAGAACCACATACATAAACGCCTGTAACCCCTTTTTGGATGAAATGTTCTGTCAATTTTCTTACACGTTCCGGGCTGACTTCGCCCTTGTCGTCATAGCATGCATAAAATGCAGGGAAGATACCGTGATACTTTTCTACTGTTTTCATAATAAATAGCTCCTTTCAGAATAAAACAACATTGTGGTTAAAACTCCCTTTGATTAAAAAGGTTTGTGCCTTACACAGAAGTAATTGACTGATCCAATGCTTCTGAGAATGCCTTGGTAATTAACTGTGGCCTTGTAATAATAGATCCAACTACCACACTAAAGCAGCCAAGTTCGATGACATGTTTGGCTTTTTGCGGCGTGTCAATGTTTCCTTCTGCAATGACAGGGTGTTTCACTTTTTCTAAAATTCTTCGGATAATATAGAAGTCATCAGTTTCTATTTTCATATCCTGACTCTCCTTGGTATACCCAACCAGGGTGGTACCAATAAAGTCGAACCCAAGTTCATCTGCATGAATCGCTTCACTGATTGTAGAACAGTCTGCCATTAAAAGCTGATGTGGGTACTTTTCTTTTATTTGAGAAAAAAGAGAGTCTAATGTAAGCCCGCCGGGTCGAGCCCGACAGGTTGCATCTAATGCAATGATTTCAGGATGCGCTTCCATTAACTCGTCTATTTCTTTCATAGTAGCGGTAATAAAAACGGTGCTATCCACAAAATCGCGTTTAATGATACCAATAACAGGAAGCGATACATTTTTTTTGATTTCGATAATGTCATCTACCGAGTTCGCACGAATTCCATGTGCACCTCCCTCTTTGGCAGCTACAGCCATGCGTCCCATTATATAAGAGGAATGCAGTGGTTCATTTGGCAATGCCTGACAGGACACGATCAGATGTCCATTTAGTGTTTCGATTTGTCTGTTCATTTTGTAGTCTCCTTCAGAAATAAAACATGGAAAGTATGTAAAAAAAAATATAACTATATTATAAACGATACAAAAGTAATTTCAACAAAAAAACAGAAACGGAAAGTAGAAACAACCACATGTACAAAAAGCACAATGAAAGGTGGGGAACAACATGAAAAAGTAAGCAAAACAAACAAAAGGCGAGAAGAACTTTCAGAATGCGGAAAAATATTGAAAATAAATTTAATTTGAACTATAATTGGTCTCAACTCAAACCAAGGCCAAGGAAAGAAAAAGAAACCTGATAGAAAAATATTTGTAAGGAAAAGGAGGAGATGAAATGACTGCAGCCACTCGTAAAAAGCCACAAAAACAAATGATACTTGCAAAAGACACAAAATTTGCTTATGCGGTAAACTTGCCACTGATTATATATCTGATCTGTGTATTGGCAGGACCTATCATTTGGGGCGTATCACTCAGCTTCACAAACAAAACCATCGGTGGGGGTGCTGATTTTATTGGCTTAGAGAATTACGCCAAGCTGCTGATGGACAAGGAATATCTCAGATCCATCTTAAACACATTGGGATTCACATTTTTCTCTATTATAGGAAAGATGATTTTTGGAATTCTCATGGCACTCGCATTAAATATGGAGTTTAGAGGACGTAATATTGTCAGAGCATTACTTTTAATCCCGTGGACACTTCCTAATATCGTAGCGGTTTTAAACTGGAGATGGATTTTTTCATCAACAGGAGGAATTGCCAACCATCTGTTAAAGCTCATGCATGTGATTGACAAAGATCTTGTGTGGTTTGGTTCAGCCACCCTGGCAATGCTTACTATAATAGTAGCAAATGTGTGGAGGGGAACTCCGTTCTTTGGAATTTCCATATTAGCGAAGCTGCAGACCATTCC
>JAQUUB010000156.1:0-3462 GCA_028694115.1 Lachnospiraceae bacterium
TATGACATTGTATCCGGGAGGGTATATGCGGGATACATCAGATAATTTGGACAGCTTACGCACCATAAACAACAGAGGAGGGACAAAGTATTGAAAATAGAAAAATGATATGTAAAATAAGTTTAAAGAAATTTAAAAAAATAGATGGAGGAGAAAAAATGAAGAGGAATAGGATATGGACGGGGTTGGCAGCTGTTACTTCTTTTCTGCTAGTTCTATCAGTTTTGGGAAATTACTGCATGATGGGGTATGCCGGAACAGTTAATCAGGCATTGGGAATCGAAACCAGTAAAGTTGTGAACCAAGGGGATACATCTGAAGACACAACGTACTTTGAGAGTGAGTATGGTGAACTGAATTCGGAAAATCTGCAAAAGCTGATTGCCGACACATATGACGAAAGTGTGCAAGAGCAACAGGAAGGTTCAGTTTTGCTAAAAAATACTGATAATGCACTTCCACTTACAGAGGATGAAAAAAATATAACCTTGTTTGGGCATGCGACAGCGCAGCCGCTATATAAGAATTCTTCGGCTGGTTCTTCGGGCTATAAGGGAGAATATTGCATTGATTTGTATAGTGCTCTTTCAGACGCTGGGTTTAAGATTAATGATACGCTTTATGATGCATATAAAGAAAGCTCGACTTTACGAGGAAATGGGTCCGCTACTTTTGGTCAGGATGCTGCGGAGTGGTCCATGGGTGAAGAGGATATATCTTTTTACACAGAGGAACTTCGCAGTTCGTGGGAGAAAGACTATAATGATGTTGCAGTTGTGATGCTTTCAAGAGAAGCAGGCGAGGGTGTAGAGGTGTTTACAGAAGATCCCGATGAAGGTATTAGCCAGCTGGCTCTTCATCAGGATGAGAAAGATTTGCTCCAGATGATTAAAGACTCAGGAAAATTTGAGAAAACAGTTGTGCTGCTTAATAGTGGAAATGCCATGGAAGTAAACTGGCTGGATGAATACGATGTTGATGCGTGTTTATGGATTGGACTTCCTGGACAACGTGGGTTCGAAGGTGTAGCAAATCTTATCACCGGAGAAGTCTCACCATCGGGACATCTTTCAGATACTTATGCAGTTAACTCATTGTCTTCACCAGCGTTAGTAAATGGAAGTTATAATAATCAGACTTTCTCAAATCAGGAAGAAGTAACCGCAACAGCTACAGATGAAGCGGATGTGCAATCGTATGTAGATGTGCAGGTAGAAGGAATATACATAGGATACAAATATTATGAAACACGGTATGAAGATACTATTCTACAACAGGGAGGAGCGACAGCTTCCAGGGGCTCTTCTTCGGGAAGTGCATGGAATTACTCGGATGAGGTTAGCTATCCGTTTGGTTATGGGCTCTCATATTCTACATTTGAACAAAAGTTGGATAGTGTTAATGTAGATGGTGATACTATACAGGTACAGGTGACGGTAACAAATACAGGAAGTGTAGCAGGAAAATCGGCTGTACAGATATATGCACAGACACCATATGGTGATTATGAAAAAGAAAATCTTGTGGAAAAATCAGCAATTCAATTATTGGATTACGGAAAAACTGATATTCTGCAGCCAGGTGAAAGTGAAACAATAACCGTTGATTGCGAAAAGTATCTGCTGGCAAGTTATGACTATAAGAATGCTAAATCATATATTATGAGTGAAGGTAACTATTATATTTCCATAGGCGATGATGCGCATGATGCCCTAAATAATGTTTTGGCGGCAAAAGGGGCTACTGGAATGGTTGATACCTCTGGTGCAGCAACAAGTGGAAATACCGACAAGATCTATATGTGGTCGGAACAGTTTGACAATACAACTTATAAAAATTCGCAGTACACGGGAGAAGAGGTCACAAATTTATTTGATGACTGTGATATCAATTATTGGGTAGAAGGAGCAGTAGAGTATCTTTCGAGACAAGATTGGGAGAACACATATCCAACTGAGGGGGTACAAGTTGAAGCAACACCAGAGATGATAGAGCAGCTAAATGGTGATTATTATGAAAAACCGGAGGACTCTTTATCAGTTGCAGATTATACTCAAGGAGATAATCAGAATATTCCGTTGGTATCTTTACTGGGAGTAAATTATGATGATACGGAATGGGAAACTTATTTGAATCAATTTACGATAGAAGAAATGGCAACATTGCTCGTAGATAATTTTGGAACAGCGGAAATTGCGTCAGTTGGAAAGCCTGCAACTTTAGCGGGGGATGGATCTGATGGAGTAGGTGGAACATTTAGCAAAGAAAAATATGGAGATGACAGAGATGATTGCTGTTTCCCATGTGAAAATGTTTTGGCGTGTACTTTTAATAAAAATCTGGTACAGCGCCGTGGAGAATTAATGGGAGAAGAAGCACTCTATTTGGGAATGGCATATGTATGGATGCCTGGTGCAAATCTTCATAGAACGCCTTTCGGAGGACGTAATTTTGAATATTATTCTGAAGACGCAAATCTAACGTACTTATGTACTTATACCGAGATTGCTGGAATCGAATCCAAGGGTATTCACGCAGGCGGTAAACATTTGGTTGCAAATGATCAGGAAAATAACCGAAAAAGTGTTGCTTGCTTCTTTACAGAACAGGCATTACGTGAAGGTGGGCTACGTGCTTTTGAAGGTGGGCTGGCAAAAGGTAATGCAATGGCTGTTATGGAAGGATTTAATCGTATAGGATTGACGTGGTGCTCATCCAGTGAGGCACTTGGCACAAAATTACTGAGAAATGAATGGGGATTTGAAGGGATTATAGAAACTGATGGTGTCGGACTTGGAGAATTGTATATGACCCATTATACATCCTCTTTGAAAGCAGGAACTAATATTTACTGTCTGGATTTTAATTCTGCAAGTTATCAGACTATTACAGAACAGATATTGAACCAGGATGATGGAAATATGTTGGGAATACTCAGAGAGTCGGTTCACAGGCAGCTGTATACAATTGTGAATAGTGCAGTGATGAATGGTTATAGTACAGATTCTATCGTGGAATCCGTAATACCATGGTGGCAGCCGGTAATGTTGGGAATAATTGTGTTATTTGCTGCTCTGGAAATACTTTTTCTTATTCTTTTGTTCAGAGGAAAAAGAAGAGAAACCATTTGCATTGAGGAGGAAAAATAATATGAAATCATTTGTAAATAAAAGAGGAATTAAATTCTGTTTTATTTTAATAGCGGCAGTATTGGCTGTTATCTCATTAGTTCGATTTAGTCTATGGGCACCAGAACATAATGGTACGGATATGATTATAACGTGTGCGATTGTAGTGGGAGTTATATTGGATATTTATCTAATAATAAAGGATAATGAATATATTATGATATTATCTGTTGCAGTTTATAGCATAGGTGCAATTAAACTGTTAACAAATTCGGTGGGGTCGTTTGTGGATGCCATCCAGGGAATCAATATGTTTGGGGACTCAAGTCAGGTA
>JAQUUB010000156.1:3562-7866 GCA_028694115.1 Lachnospiraceae bacterium
AATTATATAGATGCAGGGTGATTTATGGGGAAGATGTGGAGGAAGAAAAATTCGGGATACGCAGAATATCACTTTCTCCTGAAAACGGTTTTTGCATCAATGGAAAGAGAGTGATTTTGAGGGGGGCTTGTATTCACCATGATAATGGAATTCTTGGTGCAAGAGCTTATGATTATTCAGAAAAAAGAAAAATTCGAATTCTAAAAGAAAACGGATATAATGCAATTCGTTCTGCGCACAATCCTTGTTCCAAAGGAATGCTGCGAGCTTGTGATGAACTGGGAATGCTTATAATAGATGAATATGTTGATGTTTGGTATATACATAAAACAAAATATGATTATGCGTCTTTTGTTGAACAAAATTATAAAACTGATTTGAAGGCAATGGTACAAAAGGATAAAAACCATCCATCTGTTATTATGTATTCAACGGGAAACGAGGTGTCAGAGAGTGCACAAAAACGTGGAATAGAGTTGTGTCAAAAATTCACGGAATATCTTCATGAAATAGATCCAACCCGTCCCGTATCCTGCGGGATCAATATATTTTTTAATTTTCTCAGTTCCATGGGCTTCGGGGTATATAGTGATAAGAAAGCAAATGAGGCTGCAGAAAATATAAAGAAAAAGAAAGCAGTTGGAAGCGAATTCTATAACAAACTGGCAGGGCTTGCTGGTGCGAACTTTATGAAAATGGGTGCCATGTTATATCCCTGTGATGTGAAAACAAGAGATGCATTTGAAAAAATGGACATTGCAGGTTACAATTATGGAATAAAAAGATATAAGCATGATTTGAAGAAATATCCTAAGCGCATTATTATGGGAAGTGAAACATTTTGCTTTGATGCATATCAATTTTGGGAATTGGCAAAGAAAGAGAAGCGCATAGTCGGGGATTTTGCCTGGGCAGGTATGGATTATCTTGGAGAAGTTGGTATCGGTTCTTGGGAGTATAAGGACTATGCTCCCCGCTTTGATAATGGAATGGGCTGGGTATCGGCGGGTTCAGGAAGAATTGATCTTACAGGAAAACCATTATCAGAAATGGAGTATACGCAAGTTGCGTTTGAACAAAAGAAAATTGCGGTTGGTGTCATACCGGTGCCTTATACAAAGCAAAAGCATTCTCCATCCGCATGGAAAATGACCAATGCAATGAAAAGCTGGGCATGGAATGGTTGTGAAGGTATGGAGGCTAGAATTGAGGTCTATTGCAGGGCCCATCATGTAGTTCTATATATTAATGATATTTGTGTAGGAACTAAACGGGTGAAGAAAGACTGCAAAGTGATTTTTAAAACTACTTATCAGCCAGGCGAACTAAAAGTGATTGGATTTGATGAAAAAAATCAACAAATTGCGGAATGCAGTTTATTTTCGGCTACCGAAAACACCAGGCTGGTGGCAGAACCGGAACAGTCAGAGTGTAGACTGGAGCAGGATCTGTGTTATGTGCGTTTTCGATATGCAGATGAGAAAGGCATCACAAAACCATTAGAGAAAGGGAAAATTTATTTACAAGTGAATGGTGGAGAATTACTCGGTTTCGGAAGTGCATGCCCTTATTATCCACAAGGCTATCTTCAGGATACAGCAGATACCTATTATGGAGAAGCACTTGCCGTAATTCGACCAACAGAGTTAGGCGAATGCCGAATCAGCGCAAAAAGCATATTAGGCAATTGTGAAACTAAAGTGAAGGTGGTACGATAATGGTTAGATGGAAGTCATTTGCTGTAAAGCATCCCAGAGCAGGAAAACTGCTATATCAAATTTTCTACTTTTGGGTTTTTAGTATGAGCGTGACAATATTTCAGTATCTTTTTTTTACATTTGTACCCTATTTATTAGGTACTAAAATGGCAGGGATAGAATTTATGTGGCCGCAGATACCGATACATTTTGGCGGAGTGAATTACACATGGAATATTTTGGGCTATGATGTTGTACGGGATGTTTCAGGGAACGTACAAATCGGTGGGGGACTGGGATATTTCATTAGCTATGAACTGGGGTCATTTTTTGCACAATGTATTAATTTCCCGCTTCAAAGAAACATTACTTTTAAAAGTCATGGGAATATTATGAAACAAATATTAGGGTATTTGATCGCATGGGTATTAATTTCTTTGTTTTGTAATGGGATAAATGGATTGTGGTTACCAATTGCACAGACATATTTTAAACCGGCCATTTACAATATTTTGGTTACTTTTGTTACTGGCGGAGTATCTATGGTTATTTATTTTTTTGCGTTTAAGATAATATTCCCGGATTGTTCAAAGACGAGGTGAGTGGCTGTGGTAAAAGTTGCAGTAGTAGATGATGAAAAAGAAGTAAGAGATCAATTAAAAAAATATTTTTTGAAATTGTCATCATCGATAAAAGAGACAATACAGGTCTTGTTATTTTCATCTGGGGAAGAAGTGATTCAGACATATGATTATTCAATAGACATTATCTGTTTTGATATTCAGATGCAAGGAATGAATGGAATTGAAACTGCAAAAAAAATTCGAGAGAAAGACGATCAGATTATTATAATTTTTATAACTAATATGGCACAACTGGCAATCGAAGGATATTCAGTTCGGGCAATGGACTTTATTCTCAAACCCATCAATTACTATTCCTTTGTATTGAAAATGCAAAATATAGTTTTGAGTGTTAAAAACAAGAAGTCAAAAACGCTTGTGTTGAATCATGACGGAAATATAGACAAAATCAATACAGAAGAACTATATTATGCCGAAGTAAAAGACCATTATATTTATTACCACTCGATGGCTGGTGTGTTTCGACAGAAGGCATCTTTGAAAGAACTGGAAAAGAAACTAGAAGGACTATCATTTAAACGCTGTAATAACTGTTATCTGGTAAATTTAAAATATGTCAGTTCGGTAAAGAAAGATGAAATATTAGTGGATGGAGAATGGCTGAAAATTAGTAGACCAAGAAAAAAAGAATTCATAGAAGACCTGATAAATTACATGGGAGGTATCAGTATATGATTTGGAATATGTGGTTGGAAATATCATATACGGTTCAACTTTTAGCAGCATGCTTGCTGCTGATGCTTGCTGGTCGAAAACGCAACTATTTTTGGTTAAGAACAGGGGGAGCAGGAGCCTTTTTTATTATCATTACATTTGTAGTTAACAACTGTGTAGAAATTGACTCTTCCAAAATGTATACCATTTTTTATTTTGCCATTTTTATTTTTATTGCAATAGCATATGTATATATCGGATTAGACTGTTCGATAGAACATGCAACGTATTATGCGGTATGCGCCTGTGCCGCACAACATATTGCATATGATATTTATCGAATATGCAATATGACAGTCGGGAACATCATCGTGTTGGATATCATGATTTATTTGATTATTTATACACTCTTTTACCAATTTTTTGTAAAAAAAATTGTAGGAGAAATCTCTTCATTTAATGTAAAAAATATGATTTTTCCAATTGTTACAATTGTTTCCTTGGTTTGGATTTTGAGTATTATGGAAGAGACAGATGGTGTTTTGTTCATGGCGGGGGCCGGACAGCGCATAATATATCGGGTGATTGATTCTTTATGTTGCTTTTATGTCCTATGGGTACAGGTAAATCAGAAAAAAAATTATATGCTTCAACATGAAATAGAGGCTATGGATTATATTTTACAGCAGCAGAAATTGCAATATGAAATTACAAGCGAAACTATTGGTAATATTAATCGTAAGTGTCATGATTTGAAATATCAGATTCGCACGTTACGGCATATTACAGATGAAAAAGAAAAAGAAAATTTTTTTGATGAATTGGAAAAAGATATTATCATTTATGATACTGTTATAAAAACAGGAAATCAAGCTGTGGATGTTGTTTTAATGGAGAAGGGAATGTTTTGCAAAGAACATAATATTCAATGGACATGTATGGCAGATGGATTTCAATTGAAATTTATAAAAAATGAAGATATCTATACAATTTTTGGAAACGCTTTGGACAATGCTATCAATGCAGTAATGGAGCTGGAAAATTTAGATAAAAGAATCATAAGCTTAAAGATGATACGGCAAAATGAAATTCTAATTATCCAAATTCAAAATTATTTTCACCAACAGCTTGATTTTAATGATGGAATTCCAGTAACGACAAAGAATGATAGGAACCTCCATGGATATGGGCTGAAAAGTATTAAGTATACTGCAGAAAAATATGATGGGACAATTACAATCAATACAGAGAATGATATATTTACTTTGCAAATTTTACTTCCCATACGCAATTCTGAAGAAATAGATAT
>JAQUUB010000041.1 GCA_028694115.1 Lachnospiraceae bacterium
CCTTTGTTATGTTGACGAGAAAAATGGGATGTAGTAAAATTAAATAAAAAGTAATATCTAGGAGATTTAAATGAAAAAAAGAAAAAAATAGTAACATTAATTATAATTCCATTATGCATCCTTTTTCTATATTATTTTCAACTTCAGGTTGATGATAAAATCTATTATGGCATGCACGAATTAGAAATATCGGAAAGTGCAGACATATCCTTAGGAGTTATTACCATGAGGGATGAGGTTGGTTTGGGTAGTGTGTATGCAAAAACCCCTGCTTTTTCATTAAATCGCGGTTCCTATCGATTGGAAGTTGATCATCAGGATGATACAGATTCGGAAGTAGTTGTGATGTTAGAAAACCAGGAGTTTAAGACATTTATTCTTCCAGCTGATGAGTTATATACAATTTTAGAATTCCAATTAGAAGATTCTTGTGATCATGTTCAGATTTTTTTCCAAAAAAATAATCCAGGAACAATTACACTTAAGCATGCTACCTTTTATGCGCAGCACTGGTTTTATTCGGATAATATATTTCTAGGAGTAGTAGCAATACTCTTGTATTTTGGAATCTATATTTACGCATGTAAATCTGGATTCACTTCCTATTCAGATAAGAAAAAAATTATGGTAAGTGGATGCGTTGTATTAGCAATTGTAATCTGCTACCCTCTTTTTAACAATTTTTTGAATAATGCACATGATTTAGAATTTCATCTCATGCGTATTGAGGGGATTAAAGATGGTCTGCGGGATGGACAGTTCCCAGTCTATTTGTATCCAAATAATCTGAAGGGACATGGTTATCTTGGTAGTCTGTACCCAAGCTTCTTTTTGTATATTCCAGCAGTAATAAGAATGTGTGGAGTATCTATGGTGACTTCATATAAAATTTTAATTACACTATTACAAGTAGCAACTATGTTTACCTCCTATTATTGTGTAAAAAAGATAACAAACTCTAATTGGGCTGGCTTAGCAGGTATGATTCTATATACCTTAGCACCTTACAGAATCATTAATGTTTATATGAGAGCGGCACTAGGAGAGGCGTTAGCGATGGTATTTCTGCCAATAGTGCTTCTGGCTATTTATGAAATGATATTTGGTGATAAAAAAAAGTGGTTTTTATTAGTAATTGGTCTGACAGGAATCATTCAGTCTCATGTTTTGAGTTGCTTTTTTGCGGGCATATTGTGTGCAAGTATTTGTATTGTTTATATAAAGAGGATTTTCCAGGAAAAGAGAATCTGGATATTTGTGAAAGCCCTTGCCTTTTTAGCAGGTATCAACATGGCTTTTATTTACCCTTTTCTATTCTACTTAAAATCTAATTTAAAATTAAGTATACTAAATAAGTTTGGATTTAGTAGTATGTCACTTTTTCCTTCGGAATTATTTATGCAGGTGGCAAGTGCGAATGGATCACAGGATGTTAGAACTGGGATTGGTAGTGAAATGATCCCGATGCTAGGGGGCACTTTTATATTAGGAATCATAATAACAGGTACTTTTATAATGATTAACAGAAGAGCTGCTGAAGACAATGATTCGTTTGTGAAAGTCTTGTTTGCTATTCAAATTTTGTTTTTGTTTGCAACATTAACATGGTTTCCATGGGAAACCCTACAAAAATTTTCAATAATTGATAATTTTGTAACAAAGATTCAGTTCCCTTGGAGATTTTTGAGCATTGTAACGATTGTTGGTAGTGTCTTAATCCCTATGGTGATTTTAAAATATGATAAGCTTTGTCACCATAAAAATTTGATTATGATAATTCTAATTATGGTAAGTGCTTATGAAGCATTTATGATAATGGATTCTTCACTAACACAAGAGATTGAATATACAAAAATGTCAGGAGATTTTGCAGATGCACCTCAGGAAGAATATGCTCCTGAAAAAATGAACATAAATGATCTTGTAAGATCTGCTTATCCTATTCTTAATGATGGGGCGGGCAAAGTTTCCGAATATATAAAAAAAGGAACGAAAGTAAAATTTTCTGTAAAGGATATTGCAAAACAGAGCCTTGTTGAAGTACCATTAACTTATTATAAGGGATATCATGCTAGTATGGACGGAAGAGAATTAGAATTAATGGAGAGCGATAGCGGCAAGGTACAAGTAACCATTCCGGTCATAGATGGGATAAAGGAAATAACAGTACAGTTTGAACAACCAAAAGAATTTTATGTTAGTTATATAATTACAATCTTTTCTTTGATTTTACTCTTTTTATTTATTAAAAAAGAAAAAAATTCTAAGGCAGTGAAAGCACTGCCTTAGGATAATAGTTATCAAATTTTCTACAAATAAATAAAAATAATGAAAAAAAACTTGCATTAGAGACCTCACTTATGTATAATAGCATTTGTTGAAGGGCTATCGCCAAACGGTAAGGCAACGGACTCTGACTCCGTCATCTGAAGGTTCGAATCCTTCTAGCCCTGTTTCTAAACAAAAAATACTTGCGAAGAATTCGCAAGTATTTTTTGTTTAGAAACAGGGCTTGCCCTGAAGGAACTTGCGAAGAATATAAAAAATCAAAGACAAAAGTTAAAATAAGTGTTAAAATATAGGAGAATTATATTTAGTAAGACATTAATAAATACATTAATAAATACATTAGAGAAAAGAATATTGGAGATTCTATGTATAGTTTTCAAAGTAGGGTGCGTTATAGTGAAGTTGATTCAAATGAAAGATTAAGTCTTGATTCCATTTTAAATTATTTTCAGGATTGCAGCACCTTTCATTCAGAAGATCTGGGTGTCGGAGTAGAATACCTTAAGAGTATTGGCTGTGGATGGGTATTATCCTATTGGCAGATAAACATTGACAGATACCCGTGTCTTTGCGAAAATATAAGAGTGAGTACGATGCCTTATGATTTAAAAGGTTTTTTGGGATTTCGAAATTTCATTATGGAAGATGAGAAAGGGAATCGAGTAGCATATGCAAATTCTTTGTGGAGCTTTCTGGACTTAAATACAGGTCATCCTACCAAAATACCAGAAAAAGTATATCATTCCTACACACTAGAACAAAAACTCACAATGAATTACGAGCCTAGAAAAATCAAGATACCTGAAAATGGAGATAAACAAGAAGTATTTACAATTAAAAAGAATCAAATAGATAGCAATCATCATGTGAATAATGGGCAATATATTCAGATGGCTTTCGATTATCTGGCACCTGATATGAAAATACATCAAATGAGGGCAGAATACAAGAAAGCGGCTTTTTTAGATGATAAGGTATTGCCAATCATAAATAGAGAAATGGATCGAGTGGTTGTGAGTTTATGTGATGAAGAGGAACAACCATATGCCATAGTGGAGTTTTTATAATGTTTGAACTAGGGAAAAAACAAAAATTATATATTGTAAAGAAGGTAGAATTCGGGGTGTACCTTTCGGAAAATGAGAATGAGACGGAAAAGGTCTTATTACCATTTAAGCAGGTACCAGAAAATGCAGAAATTGGAGACACAATAGAGGTTTTTCTTTACAGAGATTCCAAAGACAGACTCATAGCAACAACCAATATACCCAAACTTTTATTAGGGGAATTCGCCTTATTGAAGGTTTCTCAAATTGGAAACATTGGTGCATTCTTAGACTGGGGATTAGAAAAAGATTTATTTTTGCCATTCAGACAGCAAACGACGGAGTTAAGAGAGGGTGATGAATGTTTGGCAGGATTATACTTGGATAAAAGTAATCGACTTTGTGCAACTATGAAGGTTTATGATTATTTATCAAAAGATGCTCCCTATAAAAAGGATGACAGTGTAAGTGGTATTGTTTATGAAATCAGCCGGCAGTTTGGTGCCTTTGTAGCAGTAGATGATAAATATTCCGCATTAATCCCAGCAAAAGATTTCTCGGGTGAAGTGCAAGTCCTTGATCGAATCACTGCAAGGGTAACGGATGTGAAAGAGGATGGGAAATTAGATCTTAGTATTAGAGAAAAAGCATATATGCAAATGGATCAGGATGCAGAAGAAGTGCTTCAGGTTTTAGAAGAGTTTTCGGGTGTACTACCATTTAATGATAAAGCAGATCCAGAGATTATTAAAAAAGAAATGAAAATGAGTAAAAATGCTTTTAAAAGAGCGGTTGGAAGACTGTATAAAGAAGGAAAAATAGAAATTACGGACAAAAATATAAAATTAATCAAATAAATGGGAGAAATAGAAATGGATAAGAAAGTAATTAGTACAACAAAGGCTCCAGCAGCCATTGGGCCTTATTCACAAGCAATAGAGGTTAACGGCATGATATTTACATCTGGAATGATCCCCATTAATCCAGAAACAGGTGAAATTGTAGAAGGGCTACAGGAGCAGGCAAAACAAGCACTTACAAATGTGAAAAGCTTATTAGAGTCCCAGGGTAGTGAGATGGGGAAGATTATTAAAACTACTGTATTTATAAAGGATATGAATGATTTTGCGAAAATCAACGAGGTTTACGCTACATTCTTCAATGGAGATTATCCAGCCAGAAGCTGTGTTGAAGTAGCAAGATTACCCAAAGATGTATTAATTGAGATTGAGGCAATCGCCTTAAAATAAAAGAAAATGAAAGGAGAACATGATGAAAGTTCAAAACATTACAGACATTGACAAATTTTTTAAAGTAGTAGACAGCTGCAAAGGAAGAGTAGAATTAGTTACTGGGGAGGGAGATCGTTTGAATCTTAAATCCAAATTATCCCAGTATGTTTCAATGGCAAATATTTTTTCTGATGGAACAATTGAAGAGTTGGAAATTATTGCTTATGAAGCGGATGACATCAACAAACTTGTAAGTTTCATGATGAATAACTAAGAAACATGAATAGTAAAAAGGCAAGTGGTTTATTCTTAACGCAAATTATTATTTCAATTGGTGTTACCTTATTGCTTTCACTTGGAAACATCCCAATCGAATTAGGAATAATTACGAATTTGCTATTGAGTGAATCCATGCTGATTATTCCGGCAATTATTTTTATGATGGTAACGAAGGAAAAAACAAAGAATCTTATTTCATTTAGAAAAGTTAAGATTTCGACATTTTTCCTTACGTTACTTTTCACTTTTTTATTATCGCCTCTTATTATGGCGGTGAATGCTTTTAGCATGATTTTTACAGATAACGCGGTAATGGAAATTAGTTCAGAGGTGTTGAATCAACCTTACATAGTAATGGTTTTAATCATTGGGTTTCTGGGACCATTTTGTGAAGAATACGTTTTTAGAGGCGTTATTTATGGAGCATTTAGAAAAACAGGTAAAATTGTAACTTCGATTGTTTTACAGGCATTACTATTTGGTTTGATGCATTTGAATTTTAATCAATTTTGTTATGCTTTTGTTATTGGAGTATTTCTTGCATTATTAGTAGAAATAACGGATAGCATCTGGTGTTCTTTTGCCATGCATGCTGCAATTAATTCATCGAATGTCACATTGATGTATTTAACAAATCCATATTTGCAAGAGAATGATCGTATGTTAGAAATGGCAGGAATGTCTTATACGGATACTATGATTCTAGTAGCCTGCATTTATTTGGTTATTGCTGTTTTTACAACTACCATCGCATTGTGCGTGCTTTATAAAATGGCAAAACTAGAAAATGGAATTCAAAGAGTGGCAAGTATTATGAGTAAGAACAAAGAAATAAATAATCAAAAATTGATTTCTCCTATTACGATTATGGGGATTGCAATATCATTTTTGTTTATTATCATAGTAGAAATATTAAAACGGTGCATTTTTGTATAAAATGCACCGTTTTTTCTAGATTGAAATATCAATAGTTCCACCTAAATTTGGAGTTACAGACTGTTCAAGCATTTTTACCATACTGTCACCACTATCTTCGACAGTATCTAGGGACTTACTGAGCATGGCAACACCAAAGTTAGACTGAACTTGCGCATTTGCCATACTCATTGATAATAAAGGAATATCCATGGTCATACCTCCTTCAACTAAGTATGTGAAAAAATATTAGTATTATATTGTATATTTCATTCTATCATAGTTATCGGTAGTATGAACATAGAAAATTAGTGTTTTCTTTTTATTTATGAGAGATTGAGTTAGGAGTCAATCGATAAAGCTTAAATGAATAACGATCAAAATGAAAATCATCTATAAAATCTTTTTCATAATGATCAAATTGTGAACCTGATAATTGAGACTCAAAACCTGGAACTGCAAGATACCATATGGTACCCTTAATGTCATTCATATTTTGAATATCGTATTTTTTAAACCATGGGAAGTAATATCTAAAACATATTTCAATCTGATAATTATCTTCGTAAATAAGATATCCATCATCGTCAGAGATATGCTCGTTAAAATAATTGGTCATTTCCGTTACGCCTGGTTGATATTCTGCTTGGAATTGAAGAATGTAGTTCCTGCTCGTAATCAGAAATAGGAAAAGAAAAAGAGGAATGAGAATTCGTTTCTTACAGTCTTTGAAAAGAACAGAAAATCCAAGCCAAAACAGACCTAGGGAAGGTACCAGATAACGTTCTGAAAAGATGTTTCCAGAGAAAACCAAAGAGGCAAGTGAACCAAAAATTAAAACTCCAATATAGATGGAGGGTCCTAAAATCCCTGGTAATAACGATTTCACTTTTTTTGTATGAAAAGCACAGTATAAGGGGGCTGAGAGGAACAGTAAAAGAAGCAAAAGTGATAGAGGGGTATAGGTTGTTACAAATGGATAGCGTAAACACTTGAAAACAAAGGAAGGAGTTATTTCAGGCATTTCAAAATATCCATTTACCCTCTTCATCTGTGCAATAGTGATGAAAAGGCAAGGGAGATATAAAATCCCTATCATAAAGAGGGATAAAATCCAATCAACAATTCGTTTTCTGTTTGTCAGAATAAAACTAATCAGTAAGAAGAGATAGATAAAACCAACGGATACAAATGCAAAGTGATGGGTATATCCAGCTAAAAGACCAAACAGAATATACATAAGAAAAGAAGAGCCGGTATTAGTTTTGAAGTAATCAAAGGCAAATATACCACATGCGGTAGTGAAAAAGAGTGAAAGACTATACATTCTTATTTCTACACCATAATAAAACAAATAAGGCATGCCAGTCATGCATATAATATAGAGTAAGCTTGTCTCAAAACCAAAGTGCTTTTTGACAAGGGTTGCGCCAAGAATCAAACACCCAATCATAGGGAGGACAGAAGATAATTTTAATATGTATGAATGGTATCCAAACATAGATGTTAGTATTTTATTAATTATATTATAGAGAGGAGGAAGTGTATCGGCTGCAGACTCTTTAAGAACATCAAAAAAACTGTTCCTGACAAGGACAGCAGAAAATGCTTCATCCATCCACAAATTATTATTAAAGATTAAAGAAAGATAACAAAAAGAACCCAGTAATACTAATATAGTAATTATAATATTTTGATGCTTGCTTGTTATGATCATAATATACCAATCTCCTTATCAGGTTATTATAGCAAGGTGGTATTTGGAAAGCAAGTAAGTACAGGATGCTGTTGTGTGTAAGTTGTGTAAGGTTGATATTTTATGGAAATATTGCTATAATAAGGTGCGCAAAACGAACCGCAATCGTATTGTGCAGAATGGAAGGCGGGTATCCTATGAGACGAATCAGTGTATTGGGAGTAGAATTAAGGGATTATTCAGTTAAGGAATCAATGAAAATGGTATCTCAGTTTCTTAATAACGGCAGCTTAGATACGGTATATTTTTTGACTACAGATTTGCTTGTAGAAGCAAAAGATAATGAGGAATTAAAAGGTTACATAGAGTCTATGGATGTAACGATACCAGTAACGACTGATATATTACACGCAGCAGAATTAGGAATAAGAACCAGAGAAAAAGAAGTAGAAAATAATACCTTTCTAAAAGAGTTATTAAAAAAATTGGCAAAAGAAAAGAAAAAGATTTTTTTGCTGGCTGAAACAGAAGAAGATTTAGTTAAAATGAGAGAATCTTTACTGAAATTTGAAGATAAACTTGTTTTTTTTGGAAGTTATGCTTATGCAAGCTTAAGTGGAACAGAAGATGCAATTATTAACGAGATAAATAGTGTTATACCAGATGTAGTTTTTTCTAATTTAGCAGTTACCAAGCATGAAAAATTAATCTGTGAAAATAAAATGAAGGTAAATGCAAAATTATGGGTTGCGATTAAAAGCGTCAGCCTAAAGACAACCAATGCAGGTGAATTAAAACGGAGTACTTTGTACACACTAATTGACAAAACTATATTTAAGAGGATTGTGTCAAAGTATGAAAACAAGAAAAACGAATAGGAAAGTGAAATTTCTTAAGAAGCCTGTCTGGATAGAGTATTTATTTATTATTATAGGAACAGCTATTATGGCAGTTGCTATTGGCAGTGTTTATAGTGCTGTGAATTTAGTTACTGGTGGATTTACTGGTATAGCGATTATAGTAAAAGGAGTGTCGGAACAGATTAGTGGATTTGCTATTCCTTTGTGGTTTACAAATCTTTTGTTAAACATTCCGTTGTTTGTGTCGGCAGCATACATGAAAGGATTCAAATTCCTAAAAAAAACAATGATTGCTACTTTTTTGCTTTCAGGGTGGTTATATGTTATTCCAGAAATCGAATTTATAGAAAATGATCTTTTCTTGACAGCTGTTTTTGGAGGTATTCTCTCAGGAATTGGTCTTGGTATGGTGCTGATGGTTGGTTCAACAACAGGCGGAGTTGATTTGCTGGCAACACTTATTTGTACAAAATTTCGAAACTATTCGATTGTACATGTTATGCAGGTTGTAGATGCAGTTATTATTTTAGTAGGAGCCTTCATCTTTGGATTCAATCTTGCATTATATGCGATTGTTGCAATATTTATTGTAACACAAGTATCAGATGCCCTAATAGAAGGAGCTAAGTTTGCAAAGGTCGTTTTCATCATTACTTCAAAGCCAGAAGAAATTTCTTTTGAAATCATGAAAAATCTAAATCGTGGCGTAACTGGAATTGAAGCAGAGGGCATGTATTCTAAGAAACAAAGACAAATGTTATTTTGCGTGGTCTCTAAAAAAGAAATTGTTGCAATTAAGGATTTAATACAGGAGATAGATAGTAATGCATTTGTAATTGTTAGCGAAGCTAGAGAAGTTTTAGGTGAGGGATTTTTAAAGCATCAAATAGTATAGTCAATGTGCATAAAATAGAAAATGGGAAAAAAAGAAAGAAAAGATGAAATTTTGCATAAATATCTCATAAATTCTCTTTCTTTTTTTGTGTGTTTGTATTAAAATATATTTTGGGTTACAAGATTTCGAAAAAAGTATACGGGGTACTTTTGTGAATGTTGTATAATAAAAGAGAAGGAGTGGGGAAGATGATTTCTAATCAAATACTTCAAAATACAATTGAAGGTCTAAAAGCGATAACAAGAGTTGATTTGTGTATTATTGATACAGATGGGAAGGTTTTAGCAACAACACTGTCAAATACTGAAATTGGAGAGAAAGATATTCTTGCATTTGTAAAGTCTCCAGCGGATAGTCAGGAAATTCAGGCAAATCAATTTTTCAAAATATTTGATGATCAACAGCTTGAATATATACTTCTTGCAAATGGTGGAAGTGATGATGTGTATATGGTTGGTAAAATTGCGGCCTTTCAAATACAGAATCTTTTGATTGCTTATAAAGAAAGATTTGATAAGGATAATTTTATCAAAAATTTATTGTTAGATAATTTATTACTTGTCGATATTTATAATCGTGCTAAAAAACTTCATATTGAAACAGAACGTCGAAGAGTTGTTATGCTTGTTGAAACATCAATGGAAAAGGATATGAACACGTTGGAAAACGTAAGGGCTTTGTTTGGTGGTAAGACAAAAGATTTTATTACAGCTGTAGATGAAAAAAATATTATTATTGTAAAAGAGTTAGATGAAAACGATGGAAATGAAGAGATTGAAAAAGCTGCAAGAAATGTAATATCTTTACTTTTAAAGGAAGCTAAAATTCAGGCTCACATTTCATATGGTACAATCATTAATGAAATTAAAGAAGTAAGCAGATCATATAAAGAAGCTAAGATGGCATTGGATGTTGGAAAAATCTTTTTTGGAGATAGAGATGTTATTGCATATAGTTCTTTGGGAATTGGTAGACTGATCTATCAATTGCCAATTCCTTTATGTAAAATGTTTATTAAAGAAATTTTTGATGGAAAATCTCCAGATGATTTTGATGAAGAAACAATTATTACAATTAATAAATTTTTTGAAAATAGTTTAAATGTATCAGAGACCAGTCGTCAACTTTATATTCATAGGAATACTTTGGTTTATCGATTAGATAAGTTACAGAAGACAACGGGGCTTGATTTGCGGGTTTTTGAAGATGCTATTACATTTAAAATTGCGTTAATGGTTGTAAAATACATGAAATATATGGAAACATTTGAGTACTAAGGAATATAGGGAGAAAACACATGATTATTTTGGAAGATGTAAGCAAATCATATTCCACAGGAGCACCAGCAATAAATGGTATTAGTCTACATGTTGAGAAGGGCGAATTTGCATTTATTGTGGGGGATAGTGGTTCTGGTAAGTCTACACTTATTAAACTTTTATTACGGGAATTAACACCTACAAGTGGTAAAATCATGGTAAATAACTGCGATATTACGAAATTGAAGAGAAGAAAAATTCCTAAGTTCAGAAGAAATATTGGTGTTGTTTTTCAAGACTTTCGTTTGCTGAAAGATAGAAATGTATATGAGAATGTTGCCTTTGCGCAAAGAGTCA
Source organism: Lachnospiraceae bacterium (assembly GCA_028694115.1). The sequence goes on from JAQUUB010000041.1 coordinate 10,829, forward strand.
TAGAAGTTTCTACAAGAGATATTCGAAAGAATGTACCTAGTATGCTTTCATTAGTAGGGCTTGCAGAAAAATACAAGGCAAAACCCAAGGAATTATCTGGTGGAGAGCAACAGAGAGTCGCTCTTGCAAGGGCTTTGGTAAATAAACCGCCCATTTTACTGGCAGATGAGCCGACTGGAAATCTGGATCCTAAAAATTCATGGGAAATCATGAAATTGTTAGAGGAAATCAATAAAAACGGTACAACTGTTTTAGTTGTTACTCATAATAGAGAAATTGTAAATGCAATGCAAAAAAGAGTAATTACTATGAAGAAAGGTGTCATAGTGAGTGACGAGAAAAAGGGTGGGTATATAGATGAAGATTAGTACATTTGTTTATACCCTAAAGCAAGGGTTAAAAAACATTTTTCGAAACAAAACATTTTCTTTAGCAACCATTGCTACGATTGCAGCATGTGTTTTCTTATTTGGATTATTTTATTCAGTGGTTGTAAATTTTCAGCATATTGTGTTAAAAGCCCAATCGGGAGTTGCTGTAACCGTGTTTTTTGATGAGGGTATTTCAGATGAACAGATAAAAGCAATTGGGGAAAAAATTTCAAAAAGAGCAGAAGTTTCAGATATCAAGTTCATTTCTGCAGAGGAAGCATGGAATTCTTTTAAAGAAGAAAATTTAGGTGAATATGTAGAGAGCTTTGGCGATGATAATCCGTTGGAGGATTGTGCAAACTTTGAAATATATCTGAATGATGTTTCTATGCAAGAATCCTTGGTGACCTATTTAGAGTCTGTGGAAGGAATCCGTGAAGTAAATAAATCAGCTATTGCAGCAACTGCATTAACAAATATGAATTCTTTAATTGGTTATGTGTCCATTGGAATTATTGCCATTTTGCTCGCAGTTTCTGTTTTCCTAATTAGCAATACAGTAGCAATTGGTATCGCTGTAAGGAAAGAGGAAATTGGAATTATGAAATTAATTGGGGCAACGGACTTTGTTGTTCGATCTCCATTTGTTATTGAAGGTGTTCTTTTGGGATTAATAGGCTCTACATCTCCACTTATCGCAATTTATTTTATTTATAATAATGTAATTCAATACGTAATCAATCGTTTTGCGGCTTTAGATAGTATCTTGCAGTTCTTGTCAGTAAGAGAAGTCTTTGGAACTTTAATTCCTATTGCATTATTAATGGGAGTGGGCATTGGATTTTTTGGTAGTTTCACAACTGCTAGAAAACATTTGAAAGTTTAGAAGAGCAGTAAAGGATTTTTTGACAGGAGTTTATAAGAATGAAGAAACGCAGTCTGGTGAGCGTATTAAGTATACTAATGATAGTTATTTTATTAGCGGCAGAAATGCCGCTAGTTGTGTTTGCTGACAATGATACAGAGGAAACAGACAATGAAGATGCGGATAAGAAAGAAGAGGATGAGGATACATCCCCAAAATCTAGTTCTTCATCAGTAAAGAAGTCAGCAGACGCAATTAATAATAAAATAAAGGAAAGCCAATCTGCAATTTCGGAGGCAGAACAACAAAAAAACAAATTGCAATCTGGCATGAAGGATGTCAAAGCGATACTAGGCAGCTTAGAATCAACGAAAAAGAATTTGAAAAATTATGTTACAGTTTTGGATTCTAATTTGACAGAGATTCAAACACAATTAGAAGAACTGCAAAATGAGCTGGATGAAAAGCAGGAAGCAATACAAAAATCTAAGGAAACACTTGAAATTGCTAAAGAAGATGAAAAAACCCAATATGAAGCAATGAAGAAAAGAATTCGTTTTATGTATGAAAAAAGAGATGATACATTTTGGGAGTTATTACTATCATCAAAAGGCTTTGGGGATTTTCTGAATAAGACCCAATATATAGCGAGTATTGTTGATTATGATGAAACTATGCTGGATCAGTTGATTGATACAAAAAATCAAATTGTGGAAATAGAAAAAAATCTAGTAAGAGAAAATGGGGAATTACAAAAGATACAACTTCAAATAGAAGAGGACCAAAATTCTGTAGAAACATTGATTAACGCAAAAGAGCAGGAAATCAAGGAATATGATTCTGATATTAGTAATAAAGAAAAATTAATAAAAGAATATGAAGATGAGATAGCGGCTCAGAATGCAACAATAAAATCCTTAGAAGCGGCAATAGCGGCAGAAAAGAAAAAGCTACAAGCAGAGAATGGAACTGTTGCAACGTATGATGGAGGACAGTTTACGTTTCCTTGTCCTAATTATACTAGAATATCTGATGATTATGGAAACAGGATGCATCCCATACTTGGAATACAACAATTCCATAATGGCGTTGATTTAGCAGCATCGAATGGATCACCAATATTAGCAGCATATGATGGAAATGTAATTGCAGCTTCTTATTCTAGTACAATGGGTAATTACATAATGATTGATCATGGCGATGGACTTTTTACGATTTATATGCATGCATCGAGTCTGTTAGTCTCTACAGGAGCTTCTGTGACGAAAGGTCAAAAGATAGCATTAGTAGGTTCTACAGGTAGAAGCACTGGTCCACATTTGCATTTCAGTGTACGTTTAAATGGTAGCTATGTGAGTCCTTGGAATTATTTAAAATAATGAGAAAGAAGATGGGCGTTAATGAATAATAAGAATCATGATTTTTTTAAAGGGTTATTAAGTGGACTACTTATAGCAGTTTTTATGTTGGGTGTTATTTTGTTTGGAAGCCACGCATATTCGCTTATAACTGGGAATGAAACAGCAGCGAATGTTAACATTATTAATAAAAAGGTGACAGATAAAGTAAAGCTAATTGAGCAGACCATGAGTACTTACTACTTAAATGATATAGACCAAACTGCTATGCAGGAGGGAATCTATAAAGGAATCGTAGATTCTTTAGAAGATCCTTATTCGGTTTATTATACGCAGGAGGAATTGGATTCTCTACTTGAGATGTCATCAGGGGTCTATTATGGAATTGGTTTATATTTAAGTCAAGATCCTAAAACGGGGTTAATCACGGTTGTCCGTCCTATTGAGGACTCACCATCAGCGGAAGTGGGAATTATTGCAGGAGATATTTTATATGCAGTAGATGATCAACTTGTCGATGGCCAAGAATTGTCCACTGTAGTAACCAAAGTAAAAGGGCTCGAAGGAACGAAAGTCAAAATGACTTTTTATCGAGAAGGGGAAAAAATAGATTTTGAGGTAGAAAGAAGAGAGATTAAATCTGAAACTGTATTCAGTGAAATGAAAGATAAGGATATTGGGTACATTTCTATTGCAGAATTTGATGATGTTACATTTGAACAATTCAAAAATGAATTGGATGCACTTGAAGCAGAACAAATGAAGGGTCTTATTATTGATCTTAGAGGAAACCCAGGAGGAAATCTGGATACGGTTGTCAAGATTGCTGATCTTTTACTACCTAAAGGTATGATTGTATATACAGAGGACAAAGACGGCAATCGAGAGGAGTACAAATCAGATGATGAGCAGCAGTTCACAAAACCATTAGTTGTGATGATTGACGGTAATAGTGCGAGTGCATCAGAAATTTTATCGGGTGCTATAAAAGATTATAAACTGGGTACACTGGTTGGTACAACTTCTTTTGGAAAAGGTATTGTTCAACGTGTAATACCTCTTGGTGATGGTACTGCAATAAAATTAACAATTTCAAAGTATTATACTCCCAATGGTAAAAATATTCATGGAATAGGTATTGAACCAGATATTACAGTTGATTTTGATTCAGAGGCTTATGAAACAAAGAAAACAGATAATCAGTTGGATAAAGCAATGGAAGTATTAACAGAACAAATGTTTGCAAAGTAAACATTTATATGATAAAATGGTCTCGATGAGTCGAGACTATTTTAAGTTGAGGTACATGCGAAAGCATGTAAACGGGTATAAGGTTGAACAGAAAGCATGTTCAACTATTGATTAGAGCACATGCTAAAGCATGTAGGATGGGTATAAGAAATGGAACATTTTAAACTTGTGTCAGAATACAAACCTACAGGCGACCAGCCACAGGCAATTCTTGACTTGGTAAATGGTTTTAAGGAGGGTAACCAATTTGAAACCCTCTTAGGTGTGACTGGTTCTGGAAAAACTTTTACTATGGCAAATGTAATTGAACAGTTAAATATGCCAACATTGATTATTGCACACAATAAAACTCTGGCAGGTCAGCTGTATGGTGAATTCAAAGAATTTTTTCCGGAAAATGCCGTTGAATATTTCGTTAGTTATTATGATTATTACCAGCCTGAGGCTTATGTACCTTCTACAGACACCTATATTGAGAAGGATTCTTCAATTAATGAAGAAATCGACAAGTTAAGACTTTCGGCGACAGCGGCCCTTACAGAACGTAGGGACGTAATTGTTGTGGCAAGTGTTTCCTGCATTTATGGACTAGGAAGTCCGGAAGATTATCAGGATATGATTGTTTCCTTAAGACCAGGGATGGAGAAAGACCGAGATAGTGTAATTCGTGAGCTGATTAATATTCGATATGAAAGAAGTGAACTTGATTTTAAGCGCTGTACGTTTAGAGTTCGAGGGGATATTGTAGAAATATTCCCAGCTGAGTCAAATGATACAGCAATAAGAGTAGAGTTTTTTGGAGATGAAATTGATCGAATCACAGAAATTGATGTTTTAAATGAAAATATTATATGTAGATTAGAATATGTTGCTATTTTTCCGGCATCTCACTATGTGGTTCCAAAAGAAAAAATAGAAAAGGCAACGATTGAAATAGAAAAAGAATTAGATGAAAGAGAAAAGTATTTCAAATCAGAAGATAAGCTCATAGAGGCTCAGAGAATATCTGAAAGAACCCATTTTGATATCGAAATGCTAAAAGAGACAGGATTCTGTTCTGGGATTGAAAATTATTCAAGACATATGAATGGGATGCCAGAGGGAGCACCACCACATACTCTAATGGATTACTTTCCAGATGATTTTCTGATTATTGTTGATGAGTCTCATATTACGATTCCACAGATTAGAGGAATGTACCATGGAGATCAATCTAGAAAATCTACATTAGTAGATTTTGGCTTTCGTCTCCCATCTGCGAAAGACAACCGTCCCTTGAATTTCGATGAATTTGAGAGTAAAATTAACCAGATGATGTTTGTTTCGGCTACTCCTTCCAATTATGAAGCAGAGCATGAACTGTTAAGAGCGGAACAGATTATTCGTCCTACGGGGTTATTAGATCCCGAAATTGTAGTCAGACCTGTAACAGGGCAGATTGATGATTTGATTGGAGAAGTCAATAAAGAAATTAAAAAGAAAAATAAGATTCTTGTTACAACGTTAACAAAACGTATGGCAGAGGATTTAACATCCTATATGAGAGAAGTTGGAATCCGGGTGAAATATCTGCATTCTGACATTGATACGTTAGAAAGAGCTGAAATAATCAGGGATATGAGATTAGATGTATTTGACGTATTAGTTGGTATCAATCTTTTGCGTGAAGGGCTCGATATTCCGGAAATTTCATTAGTGGCAATCCTGGATGCTGATAAAGAGGGATTTTTGCGTTCTGCAACTTCTTTAATTCAGACAATAGGGCGTGCAGCTAGAAATAGCGAGGGACATGTTGTAATGTATGCAGATTCTGTTACGGATTCAATGAAGATTGCTATTAGTGAAACAACACGAAGAAGAGCTATTCAGCAGGAATACAATGAAAAGCATGGGATTACTCCACAAACAATTAAAAAAGCGGTCAGAGATTTAATTAGCATTTCAAAAGCGGTGGCAAAGGAAGAGTATGAAATTGCAAAAGACCCTGAATCAATGGATAAAAAGGAATTGGAGAAGATTGTTCAGGAAGTTAACAAAAAAATGAAGAAAGCAGCTGCGGAATTAAATTTTGAGGCAGCAGCAGAATTAAGAGATAAGTTAATTATTCTAAAGAAGCAACTTAATAAATTATAAAGTTAAATACTGGTTAAATCATGCTTTAAGCATGATTTTGCATGACTAAAGCATGCAGATGGGAGTAAGTATGAGTAAAATTTCAATTGTTGTGCCATCCTATAACGAAAGAGATAATGTAAAAAATCTTGTTGACCAAATTGGTAAGGCATTATTAGGATTATCTTATGAAATAGTTTTTGTGGACGATAGTACGGATGACACACCTCAGATGATAAAAAAAATAATGGAAACTGATCCTCACGTTCGTTTAGAACATCGAACAAAAGAAAAGGGATTAGCAACAGCAGTTATCAAGGGATTTCAAATTGCTGAGGGAGATTATCTGGCGGTTATGGATGCAGATTTGCAACATCCACCCAAAATTTTGAGACCAATGTATGCAGCTCTCGAAAGTGGAGCAGATTTTTGCATTCCGAGTCGTTTCATTCCAGGTGGTAGTGATGGAGGTCTAAATATATATAGAAAATTAGTTTCCGGTGTAGCAAGATATATTGGAAAAATATTATTGCCAAGTTTACGGAAAATAACTGACCCAACAAGTGGTTTGTTTATGTTTAAAAAGGAAGCAATTAAATCAGCAGATTTACAGCCTATTGGGTGGAAAATCATGGTAGAAGTATTAGCTCTTTCCGAATACAGCAAGGTGGTAGAAATACCTTATAGATTTCAGGCCAGACCAGCTGGAGAATCAAAATTATCTTCAAAGGTAACCATCCAATATTTAGAACAGGTGGTAGGACTTATGAAAAGAGGAAAAAAACAAAAGAATATCAAAGTAGAACGCTGGAGCCTTAAAAAAACAGGCGAAATGGTAGAAAGATATGCAAAATAAACAATATATCAAAGTTCGATGTGCAAATGAACATAATTTAAAAAACTTAAGCGTAGATATTCCAAGAAATGAATTTGTTGTTCTTACTGGATTAAGCGGTTCAGGAAAATCTTCACTAGCTTTTGATACCATTTACGCTGAGGGTCAAAGAAGATACATGGAATCATTGTCATCCTATGCAAGACAGTTTTTAGGACAAATGGAAAAACCCAATGTTGAGAAAATTGAGGGACTTTCGCCAGCAATCTCGATTGACCAAAAGTCAACGAACCGTAATCCACGTTCAACAGTTGGCACGGTTACAGAAATATATGATTATTTCAGATTACTCTATGCAAGGATTGGGATTCCACATTGTCCTAAATGCGGCAAAGTAATTGAGAGACAAACGGTTGATCAGATGGTGGACCGAGTGATGTCGTTAGCAGAAGGAACGAAAATCCAGCTTTTAGCTCCAGTAGTAAGAGGTAAAAAAGGAGAACATACCAAAATATTAGATCGAGCAAAGCGTAGTGGTTATGTTCGTGTTCGTATTGATGGAAATCTGTATGAGCTATCAGAGGAAATTAAGTTAGATAAGAATATCAAACATACGATAGAAATTGTAGTTGACCGATTAGCAATTAAAGAGGGAATTATAAAAAGACTATCAGACTCTATTGAAAATGTTTTAGAACTTTCAGATGGATTACTTCTTGTAGATGTAGTTGGAGGAGAAGCAATAAATTTTAGTCAAAGCTTCTCATGTCCAGATTGTGGAATTAGCATAGATGAAATAGAACCAAGAAGCTTTTCCTTTAACAACCCTTTTGGCGCATGTCCGGTTTGCCTTGGGTTAGGATATAAAATGGAATTTGATGAAGAATTAATGATTCCTGATAGAACGCTGAGTCTAAATCAGGGGGCCATTCAATCATTAGGCTGGCAGTCGTCGAATGATTCATCCAGCTATACGTATGCGCTATTGAAAGCCCTTTCACTAGAATATAAATTTAACCTTGATACCCCTTATGAAGAATTACCAGATAAGGTTCGAAAAATCCTTATCTATGGAACAGAGGGAAAAGAAGTTAAGGTTTATTACAAGGGAATACGGGGAGAGGGAATTTATGACGTTGCTTTTGAGGGCCTAATTAAAAACATGGAGAGAAGGTATCGAGAAACTGGTTCTGATGCTATGAAACAGGAGTATGAAACCTTCATGAGAATTACGCCTTGTAAAGAGTGTTCTGGAATGAGATTAAAGAAAACTTCGCTGGCTGTAACCGTTGGAAACAAGAATATATATGAAGTCACTTCAATGTCGATTCACAAACTGATGGAATTCCTGCAAAATCTTAAATTAACAAAGCAACAAGAACTAATCGGCATGCAAGTATTAAAGGAAATAAGAGCAAGGGTCGGATTTTTAATGGATGTTGGACTCGATTATTTGACACTTGCCCGTGCGACGGGAAGTCTATCAGGAGGAGAGGCACAAAGAATACGATTAGCAACCCAGATTGGTTCAGGATTAGTTGGGGTAGTATATATTCTAGATGAACCTAGTATCGGGCTTCATCAAAGAGATAATGATAAATTGTTGGCCACCTTGCAAAATCTGAAAAATTTGGGCAATACATTATTAGTGGTAGAACATGATGAGGACACTATGTTTGCAGCTGACTATATTATAGATATTGGTCCGGGTGCTGGAACACATGGTGGAGAAGTAGTTGCACAAGGAACAGCAAGTCAGATTATGAAGGTAAAAGAATCTATCACAGGACAGTATCTGAGTGGTGAAATTGCAATTCCAATTCCTGCAGAAAGAAGAAAACCGACAGGATGCTTAATTGTAAAAGGAGCAAGAGAAAATAATTTAAAAAATATTGATGTAGAAATACCACTCGGTATTATGACATGCGTTACAGGGGTTTCGGGTTCAGGAAAGAGTTCATTAGTAAATGAAATTTTATACAAACATCTTGCAAAAATATATAATAAAGTCAGGACGATTCCGGGTAAGCATGATGGTATTTTAGGTATGGATCAACTAGACAAAGTAATCGATATTGATCAATCACCTATTGGCAGAACACCAAGATCTAATCCAGCTACCTACACAGGGGTGTTTGACCAAATCAGGGATTTATTTGCTGCAACCCAGGATGCAAAAGCAAAAGGATATAAAAAGGGTAGATTTAGCTTTAATGTAAAAGGAGGCCGTTGTGAGGCCTGCTCGGGAGATGGCATATTAAAAATAGAAATGCATTTTTTGCCAGATGTGTATGTTCCATGCGAAGTATGCAATGGAAAAAGATATAATAGGGAGACATTAGACGTTAAATATAAAGGTAAAAGCATTTATGATGTATTAGATATGACAATTGAAGAGGCATTAACATTTTTTGAAAATGTTCCATCGATTAAAAGAAAAATTGAAACCTTATATGATGTTGGGTTGGGTTACGTAAAGCTGGGACAACCATCTACCACATTGTCGGGTGGAGAAGCTCAAAGGATTAAATTAGCAACAGAGTTAAGTAAACGCAGCACAGGCAGGACAATCTATATTTTAGATGAGCCAACAACTGGTCTTCATTTTGCAGATGTTCATAAGCTTATTGAAATATTAAGACGTCTTTCGGATGGTGGTAATACAGTAGTTGTCATAGAACATAATTTGGATGTTATAAAAACGGCAGATTATATTATTGATATTGGACCAGAAGGTGGAGACAAGGGCGGGACTGTAATTGCAACGGGAACTCCAGAAGAAGTAGCAAAATGTACAGAGTCCTATACGGGATATTATATTAATAGAATTTTAGAAAAAAAATAATTTCAATTTTAATCTAAAGTTTTCATACGAAATGTCCGATATAAATAAAAGCATGGATGCTGATAAAATTCAGTGTCCATGCTATTTTTTAAAACCATTTTTTTGATATCTATAATTAACTTAATTCCCTAAATATGAAAAATTCTTGAAATAATGAAAAATTCATTGAAAATGTTTAGGTTTCGTTTATAATAGTTATGAATGGTAATATTGTAATTGCTATGTTTATGGAAACTATTATGAATGAATAGAAAATATATGAATCTAATATATATTTTTAAATGATAAACATATATGAATGTTTTTTACAAAATTATTTATAGAACAGATAGAAGCCACGCTTGAAAGGGGAATTTGAAATGGTTTATACAGATATAGGAATTGACTTGGGAACTGCAAGCATTTTAGTTTATATAAGAGGAAAAGGTGTTGTTCTAAAAGAGCCATCAGTTGTTGCTTTTGATAGAGACACCAATAAGATCAAAGCAATTGGTGAAGATGCCAGATTAATGTTAGGAAGAACGCCAGGAAATATTATTGCTGTCAGACCTTTAAGACAAGGTGTAATTTCTGACTATACAGTAACTGAAAAAATGCTTAAATATTTTATTCAGAAAGCACTCGGGAAAAAAACATTTAGAAAACCACGTATTAGTGTATGTGTACCAAGCGGTGTTACGGAAGTTGAAAAGAAGGCTGTTGAAGATGCCACTTATCAGGCTGGAGCAAGAGAGGTATCTATTATTGAAGAACCTATTGCGGCTGCTATAGGTGCAGGAATTGACATATCAAAACCATGTGGAAATATGATTGTCGATATCGGTGGTGGTACTTCTGATATTGCTGTTATTTCATTAGGAGGTACGGTAGTAAGTACTTCAATTAAAATAGCAGGTGATGATTTTGATGAAGCAATTGTTAGATATATGAGAAAGAAACATAATCTTTTAATTGGGGAAAGAACAGCAGAAGATTTAAAAATAAAAATCGGATCTGCTTTCAAAAGACCAGAAGTTGATTATATGGATGTAAGAGGAAGAAACCTTGTAACAGGACTTCCAAGAACAGTTAAAGTTTCTTCAGAGGAAACAGAAGAGGCACTTAAAGAAACAACATCGCAAATTGTAGAAGCAATTCATTCTGTTTTGGAAAGAACACCACCAGAATTAGCAGCGGATATTGCCGATAGAGGAATTGTTTTAACGGGTGGCGGTAGTCTGCTCAGAGGGCTTGAAGACTTAATAGCAGATAAAACTGGAATTAATACTATGACAGCAGAAGATCCTATGACAGCGGTAGCTATTGGAACTGGAAAATATGTTGAATTTTTAGCTGGATATAAAGATGAAATAAACTAGACAGAAGATGGGGTTGAAGTTATATGATAAAGGGATTATATACCGCATATACAGGAATGATTAATGAACAGAATCGTTTAGATATTTTGACAAATAATCTTGCAAATGCAGATACTACCGGATTCAAAAAGGAAGGTGCCACGGCACAATCCTTTAGTGATGTGCTAGGATATAAAATCAAAGATACTTCGGAACATAATATCCCAAAAAAAATGGGAGTTATGAATCTAGGTGTTAAAATAGGGGAAAATTATACTGATTTTTCTCAAGGGTCATTTAAGAGCACAGAAAATACTTTTGATTTGGGTTTATCAGGAGAAGGCTTTTTTGCTATAGAATTCCAAAGTAAAGCTGGTGATACTTCTACAAAATATACTCGTGATGGATCGTTTACCTTAACAGAAGATGGATATTTGGTAACAAAAGATGGTGATTTTTTATTAAATACGGATGGAAATCATATCAAACTAGATCCCTTGGCTGAGACAAGTATCGATCGGGCAGGTGCGGTTTACCAAAATGGTGTGAAAGTCTCAAACATTCAAGTTACAGACTTTACAGACTATAACTTTATAGAAAAGTATGGTGAGAACTTATATCAAGCCGTAGAGGGTGCAACAGAGCAGCCAGCAAATGCTAAAATTTATTCGGGGTATTTAGAAGCTTCTAATGTCCAGGTGGTATCCGAAATGGTTGAAATGATTAATGTAACAAGAGCATATGAAACAAATCAGAAAATGATACAGACGATGGATGACACATTAAGTAAAGCAGTTAACAATCTAGGACAACTAGTGTAACTGAAAGGTAGGTATAAATATGGTTAGAGCACTATGGTCAGCAGCATCTGGTATGATTTCGCAACAGAATAATGTGGACACAATTGCTAATAATATTGCAAATGTTAATACAACAGCATATAAATCAGAAGTAAATGAATTTAAATCCTTACTTTATCAAACATTGCAGACGAAAACGACAACTGCAAATGGAGAAAACAAATCAATTGGCGCACAAGTAGGTTTAGGTGTCAGAAATGCTTCTATTACATCTCAATTTACGCAGGGGGTTATGCTTGCGTCTGATAATACATTTTCTTTTGCAATTAGTGGAAAGGGTTTCTTTGGTGTTAGAGGCGAGGATGGTAATACATATTATACTAGAAACGGTAATTTTAATATCTCCGTAGGAGTTGGTGGAATGACATTGAGCGATACGGATGGAAATCCGGTTCTTAATTCAGAAGGAAATCCTGTTGTATTTGATGATAATATTGTTGCTTCTAAAATAACGATCAGTGCGGATGGTCAATTGCTTTATCCGGACGCAAATAATAATCCACAGCCAATGGGAATTCAACTTGGTACATGGCAATTCTTAAATCCAGCAGGACTTGATAAAGCAGGGGATAGCATGTATACGGTTACAGCAGCATCAGGTGTTGCTATGAATGAGGCGACAAATGATAATTTGGACAAGAGTAGTATTGTTCAGGGTTATTTAGAGGGCTCGAATGTTCAAGTAGCAGATGAAATGGTAAATTTGATTGTTGCACAGAGAGCATATGAGATGAATTCAAAGGCAATACAAGCAGCGGATGATATGATGTCACAAGCGAATCAATTGAGAAGATAATTGGAGAAAGCAGGTAGAGTATGGATATTAGTTCTTTACAATCCCAGTACCTTAATCAAACTACGAGTGATAAGTCTTCACAGAAATTGCAGAGTTCTTTAACAGGTGATTATTCAAAAGCTACAGATGATGAACTGATGAATGTATGCAAAGAATTTGAATCTTACTTTATTGAACAGATGTTTAAGGAAATGCAAAAAAGTGTTCCTAAGAGTGAGTTTAGCGATGGTTCCACGAATAATTTGGTTGATTATTTTAAAGGAAGTCTAGTGCAGGAGTACGCAAAAAATGCTTCAGACCAGGGAAATTATGGATTGGCACAAAATCTATATGAGCAGATGAAAAGAAATTATAGTTTATAATAATAGATTAAAGAGGGACTGCGGGTGCAGTCTCTTTTTTTATATGACGGTGATGTCATATAAGAGGAGGTGTAGATGATGTCAGAAATCAATGGGTATGTAGACCACATTATCTTTCGAAATGATGAGAATGGCTATACCATTTTAATACTTGAGACAGAAAATGAAGAAGTTACAGTTGTTGGTACATTTCGAACAATTGAGGAAGGAGAAATGATTCTTGTAAGGGGAGAATTTGTAACACATTCCGCCTATGGACTTCAATTCAAAATGTCTGATTATGAGGTGAAAATTCCAGAAGATGTTGTATCGATAGAACGTTATTTAAGTTCTGGTGCTATTAAGGGAATAGGAGTAGCTTTGGCAAAACGGATTGTTAAAAAATTTGGAGAAGAAACTTTTCGGATTATGGAAGAAGAACCGGAACGATTAGCAGAGGTGAAAGGAATTAGTGAGAGAATTTCCAGAGAGATATCAGCGCAGATGGAAGAAAAAAAAGATATGCGTAAGGCAATGATTTTTTTGCAACAGTATGGAATATCGATGGCATTGGCAGTTCGTATTTATAATACTTATCAAAAAGAATTATATCAGGTGATTAAAGAAAATCCATATAGGATGACGGAAGAAATAGTGGGGATAGGATTTAAAACAGCGGATGAAATAGCCGAAAAAGTAGGGATACATATGGATTCAGATTTTCGAATTCGAAGTGGTATTTTATACTGCTTAGCACAAGCAACTGCTGAGGGAAATGTATATTTTCCAAAGCAGATCATTATTGATCGAGCAGCAAAACTTCTACAAATAAATGAGAATCATATCGAAAATCAGCTGGATAATTTGGCTATTGAACATAAGATATTTATAAAACAAATGAATAGTGAAATACAAGTTTATCCTATTATAAATTATTATACGGAGTTAAATTGTGCGAGAAAATTATTAGACCTGGATGTTGAGGATAATGTAAAAACAGAATATGTGATACAAAAAATAGGGGAAATAGAGAAATGTACAGAATTAATTCTTGAGGATCGACAGAGAGAATCTGTTGTTCAGGCTGTGAAAAATGGGGTATTGGTCATTACTGGAGGTCCTGGTACTGGTAAAACCACAACAATAAATATGCTTATTCACTATTTTGTGGAGGAGGGACTTGATATTGTCTTGGCGGCACCGACTGGAAGGGCAGCAAAAAGAATGACAGAAACAACGGGCTATGAAGCAAAAACAATCCATCGGCTACTGGAATTAAATGGTGGGAATAGAGAATCGAACACGTATACACAAAAAGAGATAGGTAGTTTTTCTTTTGAAAGAAATGAGAATAACCCCATTGAATCAGATGTCATTATTGTAGATGAAATGTCAATGGTAGATATTTTTCTATTTCATGCTCTATTACAAGCAATTATCGTGGGTACTAAACTGATTTTAGTGGGAGATGTAAATCAGCTACCTTCCGTTGGTCCGGGATGTGTTCTGAAAGATATTATAAATTCTGAAAAATTTGCTGTTGTTGAGCTTGAAAAAATATTTAGGCAAGCTGCAACTAGTGATATCATTATGAATGCACATAAAATTAATGCAGGTCAGAATATCTCACTTAATAATGATAGTAAAGATTTTTTCTTCTTGGAAAGGATGGATGCAGAGGTGATAGTGGAGGCAATTGTATATTTAGTTACAAAAAAACTACCACCCTATGTACAGGCAGAACCATTTGATATTCAGGTTATGACACCAATGAGAAAGGGTATTTTAGGCGTTGAAAATTTGAATAAATGTCTTCAACAAAGATTAAATCCACATGAAGACGGTAAAAAAGAGAAAGAATTTGGTGACCGGATTTTCCGTATGGGAGATAAGGTGATGCAAATTAAAAACGACTATCAGTTGGAATGGGAAACTGTAAGTAAATACGGAATTACAATTGACAAAGGGCTTGGAGTTTTTAACGGTGATATGGGCATTATAATGAATATTGATGAAAATGCAGAAATAGTTACAATTCTTTTTGATGAGTGTAAACAGGTGAAATATCCTTATACGCAGTTAGATGAGTTGGAATTGTCGTATGCGATTACCATTCATAAGTCCCAGGGAAGTGAGTACCCAGCAGTTGTGATACCTATTTTATCTGGACCAGCAATGTTACTCAATCGTAATCTTTTATATACGGGGATTACAAGAGCAAAAAAATGTGTAACATTACTGGGGAGTAGTGATACGGTTAGTTCAATGATTAATAATCAAAGTGAACAGGTAAGATATACAGGTTTTGAAATCAGAATTAGAGAACTGGAGGAAGAAATATAATACTTAAAATATTCAAGGATAATATTCTAAATGTTATCTACCCAAGACGTTGTGCTATTTGTGATAGCATATTAAATGATCCAAAGTCGGGCGCATGTAATACTTGCAAGCAAAAAATCAAGTATATTTTTGAACCGAAATGCAAAAAGTGTGGAAAGCCATTACCTAATTCGAGTAATGTTTTTTGCGAAGATTGTGAGAAAAGAAACCATTATTTTGATCGGGGGATTTCTTTATTTGTTTATAATGAATCGATGAGAAATAGCATTTTTCGGTTTAAATATAAAAATAGACGCGAATATGCTGAATTTTATGGACAGGAAATTAGTAGATATCTAGGGAAAGAAATCAAACAATTAAAACCAGATGTATTAGTACCAGTACCGCTATATAAAACGAAACTACAAAGAAGAGGATTTAATCAGGCTGAAATCCTGGCAAATGAAATTGGTAAAAACCTGGACATTCCGGTCAAAAAGAATCTAATCATTCGCACAGAAAATACAAGACCTCAAAAAGAACTGAATCATATTGAAAGAGAAAATAATTTGAAAAAAGCTTTTAAAATTCACCAAAATGATGTAAAATTAAATACAGTTGTTTTGGTTGATGATATTTATACTACAGGAAGCACTGTTGATGCAATAGCGAAAATACTAAAAGCGCAGGGGATTCAAAAAATATACTATGTTACATTAGCTTCAGGGAGTGGAAAATAGAATGAAAGCCGCCTTGTTTTTATGAGCTTAGGGAGGATTTTTTATGAATGTTAGAAATTGTAGAAAATGTGGAAAAATATTTAATTACCTTACTGGACCTCAGATATGTCCAGCATGTAAAGAGAACTTAGAAGAAAAATTCCAAGAAGTTAAAGAATATATAAGAAAAAATGAATTGGCAACCATACCAGAAGTATCAGAAGAATGCAGTGTTGAAATAAACCAGATAAAGCAATGGATTAGAGAGGAACGATTAACTTTTTCGGATAATTCATTAGTAGGAATTGAATGTGAAAATTGTGGTGTAATGATTAAAACAGGAAAATTCTGTGAACGTTGTAAGGCAGATATTGCAAAAGGTTTATTGGATGTCACAAAGAAGGAAATTAAAATAGAAACACCTAAAAAGGATACGAGAGATGTAGCTCGTATGCGTTTCTTAGACAAACATTAATTATGGTGATCATATGTTAAATGAAGAAAGAATCAAACTTATGACCAGAATGGCATCTTATGAAGCTAATGAAGGTAAAAAGATGATTCCGATAGGAAACTATTTTAGAAATGATTATATTAGTTTTCAAGTAGTGAAAACAGCAATCGGCGCAACAGTTGCATTTGGGCTGATTTTCGCTGTGTATATTTATTATGATTTTGAATCTTTTTTGCAGGATATCTATAAAATAGATGTGGTAGCATTTGTTAAAACGTTGCTAACTGCATACGCTGCCGTTGTAGGAATTTATATGCTGATTGCCTACATTATTTATTCCTATCGATACAATAAAGCTAAGAAAAGCTTAAAAAGCTATTATGCAGCACTGAAGAAGTTAGGCGTTATGTATGATAATGAAATGCGGTAGAAATCTCATACAGCCTATCAATAATAGGTAATGCAAAATGCGTAGCAGATTGGAGAAATGATGACAGATTTACTTGTTATGAAAGAGAGATTGAAAATATTCTATGGGAAGTATGAAATTTATATTACTCCTTTTTTGAAATTTGTACTTGCTCTTATTTCATTATTCGCAATTAACCAGAACATCGGCTATATGTATCGTTTAAAGAACCCGGCAATCGTTTTGGTGGTCGCTTTGTTATGCTCCTTTTTACCAATTAATATAATTATTATATTTGGAGCATTATTTGTAATCCTTCACTTATATACATTGTCAATGGAATGTGCAATTGTTGTGTTAGTTTTATTCTTATTAATGTTTTTACTTTATTTTAGATTTTCACCTAAAGATACATTGGCAGTTTTACTTACGCCCGTTTGCTTTGCACTTCATATTCCATATGTGGTTCCACTAGCAGCAGGCTTTATGGGTACACCATTGTCGACAATTTCTGTAAGTGGTGGTGTTATAGTATATTATGTACTTAATTACATTAAACTAAATTCATCAACATTAGGTAATTTAGAAGCCGATAGTGTGGTACAGAAGTTCAAATATGTTGTGGATGGAATCATTAATAATAAAGCAATGTTAGTTACGGTAATTGCTTTTTCCATTACAGTTGTAGTTGTGTATCTAATAAGAAGATTATCGGTAGATTATTCTTGGAGAATAGCTACAATTGCAGGTGTTATCACAAATGTAATTATTATATTATTTGGAGATTTCTTTATGGATTTAAATGTATCCATTATTGGGACAATTTTGGGAAATCTGATTTCTATATTGTTAATAATGATTTTACAATTTTTTGTTTTTAGTGTGGATTATAGTAGAACAGAATTCGTGCAGTTTGAAGATGATGAATACTATTATTATGTAAAAGCTATTCCTAAGATGATGATTGCAACGCCAGAAAAGAAAATAAAGAGAATAAATCCTCAAAAACAGACACAATTAAAAAATTCAGACAAAGTATTGAATCCAGACAGAGTAATAAAGAAACGTGGATTGGATGAGGATTTTGATATTAGATAACAGGATGTGAATTAATGGATAGAATAATTTCGTTTTTACAAAGATATGTTTCATTTATATCAATCCCCAAAATGACATGGACTGATGTTGTTGAGATTATCATAATCTCATTCTTGGTTTATGAAGTTATGGTATGGATAAAAAATACAAAAGCATGGTCTTTGATGCGAGGCATAATAGTAATTGTAGTCTTCGTGTTCTTAGCGTATATATTTCAAATGAATACTATATTGTGGATAGTGAAAAATGCATCCGTTGTAGCAATTACAGCTATGATTGTTATTTTTCAGCCCGAG
This sequence comes from Lachnospiraceae bacterium, assembly GCA_028694115.1. The sequence continues at coordinate 29,098 of JAQUUB010000041.1, forward strand.
CTAAGGAAGGCTCTTGATCTTCTGGGAAGGAAAAATATTTTTTCTTCTCTTATTTCATTTGATTCAAATCGTACAATTGATGAGAGATTTAGTGATAAGACTGTGAATGAAATTGCTAAAGCTTGCTTTGAAATGGGCAAGGTAAAGACTGGTGCATTAATTGTAATTGCCCAAAATGACTCTCTTTCAGAATATGAAAGAACAGGTATTGAGCTAGATTCTATTGTTTCAAGCCAATTATTAATAAATATTTTTGAACATAACACACCTTTACATGATGGTGCCATTGTGATTAGAGGAAATAGAGTAATTTCAGCAACCTGCTATTTACCATTATCAGATAATATGGCACTAAGCAAAGAATTAGGTACTCGTCATAGAGCTGGTGTTGGTATCTCAGAGGTGACTGATTCCATTACAATTATTGTTTCAGAAGAAACAGGAAGAGTTTCAATTGCTTATGAGGGAGAACTATTCAGAAATGTAGATTTTGACTTTTTAAAAGAGAAATTATCGAGTGCACAAAATAAAGTGTTTGATGATAAAAGATTTCGAATCTGGAAAGGCAGGTCGAAAAAATGAAGAAAAGTTTAACTCATAATATTGGGCTTAAAGTAATGTCAATTTTTGTGGCATTCTTATTATGGATTGTTGTGGTTAGTATAGATGATCCTATTACTACAAAATCATTTGGACCTATCGATGTAGAACTTGTTAACACGAATGTGTTAACAGCAGCAGGAAAAGTATACGAAGTAGAGGAAGGAACGGATTCTGTTAGCATCATTGTTACTGCAAAAAGGTCAATCTTATATAAATTAAGTAAAGATAATTTTACTGCAACAGCAGATTTGAAAAAATTAGATGGTACGATGGTGCCAATTGAAGTCAAAGCTTCACGCTTTGCTGATAAAATTGAAGATATTAATTTAAAAACAAAAAATGTTTTAGTTGGAACAGAAAAATTATTAGAACAGCAGTATACTATAGAGGCTACAACATCAGGTACATTGGCAGAAGGATGTGTAATTGGTGAAGTGGGAACAGATAAAAATGTAGTGAAGGTTTCAGGACCTGAGTCTGTTGTTGCCACAATTAGTAAAGCAGTTGTAAATGTAAATGTCTCAGGCATGACTTCTGATATTTCAACATCAGAGAGTATTGTACTATATGATGAAAAGGGGAATGTGATTGACACGAAGGAGCTGACACTTAGCAGAGATGTAGTAAATGTTAATGTTGAGATATGGAATTCAAAAACAGTTCCTGTTATTTTTGGATACGTTGGTGCACCAGCAAATGGATTTGCCACAACGGGGGAAATTACGAATTCAATCACCAGTGTTGCCATTGCTGGAAAAAAGGCGAATTTAAATAAAGTAAGTAACATTACGATTCCATCTTCGGCAGTAGATATTACTGGTGAAAAGAAAAATGCAGAGATAAAAGTTGATTTATCAAAGTATTTACCAAGCGGAGTTGTATTTGCGGATTCAAAATTTGATTCTACAACAGTAGTTACGGTTGGAATACAGGAATTGCAAACAAAGAATGTTGAGGTACCGATTACTAGTATATCTGTAAATGGTGTACCAGAAGGTATGACGGCTACAATCGGAGGAGTAGGAGAACAAGTTGTTGTAGAAATAAGAGGGTTAGGAGATAGCTTTACGAATATTGATCCTAGTACAATAAAAGGGACTGTGAATCTTGATTCTTTGAAGAGTGAAGATGCTACTTCAAATTTAACAGTGGGTGTTTATGAATGCAAGGTGGAGTTTACTTACCCAGATGGAATTTATAATGGAAATAATGAAATTATAGTTAAAATTATTTTAAAAGATAAAGGGGAAGAATGATGGCTAGATTATTTGGGACAGATGGTGTCAGAGGCGTGGCTAATACAGAATTAACACCATTACTTGCTATGCAGTTAGGTCAGGCTGGAGCCTATGTTTTAACAGAAGAAAAATCTTATCGTCCAACAATTATGGTAGGATGTGATACGAGAATTTCAGGAGATATGTTAGCAAATGCATTGATGGCAGGTATCTGTTCTGTTGGAGCAAATGCAGTTTATGTGGGAGTTGTGCCAACACCAGCAGTTGCATATTTAACAAGAAAATATAAAGTGGATGCAGGAGTTGTAATATCTGCTTCTCATAATCCAGTAGAATTCAACGGCATCAAGTTTTTTAATGGGGAGGGATATAAATTATCGGATGCATTAGAAGATGAAATAGAAGAGCTTATTAAGAATAATAATAGAGACATACCTAAACCAACGGGATCAAGAGTTGGTAAAGTAAAGTACCGTTCTGATGCTAGAGAAGAATATATTAATCATGCATTAAGAGCAGTTCCCCTTGATATACAAGGAATGAAGATTGTAGTGGATTGTGCGGAAGGTGCTTCTCACTATACTTCTGTGGAGACCTTAAAGGAATTAGGCGCAGATGTTGTTGCAATTCATAATAATCCAGATGGGACTAATATTAATGCTAATTGTGGATCTACGCATATGGGTGAATTGTGTGCAAGAGTTGTTTATGAAAAAGCGACATTAGGTTTGGCCTTTGATGGAGATGCGGATAGATTACTTGCTGCTGATGAAAATGGTCAGATTATTAATGGCGACAAAATAATGGCTATCATTGGAAATCATATGAAAGAAAAGGGAACCTTAAAAAAGGATACAATCGTTGCTACAGTAATGAGTAATTTAGGATTCTTTATTATGGGAAAAGAAAAAGGAATACAAATTGAGCAGACAAAAGTGGGAGATCGCTACGTTTTAGAACATATGCGAGAGATCGGAGCTAATTTAGGTGGAGAGCAGTCGGGTCATATTATCTTCTTAGATGAAAATACAACTGGAGATGGTTTACTTAGCGCTTTGCATTTGCTAGAAGTAATTTCTGAAACTAAAAAACCGTTATCAGAATTAGCAACAATTATGGAAGTCCTTCCACAGGCGTTAGTAGGAGCGAAAGTTCCAAACCATAAAAAAGATTCTTTTATGGAGTATACAGAAATTGCAGATGCGGTGAAAGCATTAGAGGATAAATATGATGGTGAGGGTAGAGTTCTTATCAGACCATCAGGTACAGAACCTTTAGTTCGAGTGATGATTGAAGGTAAAAATCAGGATGAAATTATGGATGATGCAAAGAAATTATCGGAACTTATTGAAAATACAGTCATGTAAGATTTGCATAAGAAATATAGAAGTTTGGCAAAATACTTGTGCAGAAACACATATAATGATATAGTATGTATAGGCATAAAAAATTGCCAATCGATTGGAGGAAACTAGAATGGTAAGCCAAAAGGTTGTAATAAAAAATCCGACAGGCCTGCATCTTCGCCCTGCTGGAATCCTATGTAAAGAGGCAATGCAGTTTAAGTCACTGATTACATTTACATTTAGAGAGAATACAGCAAATGCAAAAAGTGTTTTAAGCGTATTAGGCGCATGCGTTAAAAGTGGAGACGAAGTAGAATTCGTTTGTGAAGGTGAAGACGAGCAAGAAGCACTTAAAGCATTAATAACAGCAATTGAAAATGGTTTGGGTGAATGACATAGATATCATATAAGATTTACAGCCTTTCTATGCGAGAGGCTGTTTTTATATGCATAGTATTTATTTCACAAAGAATAATATGAATAAGAAAGAGGTTGATGATAGTGGGGCTAAATTCATAGTAAGAAATAAGATGTCTATTATATTCAAATACAGTGTAATATATCGACTCCGTGAATCATAGTGCCTAAGACGGTGTAGTAGTTCGAAATCTACCGTATTGTGCAAAAAACAGAACTAGAGTTTAAAAATATGACAATAGAATGGAGAATAAATATGTTAAACTTCAAGAGATATAAAAGAAATCCTGTAATTGATTATCCGAATAGAGAATGGCCAAATAAGCAGATTCAAAGCGCACCAATATGGTGTAGTGTGGATCTAAGAGATGGAAATCAAGCATTAATTGATCCAATGGTTGTTTCAGAGAAAGTAGAGCTTTTTAATTTGTTGGTAAAGATGGGATTTAAGGAAATTGAAATAGGGTTCCCGGCAGCATCCCAGATTGAATATGATTTCTTAAGACAACTGGTAGAAAGAAAAATAATACCTGATGATGTGAGTGTTCAAGTTTTAACTCAATGCCGAGAAGAGCAAATTGAAAAAACGTTTGAGTCAATACAAGGAATTAAAAAGGTGGTTGTTCATATTTATAATTCAACATCAACTTTGCAGAGAGACGTTGTATTTGGAAAAGATAAAAACGAAATCAAAGAGATTGCAATTGCTGGCACCAAAATGGTAAAAGAAAGAGCAAAAAATTTTGATGGAGAAATAGTTTTGGAGTATTCACCAGAGAGCTTTACAGGTACAGAACCAGATTATGCATTGGAAGTCTGTGATGCAGTAGTTGATGCATGGGGAGCAACCAAAGACAATAAAGTAATTATCAATTTACCTGCTACGGTTGAAATGACAACGCCAAATGTTTATGCGGATGTAATTGAATGGATGAATCATAAGTTTGCCAAACGCGATTGCATTATTTTGAGTGTTCATCCTCATAATGACAGAGGTACTGGTGTTGCGGCGACGGAGCTTTCTATGCTTGCAGGTGCCGATCGAGTTGAGGGAACTTTATTTGGAAATGGTGAAAGAACAGGTAATGTTGATATTTTGAATGTTGCCTATAATTTGTTTTCCCAAGGAATTAATCCTGAATTGGAAATAGAGCATATTAATGAAATAATCGATGTATATGAAAGATGTTGTAAGATTCCAATTCATCCGAGACATCCATATGCAGGAAAATTAGTATTTACCGCTTTTTCTGGTTCTCATCAGGATGCAATCAATAAGGGTGTTAAGGCAATGAACGAACGTCATCCTGATACATGGGAAGTACCCTATTTACCAATTGATCCATCTGATATAGGCAGAGAATATGAGCCGATTGTGCGTATTAATTCACAATCTGGAAAAGGTGGAGTTGCATTTGTTATGGATACCTATTTCGGATTTAAATTACCAAAGGGTATGCATAAAGAATTTGCAGATGTAATTCAGGCTATTTCAGAGAAACAAGGTGAAGTATCACCAGAACAAGTAATGGATAAATTTAGAGAAAATTATTTGGATAAAAAAACACCAATACATTTTAGAAAAATCCGCGTAGACGACTTAAGTGATGAAGTGAAATCTGAATTCGATACAAGAGTAACCGTTGTTTATTCAAACTGTGGGGAAGAGAAGCAGTTCGTTGCGGTTGGAAATGGTCCTATTGATGCAGTGCAGAGAGGATTACAAGAAGAGCTTGATATAAGAATCAAGGTGCTTGACTATGAAGAACATGCATTGCAAGGCGGTTCCAATGCACAGGCAGCTGCCTATATCCATATGTTGGATGCTAATGATGGACGTGTAACATATGGAGTTGGTGTAAGCTCCAATATTACAAGAGCATCTGTCCGAGCAATCTTTAGTGCAATCAATCGATTACAATTGGGTTAATAGAAAAGAACCGATGAGCTTATAAAAACTCACCGGTTCTTTTTTATTGGATAAAAGTCAGTTTGTCATCTTTGTGATTATGAGAATAGATAATTCCAATTAGAACTAAGATGAAATAGAAGTACATCGTCATATAAATTGGAAAATAATATTTAAAATAAGAGGCTGGAGCCAGGATAAATACAATGAACCAATGGCAACATAAGCCAGAAGTAACAAAAAAGGTATACCATTTTCTTTTTATTATGGAATAAAACCATAAGCAGATTAAGAGGATATGTGGTATATAGAGATTATATGCGAATACTTTAATGATACTGATTGCAAAAGAAATTAGACCTTTTATTCCACCGGTAGGCCATATGAAATGGTAGGGTGTTGAAGCATAACGAAATGCACCAATTCGCGTTTTAAATAAAACAAAAGGATTATTAATGAAAATACGTTTGCAAGCATTTACGTAGGCCATATAGTCATTCGAATCGGCTTCGGGTCGCGTACCAGTATATCCTTCGTAATATAGAATCAGGACATCCTCATAATTCGTATCTCCCAGATAATCGTTAATTGCTACAATCGTATCAGTTCTTAAATAACGATCAATTTCTTTCCAATCGGAGGAATTTTTCTCTAAGTCAAGTCCATTTCGGTACATATTGGTAATGGTATACGCATAAAACGGCCCCATTCGATTTTCTGCCTGATCATTTAAACGTGCTGGTAAAAGAGCACCATTTTGTGGAATAGTGAATAAATATTGGATAAGAAGAGAACCAATAATTATTTTTATAATTTGTTGTTTTGTTCGTAAATCTTTATAGACAATTAATGATAAAATCGGTACAAGTGCAATCAGGTAAATACCTTCCGTTCTCCATTGAGTAAGTACGGCACTGAGAATTAAAATTCCAGTTATTTTTGTTCTGGTGGGAGCAATCTGTTCCATAGTATCCATTAATAATAGAAAAATTAAAAGAAGATACAATAAATAATAAATCGGTATTCTATGTGCCGATGTAGTATAGGCTAGTACAGGTGGAAGTAAAAATGCAAGGTAAAGAAACTTGCCATATTTAAAATTCTTATATCGAGAAAGACGATAAATACAATAGCCGCATATCGATAATTGTAAGACGACTTTTACTAAAATAGGACCGAGCCAGGAAGGAATCAGCATCATGGTAATAATATAATAATAAGTTGTAAGATAGTAAAACCATGTATAGCTGGCTAAGTTTGATGCTTCTTTAAATATCAGCGTCTCATCATTGCTTAGAAATCCCTGCGGGAGTTTAATAATCAAAACTGCAATAATAGGAATCAAATAAATAAGTGCATATTTTGCAACATGATATTCGATTGTATTTTTTCGGTTTTTATAGAAAATAATACGATAAAAAGTCCGATACAGGAAAAACAATAAGAAAAGTAAAATTACTTTGCATATCATATAATTCATTTTATGCAAAGAAGGCGACTCATGAAAAACAAATTGGTCAGTATAAAAGGTTATGAGCCAATGGATAAGGGAAAGGAATAATAGGATACTGTCTGATTTTGAAATTTTACTTTTTAAGTGCATAATAGGAACCTATCTGTACGTTGCGATACGTACGAAAACAGTTGAAAACGCATAATCAATCAACTGGTAGAATTGTTTTTATAGTAGATGTCTATTAATGGTATCCTAACATAAATAACAAAAAAAAAAAAGAAGTTGTGTGTGGTCTGTAACAACTCCTTTTTATGAGGCTATTTAATAATACTTTCTTTGTTTTGATCTTGTATAATACAGATAAATGTTTTGCCAGTGTTCAAAACGATTTCGTTTCCGTTTGAATCGTAATATTTAGTGGCTCCGAAGTCAGTAGTCTTTTCCCATGTAATTGGGATTGAGCTGCCATTTGTAATATAAAACCCCCCGCGGGTAGTATCATGGCATTGAAATGCAAGATAGCCCTTTGCATCTCTTGTTTCATAGTACGTATTTTGAAGAATAATATTTTTAAATGCAAGCTGCTCGCCGGTCTCTGCATCTATGTGTTTCTCACCATATTGCCAGCGATAATATAATCCATCACTTTTATTATATTCAAAATAGGGCTTGTTAATTAAATATCCAGGTTCAATATGAAAGGCATTGATTGCATCTGCATTAGAAGATAAATCAGTAGGGCTTGACTCAGATGCAAACCGATAATGGTTAGGCTGATAATTTTCTGTATAGGTTTTACGGTAGCTCATTTTTTCAATACCTCTGTCAACTCCAGCACCATTTAGGTAAGCATTGTGAGGCGCTTTTCGATCGGTCACTCGATAATAAACGGAGGCATTTTTATTTGTCCCACCATCTAATTTTAAACCATCCAGATTATTGACATAATCCTGATTCAAAATAGTATCTACATAGAGTTCAGGTCCACCAAAATGACAATAAATAGAATCCCATTCTAATGCCCAATAAACAAAGTAATCACGGCAACTGCGAATGGGACCTATTTTTTCGAACTTATCATAGTTTTCAATAATACCCATTAATCTAGTTAGACTACCTTCAACAGGACATTCGTACATAACTCCTACCTTTGAAATATTTGATTGAGGGCATGCCACCTGAATATTGTTAAACATTACCGCGATAGGACGATAATCTTCAGTACCCAGAGGAACCCATTCATTTGTTAGTGGACTTCTATAAAACCCTTCTTTTACAGTGTCAGAAAGAGTAACGGATTCTTCTAGTTCCGTGCCTGTGCTTTCATTTACTTCGCCTGGAAGGATTGGTGCTGGATCTTCAGTAGTATTCTCTTGTTTACTACACCCTTGTAGTAAACAAGAGAATAACAATAAGGATAGTAAGAGATATTTTTCTTTCATTTTTACTTCCTCCATATTTTTAATGGTAGTGTCAAATTTACTACCTTCTCTTTTTATCTAAACCCTTGAACTTTCTGGTTTTGCATCACTTTTTACATTAAAAAAGCAATGACCTCCCTTTTCGTGTATAATTAGTTCACCACAAACAAA
>JAQUUB010000157.1 GCA_028694115.1 Lachnospiraceae bacterium
GTTACCAGAATCCGATGATGTACTAATGGCTTAATCTGTCTTGTTGAAAATGACCAGACATTAATCCATGCATAAATAATTATATCACTCATAATACATGCCATAGATACTGGGTCTGATAAAAGCAGCAAAAACTGATCATTATTTTGTTCAAATACAAATAGCCAGAGAAGCACCGAGATACAAATGGAAACAATCACGATATCTAGTAATGCCTGAACTTTATTTATTTTTTTCAAATCCTGATAGGCCGTTAACACAATTGCAAGAAACAGAAATATATTTGTAAGTGAATATCCATAAATCGTAATCAGATTTTGTTCTGGATCACCGTGCAGAAATAATGTCTGAACCCCCCACCAGAAATCACATAAAAACCAAGAAAAAACAGCTAACGTAAGCAACCAGCCAAACCATTTGTAAATAGCTGATTCCTGTTTTTTAACAAAACCCCAAAAAATAATGCCGGAGGCAATCAGCGTTATAACAGGAGACACAATATCACCCATTGCGTCACTAGTTACTATAATTGAGTAAGTATATAAAATATTCACGATTATTAAAACAGTCAAAAATAGAGTTTTCTTACTTTTTTTTCCGTGCATAATGATTCCCTCTTTCTGATCAGTGGGATATTTCTCGAAAATTACCACGTTCATTATTCTCTATTATAACTCTTAATTCATATTTTTTCTACAAAGTCGGCTATTAAAATAATACTAATTCTTTCTAGTTAGATGAATATATAAATCTCCTTCTTTTTGTTCTACGACCGCCTCATCGATCATTGCTCCAACGAGAGAGATCTCCTCCCCATCGTCATCATCTCCGATCAGCTGCCAGTAGTATCCCTCAACCTCTGCCTGACGCTGCGAATTTAAATCATATCTTAAATTTTGTACAAATAATTCCTCATAGTTACATTGATATTGGATCATAACAATTTCCGTACTAAGCTTCTGTCTGTTTATTTGAACCTCAATTTTTCCACTTCCCATATGCAAAAGCAACGTAGTCAGTTCATTTACAATCAGTGCGATTTTTTTAGTTTCGTGCTGCATTTTTCTTCTCCTTTATAAAAGCATCAATTACTGGAATCATCACACTCGCCACAATTCCACCTGAAAACCCATTGTTATACAGAGTGATTCCTCCATGAATCACTCCAACATTTGTAACTAAGATCATATGCAGTGCACCAGCTATCAAACCTGCTATCGTACCATATGTGCCTGCAATAGGTGCCAGCGTCGTGGAAAACAAAACCGATATGATGATATTGGTAGTAGAGAGATCATTACCAAAAAATAGAGCAGTTGCAATCGTACCCAATACAACGGGCAGGCAGTTTTTTATATGTTTGCCAAACGCACCAAATCCAGTCACGGTAAAAATCCCAGCCAAAACAGGTCCGTTCACAACACCACCAATCAATATTACATAAAATAAACAGGCAAATCCAAGAATAGACATATTCAGAAAAGTAATTCCATAACCCACCAAATGCGTAAAATCCGTAAAAAGTCTTCCTCTATAGGAAAATATTTTTACGTAATCAATAACCGCTCGACGGTTAATTAAAATACCTGTCGTCATCAATGCTAGAAAGAAGATTACTAATAACATCACAGTAACCATTTGATTTTTTTCGGAAATAATAGTTACTGGTTCTACCGTAATCCCAAAACTTCTTAAGAAACCTGTTAAAACTGTTCCAATAATTCCTGAAGTAAAACCAACATTATATAAATTATATCCATCATGAAATTTAAGCATATGGGAGGACAACGGCACAATGACAAATCCAATAAAAATGCCAACTAAAACAGCTACCACCAAACCCGTTAACAGCGGTAAAAATCCCGAAAAACTAATTTCACTGATCATTGGTGACAATGCGGTTCCAAACATTAGGACAACGATGATATCTCTCATTAATATTTTTTGATATCTGGCATACAAATATCCACCAATGTAGATTGGCAGTATATTATATATATTTTTTCCAAAAAAGGAAAAACCTATTACGGTAAAGTAAGCCGCAATCAATGGACCATTAATCTTAAGTCGATAAAAATAGATTAAGAAAAAGTTTATAAAACCTATCAATGCAACATTAATAAATGCAGCTCCTATTCCACCGACTTCAATAAAATCAGTGAAAAGTATTGTTGGTGACAATACTATATTTTTAAATCCCACGATAATCGTATAAAAACTCCCATCCATAAGCGAATAGCTTATTCCCATAACAACGGAAAGTAATGGAACGAAAAGAAATAATACCATCAATCCTTTACGTCCAATTTCTTTTTCTTTCACTACATGATAATTCAATCGGTACCTCCTTAACAATTTACTATTAGTTATCATTCCATTCCTTTGTCTTTATATCTTGCAATCTCTTCTAAATATTTTTCTCCAATTTCACTAATCATGCTTCCCTTCCTTGACAAATATCCTATGGTCATTTTCTCCTCTGTTTTTAACTTGACCGCACAATAATCGCTTCCATTTAGCTCTTCGCAAATGATTCCAGAGCAAAGCGTATATCCATTTAAGCCAACCATAAGATTTAACAATGTTGCTCTGTCATTTGCCTTGATGAGCCTCTTGTATTGGTAGGTACTTAAAACCTCCTCCGTAAAATAAAAAGAATTAAAATCCCCCTGCTCAAAGGATAGACAAGGATATTCTGCTAAATCCTCCAGCGTGATTTCGTTTTCTTTTGCCAACGGATGACCTTTCCACAAATAAGCATAGACTCCACATACCAAAAGATCATGAAATTCCAGACCATATTCTGCAAATAGTTTTGTCAGTACCTTCTCATTAAAGTCGTTAAGATAAAGAATTCCAATCTCACTTCGAAAGTTTTTCACATCTTCGATTACTTCATGGGTTTTGGTTTCATGCACTGCAAATTCATATTCATCCATTCCAAAGTGCTTTACCATCTCTACAAATGCATTTACTGCAAAGGTATAATGTTGCATGGAAACACTGAATTTTTTCTTTACTTTTGTCTTTTCTATATATCTGGCATCTAGTAATTCATACTGCTCCACCACCTGTCTGGCATACCCTATGAACTCTTCTCCATCAGGCGTCAGTACGATTCCCGTCTGGGATCTTTTGAATATTTCGAACCCTATTTCCTTTTCCATTGAATGGATTGCAGCCGAAAGACTTGGTTGTGAGATAAACAGCTTCTTAGCTGCTTCATTAAACGAATTCCCCTGGGCAATCATAATTGCATATTTTAGTTGAATTAACGTCATAAATGAACACTCCTTTCCAACTACTGATAACTGGTCATCAATTGCCATAAAAGCTATAATAAACGGTCACCTTCTGCTTATTCTTGCTTTCATTAAGGGCTACACATACTCTGTTTTCTTCGCCACGTACTACCTTTAGTGTTTCTCCATCAGACAGTTTTGCCCGATATCCTGGATAATATAATAAGGGTAATTGAATAAATGCTCCTTCCTGCGCAGCATCATAGAAAAATTCCAATTTCGTTCCCTCTTTTTGATAGTACGTAATTTCAGCACCACTAACCCAATAAGAAGTGTCTTCAAATGTTTCCGATTTTGTTCCATCAGGCCAATATTCAGATAACTCAAATTCCGTAAATCCTCCACTGGTTTTCGTAATATAGACCTCTTCTTGCAGGTATCCATCCATAATCTCATAAGCACCGACCATGCCTACGATAATAAGTACTACCATTAGTTCCTTCTTATATTTTCTCAACATATCTGTATTTTCGATTACTAATCCGCAAATAAGCGCTAACGATACTGTTACAATACTTAAGAATCGAAATGGGAATTGAATGGTACTCATCAGTTTGCTTATGAAAGCAATCTTTGATAATGCTTTCCACGGAAAGATCGTTGTTGAGGCAAATAGCATGACACCACAAAGCACCATCAATGATACCATTAATAGATGCACAATTTTTTCCGCTTTTTGTTCCTGCTTTCTATTATGTAGCAGATAAAAAACACCCAGCAATAGAACAATCCCGCACATGATCCCTATGGAAAGCTGCATTTCCTGACCGATTCCATCGCCTACCGATAGCGTTGTAAAAGTAGAGGCTTTCGTCATCAACAACTGCCCTGGAAATACTGCATCCTCATAGAAATCCGTATTCTGAATGCGGTTCAGCCCCACTGCACTTTTCGTAAAAATATAAACAGGAATAATATACCAGCCGTTTATTATTAAAAAAGCTGTGATTGCTTTTGCCAATGCAAAAATTCTTTTTTCCATCAACAGATGTTTGAATAAAAGGATTCCCATTATAACAGAAATCATTGTAACAAAAATACAGCTCAGCATATGTGACTGTACTACTCCAGAATAGCCTATTACAAGTAAATACCACTTCTTCTTATCTCCCAAAAAGATATGATAAATACCTGCTATTACAATCGGCAGGAATATCATGGCTATCACTTCGCCCAGAGATGCTCTAATATATAAATCGTTCAATCTGTAAGGGGATAGCATATATATGATACATGCCATCAATGCTGCATCATTTGATTTTGTAATTGTTTTTGCTGAATAGTAAGTTACTGCCGCTGTTGCGATATTGATCATAATTAAAAGGCTCTGATATGATGTTACCATTGAAACATTACATAGCCTTAGCCCTGCCGAAAATAATAAAAATAAATTGGGGTAGACAAATCCCAGCACTCCAAATCCATTGTTAGAATTAGGATAAATCATTGCTGGAAACTGTTTATCCAAAATTGCATCTTTGAGCCCTTCTATTCTCATTAGATGCACTGCGAGGTCATGCCCATAAATCAAATAATCCGTAAACAACGGATAACTCGTAAAAATGATTAATCCAAGTAGCACCAAAAAAGACTTCTTATTCTCCTTAGGTGCATTTTGAAACACATTGAAATATAGTAAAATATAAAGAAGTATTGAAAATATAATGAAAATCGCGAAATCATAAATTGCATCATTATAAAAGGTAGTATCCGTCCAAAGTTCATAATTATATAATTCAAATTTACTTGTTTTATAATTATCAAACGTGAAATGAAATAAATCTGTGTTTTCCTTCACTTCAAAATTCAATACATAATAGACGGGTTCCCTATTTGCTTTCAAAACATCTTTGATTTTGTGGTCAAGATCAATAAACACTGTCATTGGAATATCTGTACTACATTTACAATTCATCACAAGCTTGTAGTTACCCTTCGGCAATGCAAGTCTATGAGTTTCTGCTGTCTTTCCTTCCGTTAACAGCGTTTCATTTTTAAACATTTTATAACGATTGTCTGTTGCATTTAAAAGTAGCAAAAATGCGATGATACAAGTTATAGTAATGTAAATGATTGTATCTTTTTTGTTCATAATATCTCCTAAAATTAAGTAAATATATTTTGTTTTAGTAAAAACAATTAATTATATATTTTCTCATATTTTCGTGTACGATGCAACATTTCTTTTATTTTTCAGAAGCTCTTCTGTCTTGTGAATAAAATCTTTTTACCTGTAAACAATAAGTCTATTAAAATTAAGGAGAAAAATTATGGCAAAAGATTCACAACTTGATCCAAAATCAATTCGTAAGGAAAAATCAAATGGTGGTCCCACCATGGCTGAAAGTGCATTAGATGGAGAAGGCCGAAATACTAAGAAACAGTCCGGAAGCCGCCACAAACCAGGAAGCGACAGATAATAATATCTTTAAATAGCTTTTGGAAGATTCCATCTTTTTCTAGCGGATATCATACGTATAAAAATTATCATCAAACAGCAAAATGTGGCTGAAAAAGAGGAATTAATGTTTAATTTTATAAATAGATAGTAAATGCATGCCCCGACAATTGATGCTACTGCATATATTCTTTTCCTAAGAATAAATGGCATTTCACCAACAAGAATATCCCTGATCATTCCTCCCCCAACTCCACATATCATTCCAGCAAAAACTGCTAATACCACATTTTTATTATATTGAGAAAGTAAAATATCCTGTACTCCCATAATCGTAAATGATGCCAACCCTATTGCATCAAATATATTATTGATTTTATCTAAAATCTCTTCTTTTTGTAGAAATTTTTCTTTCCCAAATCGAACAAGGAAAAATACAAACAAGGAAGACATCACTGCACAAAGTAGAGTAAATGGATGATTAAATACCTGTGGCGGAGTAGTTCGGATCATCATGTCTCTAATAATCCCTCCCCCTACGGCAGTTACAACCCCTAAGAAAACAACTCCAAAGATATCTGCACATTTTTTAACCCCTATAAGACTGCCTGATGTTGCAAAAGATATTGTTCCAACAATATCCATAACAAAAAATATATAATAGAATGTCATAAATCACCTTAAAAAGTGAGGCCATATCGTTAAGATATGACCTCGTTGTCAACTAGTAACCTGTATCAATTTATTTTTGATATTATATCAAACTAATCTGGCCAATTCAATAGATCCACGTCTTTTTCACTACGACAGCGGTTTTGAAGCTTCTAGTCACTCCATTTATGGTTATGTCTGTTGTGATAACTGTGTTTCCCACTGATAAAGCCTTTACCTGACCTTTAGAGGAAATCGTAGCAACCTTCGGATTACTTGACTTATACTTAATCGAGTAGTTGCAGGCTCCATTATCAATCGTATTTTGAAGGAGTTGTGGAATCTTTGTTGTAAGGTTAACGGTTTTTGCCTTGCTTCCACTCATGTATAGGACTTTTTTAGACGGAGAAACCGTTATTTGTTTTGCCATCTTTTTCAAGGTTTCTCCCTGATCTATGAGAATCACATAGTCAGAAGCATGAGAGAATTCTAGTAGTACCTTTCCAGTCTTGTCAATCAGACCTATTGACTGCGCTTCCAGTATTTTCTTTCCTTCGTTATAATAAAGTAAGTTTGCAAATCTCTCTGCATTCACACTGCTCAGATTTATGCAGAGCGTAGCACGAAAACCGAAATTGCCTTCGTGGTTAAGTGACATCAATAACCCTTGATTTTTTGTCCCGATCTGCTTCTTTATTAGCTTCATTGGAATATTGCCCTTATTTAACATGACTCCAAAATCAAAATCGGAAAACTGACTCTCTTCAGGGATATCCGTTCCTTTGATTATCCACTCTACACCTTCTTGCATAATAAGAGTGAGCGTAATGTCCTTTCCTTTAAGAGACTTGAATATTTCCTTTGGAACCACCGTTCCACCCTTCATATCTACCGTCATACTACCGTGCATTTTATTATCTAAATTCTTTACAATATACTCCCATTCTTTGGCTGAATTACCAATTATTCTGGGAATACTGGGACTCATGGTCTCTCTTGAAGTTGAGTCTACTTTTGTTTCTGTTTTTGTATTATCATTACTATTTATTAATTTAATCGCTGCATTCCCACTTTTTGTGCTGTCCGCTGTTGAAGTTGCAGTAACCATCAGTTTTCCTGCTGTTTCACCTCTTCCCACAGTAAGTAGTCCTTGACTATCTATACTCGTACGTGCACTTTTATTTCCTGTAACTTTCCAGATTACGGTTTTTGCCGGGTTGTTTGTTCCTATTACTATTGCGCTAAAAATCTTGTTATTACCTTTTTTTATCTTAGCAGACGCTGGAGTAACTGTTACACTAGTTACGGTTGGTAGCGGCTTTGGAATCTCTGTTACAGTAACATTTGATGTTCCTGATTTCGTTGGATCTTCCGTGGAGGTCGCTTTGACTGTCAGCGTTGTGGCT
>JAQUUB010000005.1:0-27986 GCA_028694115.1 Lachnospiraceae bacterium
TCTTAATGCATATGTCCTTTATCACTACATAGAAGACAAACTACATATAAAGATTAACCCCTATCCTGGTACCACGGTAACAGAAGAAATGATGTTATCTGCTATTACGAAAATTAAGGAGCATTAGAGCTTAGGATAAAAAGAGAGAACCGTCACAAAAGCAACGGCTCTCTCTTTATTTATTTTTTTATTTTAAATGTCTTTGTGATACTTCCTGTGAAGCTGCTGTTTTCTGCTGCAGTAATCACGATTTCCCATTTTCCTACTTTTATGTTTTTATTATAGGTTACGGTATAATCCTGATTCTGTTTTAATAGTCTCTTTTTATAATACAGCTTAAAAGTTGGAGCAAGTGCATTTCCCGGGTAGGTCTGTGTTTTTAATTCTTTGACCGAAAAGCCTTTTCCAAGAACAATTTTATTGATTTGGAAGTCTTTGATTACAGTTCCACTGTAGTTTCCTGTTCCTGTGATGAAAACGGCTGCTGTTTTTGCATTGGTTATCGTACTTGCCTTGTAATTATTACTGTATGTCAGAGTGTAATCTTTATTTAACCTTAATTTTTTGCCTGCTTTGGATTTTACTACCACCTTAGGATTCACGGCACCACCAGAATAATTGACTGCGGCAATTTCGGCAATCTTTGCGGTACTAATATTTAATGGTTTGATTTTAAAGTAACAATCCTTAGTGCCCTTATTAGTTCCTTTTCCTTTCACAATTGCAATGGCTGTTCCTGCATTTACATTATTCTTATAGGATACGGTATAGTCCTTATTAAACTGTAATACAGTACCGGCTGCATCTTTTACTGCCATGACAGGCGTCTTTTTTGTGCCATCATAGGTATAACCCTCGGATGGAATATTTGCACTAATTGACCATCCTGTCAGAATCTTTGTGTTTGCAGGATAAATCTTAAAGCTTCCGGATTTTTTCCCCGTATAGTTATTGATTCCTTCGATTGTAAATTTTCCAGTTCCTGGTTTTTGGTTGTTTTTCAGACCAGTAATATTGTAATCCACGCCTTCTGCTAGTTGTTTTCCATTGTCCATTACAATGACTGATGGAGATTGTGCGGCGCTTGTAGCAACCACATCATAAGCTTTAATGGAAGCACCTTTGATTGCTTTTGGTGTAATGGTAAAATTGATTTCCTTCGTTCCTTTATAAGCACCGATGCCGTAAACAACAGCTACTGCTGTATCTGTTCCAGCATTCCAATTATTACGGTAAGAAAGAATGTAATCTGCATTTTCAATTAATGGGACCTTGCCATTCATAACGATCAGCTTGGGTGTCACCATTTTTCCTGTGTAGACTTGCTTTTTCACTGCTTTTATCGTAGTGTCTGCAAGATCAATTGCATCACTATCCGTCTTTCCCATTACGACAATTTGGCAGGTTGCACTAGCACCACCAGACAGGCTTGCTGTAATCATTGCGGTTCCAGCTCCAATTGCAGTCACCGTTCCATTCTCTACGGCAGCAACCTTCTGATTGCTGCTTGACCAGGAGATTGTTTGCTCTGTAGTAGCAGATGGTGTTGCTGACAGCTTCACAGTCTCCCCTTCCTCCATGGAAATTGATGTTTTATCAAGTGAAAGTGTGATGTCTGTTTCTGGTACATCTGGCGTAGAGGTAATTACACCGACGTAACCATCCCCATTTGCACACTGCTTACGATCTGCACTTTCTGCAGTTATCGTATAAACCTCTGTCTGACTGATTTCTGGAAGTTGTGAACTGGTAAACTGATGCTTTCCAGATTTCTCAATTTTCAGTGTTTTAACTGGCGTTTTTTCTCCTTTTAAATAGAAATTAATGGTAACCGGGAGCATCCCTGACCGCTCCCCAATGTCGATTGAGTCATAAGAAATCCAGGATATCCTCTCATCGTGTGGTACTGAAGAAGTCTGGAACGATAAAGAAGCTGTTGCGTAGGTTGCATAATACCCATATTCTGATTTTACATCTATCCCTTCAAAATATGGCATATATTCGTAATAAATTGTACTGTCGGTTCCATCCAGAATATATCCATCTTTATCGGTCTTTTTCTTTGAAAGAACCTTGATATAACATCCCAAGTAATCTGTTGGAATTCCTGTCAAGGTAATCCGTATATCTCCACTACTATAGCTTGCAGATTTTACAGAACATCCACTGAGCTTATTTCCAAGCAAATCGTAGACTTCTAATGTATAGAAATCATTTACCAATTTTAGAGCATCTGCATCGCTGACGTTTGAATTGTAAACCTTCTTATATTCACCCTTTAATTGATTTGACGTAATACATACATTAAACTCCCCACTGCTGCTTCCATATGCTTTGCTGCGCTCTATATAGAATAAGTCATTGTTATAAACAGCAATATTCGGTTCAGCTATCAGCGTATTGTTGCAAAAAATATTTAAAGAGTAATATCCGCTGGAAAGCATACTTCCAGTTCTCGTTCCAATAAGCTTCACACACTTTTTACCGTTATAAGTGGTTTCCTCTGCTGTTAATTTAACAGCAACATTTCCCTCTTTTGATTCCGATACCTGACCCAGATATGCCTCAAAATTTTGTGTTCTATCGGTCTGCTTCGGTAAGGTTATAGCAAAGTCAATCCTTTCAGAGTCTGTTGTTCTGATTGCATCATCTGAATGCAATATGTAAGACGGTAATTCGTCAATTCCATACCAATCGATTTCATCCCATACATTCTCTGTTCCTTTATAATTCTCTGTGTATATGATTTTTTTATAATAATTTATGTTATTCTCTGGTACAAAATCATTTCCCTGAAGATCCTTCAGATTCAGATTTGCACATCCATTTGTGACCGTTCCTTCTGCAACAGCAAGCTGTTCACTACCATAATCCAAACCTGAATACAGCTTAATCGTTACTTTCGTTTCATCCTTCACTTTTGAGCCAAATACTACCTTGTATTTATTTGTATCTCTACGATAATTATAATAATCAGAAAGAAATTGTCTGCTATCGTCACGATAAGTAAATGTCTTGTTTTTACGGGCATCTACAAATTCAGAACCACTTTCACTGCCAATAGCTACGTTAAAAGTGCTTTTCTCTTTCCAATAGGTATCCATCTCCAGTTTTTTTAACTGATACTGGTATTCATTGTTGTAAAGATGTTTCACACTACCCTTTTCAGAAATTACTTTTCCATCTTGTGTCTGGATTACCGGCCATACCTTCTGTGGATCAATATTTGCTCCCTCCAGAGTCAGATAATAATACTCTCCTGAAATATTATTATTTGTACGCATATTTGAAATGACAGTCTTTTCTGAGATATGTACGGTTTTAGCAATGAGATACTCTTTTGCATCCTCTGTTTTAATGACCAAATTGTAATCCCCTGCAGCAAGTAATTTAAAAAAACTCACAGTAGCATTGACCTTTATACTGTTCCATGATATCTGATCAAAATTATTTATATTAGAGAAGATCCCTTGATAACGGTAATCTAGTATTTCATCCTCTGATTTATAAGATCTATACTTAAAGCCATTCTTTCCTACTACAGTACCCTCCGCATTCTTTAATAGAATCTCTGCAACATCAGAATTACCAGGAATGTAACCTTGAATTGATACTTCCTTTTCAGACGCATCTAAATAAGTGTCCTTTATCAGTCCCTCATCACCCACAAAAGTGATATTCCTGGTATCCGTCCACTGATTTTCATAGCAGTCTGTAAGGCTCATTACCACTGGATAAGTCCCTGTTTCAATTTCAAGATCTGAAATCAGATAGCAATCATGACCATTGTGATCATCTATTTGAGCCGTCTTTTTTACTCCATTAACAGACACGGTTAATGTATAGTCTCTTTTTGCGGGAAAATTGTTTGCCTCAAATAAAAATGGGTGTTTATCACCTACCGCATAATACGTGTCTGCTGTGATACATTGAGTTTTACTCCCCAGCTGATTACTCTGCGTCTGCGTAATCCAACTGGTCTTACCACTCATACTGGCAGGCAGTTTAGCTTCTGTTATTGAATCAGATAACATAAAATTATAATCAAATTGCAAATTAGATTCATCCGTTTCATCAGTTTCCTCAATTTGAACAAGTTCTGATAAATCTGGCATTTTTGTTATTTTATTTCCAATCAGATTCACATGTTTTAGACTAGATAAATGCTCTATTTCAGATGCTGATGTCACATCCTGCCCTGTGATTTCCAAATCAGTAAGATTTGTCAGGTGCTCTACCCCCTTTAGTGACTGAACTGGTGTTGAAATTGAATCGTCCTGACTGGTTATTTTCAGCTGGTAGATTTCCTCTAATTCACTTTGTTTAATTGTATCTGATGGAATAGCAAGCTGACTTTTGATATTGTTAAAAATCTGCTCGTCAAAATCAGAAACTGAATATGACTGATCTTTTTTTGCTGCTATCATAATAGATGTTCCTGTTACAAGTATTTTTTTCAAAAATCCTGTATATACTTTTACTTCTGGCTTAAGCTCCTTACTCTCATCCTTTCCAAGAGAAATAGTTACATTATACATACCAGGAATTGGGTCCCCCGATTCATCGCACTTTTCTGAAGCAGGATACTCGTCTGTTCCATCCGATACATAAACATTGTCATCAATTATAAATTCATCCTCTGGATTTAACACTTGGAATTCTATGTATGCATCTGTATAACCCGTTTTGACTGTAACATCTGTAAAAGAAATCCTTGATTGTGTTATGGGATAATTTGTTGTAAAAGTAGCTGGTTGTGTTATTTTATGGTAAATAGAACCATCCCAATAAAACAACTGATAATAAATTGTGCTTATTGGCATAATTGGATTCAGATTAAAATGAATGATTCGTTCTTCCTTACCAACAACATGTTCCTCTTTATTTTTGTTCAATATTTTATATCCTATATTTCCAATTTTCTCTATCGCTTCCTCCGTCGGAAGATTGCCTTCTGAGTCACTATATAAAATATAGAAATTTTTTGCTTCATACTCCGTACTATTAATACTTACCGTAATCTGTGCACCGTAGGAATATGGCTGTGCTGTTATTCCTCCAATTGGAATCTCCAGGGAATTCACATCTCCGGACAAAGCCTCTTCCTGACTTAATGTATCCTCTGATACGGTCTGATTCTTAGATACCGATACGTTTTCTGATACTATCTTATTTTCTGAATCCTGTTCACCGTCTGATACAACCTCATTTTCTGAAGTTGTGTCCTCCTGTGGTTTCTCCACTTCCTGATTTCCTTGAATCGTTTTGTTTTCGGATACCATCTGATCATGAACAGATTCTGCAAAGGTAGGTACCTCCATACTGCTTGTTGCCAGCATTACCACCAATAAAAATAACGCCATCCCTCTTTTTAGCTTTTTTGCATTCATTACCGATCTCCTCCTTTGAAAATAAAACCCAATACTAATACTTTACCATATTGTACCAATTATAGAAATGTATTTTGGTGCTATTTCACATATTAGTTGAACTATATTAGCATTCTTTCTATAAAAAGAGAGAACCGTCACAAAAGCAACGGCTCTCCCTCAAATTATCTATTTATTTTATATAACACATATATTCCCCATTACAAGCCAAGATATGCTTTTTTGACCTTCTCATCCTTCAATAATTTGTGTGCATCATCGCTCATTACGATACGGCCTGTTTCTAATACATAGGCACGATCCGCGATCGATAATGCCATTTTGGCATTCTGCTCCACTAATAAAACGGTAATCCCCTGTTCATGTACTTCCTTTATAATTCGAAATATATCTTTTACCAATAATGGAGAAAGACCCATCGAGGGCTCATCCATTAAGATAATTTTAGGTTTACTCATAAGCGCACGACCTACTGCAAGCATCTGCTGCTCCCCACCAGAAAGAGTACCTGCAAGCTGCTTTCTTCGTTCCTTTAGTCTCGGGAAACGCTCAAAAACGGATTGAATACTAGCTTGCATTTCATCCTTATTGTTAAAAATATAAGCTCCCATTTCAAGATTTTCCACAACGGTCATTCCTGGGAAAATGTGTCTTCCCTCTGGAACATGAGCCATTCCAAGTGTAATAATTTTACTTGGTTCTGTTTTAATAAGATCGGCTCCATCATAGGTAATGGTTCCACTATCTGCTTTTTTAAGGCCTGTGATTGTATGCAGAATTGTGGTTTTTCCTGCTCCATTTGCACCGATTAAGGATACGATTTCTCCATCATTTACTTTCAAACTTACATCGTGTATTGCATGAATCGCTCCATATGATACATTTACATTCTTCATTTCCAACATATCAGCTCACCTCCTCCATCGTTTCTTCATCCTCTTTTCCAAGATATGCTTCGATTACTTTTGGATTATTTGCTATCTCCTGTGGCGTCCCTTTTGCAATGGTTACTCCATAGTCAATTACCTGTATTCTCTCACATATTTTCATAACGAGACTCATATCATGCTCAATCAGTAGTACCGAGATTTTAAAACGATTTCTGATATCGTTGATAATATCCAGGAGCTCTGCTGTTTCTGTCGGATTCATACCCGCTGCCGGTTCATCAAGTAAAAGAACCTTCATGCCTGTCGCAAGTGCTCTGGCAATCTCTAGTCTCCTTTGCTGTCCATAAGGGAGATTTTCTGCAATGGCATCTGCCTGTTCTGCTAAATGAACAATTTCCAGAAGTTCTCTTGCTTTTTCATCTGCTTCTGCCTCTTCTTTCCAATATTTTGGAAGTCGCAATACAGAGGTAAGGAGTGAACTCTTCATATGCATATTCATGGCTACTTTCACATTATCTACAACACTCATTTTCTTAAATAGCCTGATATTCTGAAAAGTTCTTGCAACTCCTGCTGCCACCACCTGATGCGTTTTTTTGCCATTCATTCGAACTCCATTTAGATAATAGGAGCCTTCCGTAGGCTGATAAACACCTGTTAACATATTAAAAACGGTTGTCTTACCTGCACCATTTGGTCCTATTAATCCAACAAGCTCGCTTTCCCCAATTTCCAAGCTAAAATCATCGACTGCCTTTAAACTACCAAATATGATTCCTAAGTTCTGTGCTTTTAAAACAGGATCCTTTTTTTCTGAGTTACTCATTTACTTCACCCCCTGTTTTCTTCTTTAATAATTCACCATTTCTAATTTTTTGTAGTATTCTGACTAATGAAAATTCCCATTTACCAAAAATACCGCCGGGTCTGAATATCATAACAAATACTAACACTACGGAGTAAGCAAGCATACGATAGCTTGCAAACTGTCTCATTGCTTCTGGTAGTGCAGAAAGGAATGCAGCTCCTATGATAGATCCTGTAAGGGAACCTGATCCACCGATAATAACTTCTGTTAATAGCTCCGCTGAATAATTAAAGTTGAAGTTTGTTGGTATCATTGCTGTCATATAATGTGCATACATAGCTCCACCTACTCCTGCAAAAAAAGCGGAAATTGTAAAAGTAAGCACCTTATAGAAAGTAACATTAATTCCACTTGCCGCAGCAGCAATATAGTCTTCTCGAATTGCCATTACGACTCTACCAAACCGGCTTCTCACATACATATACATCATTGTCACACAGATGACCATAACCCAGAAGCACCAGTAGAAATCGGATAGCTTAGCAATACCACTCATGGTACGACCGCCTCCTGTAATTTCAAAATTACAAAATGCTACTCGAATTATTTCTGCAAATGCTATGGTTACAATAGCAAGGTAATCGCCTTTTAACCGAAGTGCTGGAATTCCTACCGCAACACCAGTAATAGCAGCCGCTATACCCCCTGTTAATAATGCAATGATAAATAATAAAATATTTGGAAGACCTACATTTGCCAAAGCATTTGTTACAATTGCAGAAGAATAGGCACCTACTGATAAAAATCCTGCATGGCCTAGAGAAAACTCACCCATAAAGCCTACCAGGAGATTTAGAGAAGCCACAAGAACAATGGTATAACAAGCCGTTGTACAGATTCCTTTTATGTAAGTAGTTTTAACTCCAAAAAATTGTGTTTGAAACATAAATGCGAATAAAAGAAAAACGATTATAATTGCTATGAAATTAATGATATAGGCTTTAATTTTGTTTTTTGGATTCATTGACTTCATCTTCTCACCTACACTTTCTCTCCAACATTTTTTCCTAAAATACCAGATGGTTTTACTAACAGTACAATAATCAGAATGCTGTAGGTAATTGCTTCATACCATCCAGGAGAAACATATACTTTAACAAATATTTCTATTAATCCAACAATAATACCACCAAGCATTGCTCCAGGTATAATTCCTATTCCACCAAGAACTGCTGCAATAAATGCCTTTAGTCCCATCATGGATCCCATATCTGTCGTACTTCTAGGATAGGTCGAGCAGTACATGAGTGCAGCTACCGCTGCGAGTCCTGAACCAATTGCAAAGGTAACTGTAATAATTCGATTTACATTAATACCCATTAAAGTAGACGCTACTTTATCCTGTGGAACAGCTCTCATTGCTTTCCCAAGTTTTGTCTTTTTAACAAATCCTTGTAAAGCGATCATAATAAATAGTCCTATTCCAATGGTTAATAAATATTTTAATTGTAATTTTGCTCCCAAAAAATCTACTGATCCAAGATCAAATATCTGGGTTACCGATTTGGGACTTGCCCCAAACAGGAGCATTGCCAGGTTTTCAAGAAATACACTCATTGCAAGTGCTGTAATCAGTGCAGACATGGAGCCTGCCCCTCTCACGGGTCTATATGCAATTACTTCAACAGCTACCCCCACACTAACACAGGTTATGATTGCTAAGATGACTGCAAGCCACGCTGGCATTCCATAATTAACCATCATTGGAACCGTATAAAACAACGTATATGCACCTACCATAATAAAATCGCCATGTGCGAAATTAATCATACGAATAATTCCATATACCATTGTGTATCCAAGTGCGATTAAAGCATAAATTGCCCCCTGATTTAATCCATTGATGATACTTTGAATGAATAAAGACACTTTTATCCACCATCCTCTCCATTTTTTCGATTGTAAAACAAATGCGGCATGGCTTTCCATGCCGCATATTTTTGTAACTTAGTCCATACATACTTCTTTATTTCATTATGATTCTGGAGCTAAGGTCTTTAACCATTTCACTTTTCCGGCTTCATATGTATTAATTACAACTGATTTTTCTGGATCCCCATTTTCATCCATTGTAAAAGTTCCGCCAACACCTGTGAAGGTCATACCTGTCATACCTTTTACAAGCGCTGCAGTATCAGTTCCACCACCATTTTTTGCTGCTTCTACTAACATATAAATTGCATCGTAGTAAAGAGCTGCACATGCATTTAAACTATCTGCACCATATTTTTCATTGTATTTTGTTACAAACGCCTGTACAGTTGGATCGGTATCCTCTGATGAATAGTGGTTTGTAAAGAAACAGTTCTCGAAGTAGTCCTCAAGACCAGTTGTATCGGAACCATCCCATCCGTCACCACCCATGATCTTTCCTTCAAATCCAGCATCTCTTACCTGCTGTACAAGTAATGGAACCGTATCAAGGAAACAAGGATAGAATAAGAAATCAGCACCAGAAGCTACTGCCTGGGAAGCCTGTGCAGTAAAGTCGGTATCCTTTGTGGTACATTCTCCTGTATAAACGATTTCGATTCCACTTGCCTCTGCATTTTCAATAAAGGCATCTTTTAATCCGTTTGAATAGTCATCATCTTTTGCATAAATAATAGCTGCTTTTGCTACGCTTTGTTCTTTTGCAAAGGCTGCTGCCATTTTTCCCTGATAAGGATCAATGAAGCAATCTCTAAAGATCGTAGGTCCTACCTGTGTTACTTTATAGTTTGTTGCACCTGTTGCTAATAAGAGCATGCCCTGTTCGTTTGCAAGTTCAGCCATTGGAAGTGTAACGGATGAGAAAAAGGCACCTACCACTGCTTCGGGCTTTTCTGCTTCCAAAGAGTTATATGCATTTACTGCCTGCTTGGAATCACTGGCATCATCCACTACTTTTCCGCCATTTACGATTTCTACTTTATAGTCTCCGCCTGCTGCATTGATTTCTTCTACTGCCATATCAATCGCATTCTGTGCTCCTTCGCCGTAAATTGCACTTCCACCTGTCAGAGTACATACCGCTCCGATTTTAATCACTCCATCTTCTGGACCTGCTACTGTTGCTGTTTCTGTTGCTGTTTCTGTTGCAGCTTCTGTACCTGCCGCTGTTGCCTCTGCTTCTGTAGCTGCTGTCTCTTCTGTTCCAGCTGATCCACAACCTGCTAAAAGGCTTGCAATCAGGGTTACGGATAGTAATACGCTTACCATTTTTCTCTTCATAATTTTCTCCTCTTTTCTTTTTTATTAAAAAAATTTATAAAAAAAGAAGCTTCATAGTGATTCTATGAAACCTCTTCGTTTCAAAAATTAGATACCAAATTTTTGTTTTACCATATTCTTGATTACTTTTACACATTGCTCGTAAGTCATATCACTTGTGTTTAAACATAAATCATAATTGTAAGGACTCTCCCATGCTTTTCCTGTATGATACTTATAATATTCTTTACGAAATTTATTATTCTCTTTTATGTATTTTTCTGCTTCTTTTTTATTGATACCCTGACGGGTTATTTCTTTTTCAATGCATTTTTCTATTGGTGCATAGATAAAAACTTTTAACACATTGGGAAAATCCTTTAATACATAATCACAAGCCCTTCCTACACAAACATAGGATTCATTCTGCGCCAGCTCCTTTAAAACTTTTGCCTGATAATTAAATAAGTTTTGATCGGATACAAAATTATTACTTTCTGGTGAAATAATTTCCCCATCATATACATTTTTCGAGATTTTATATAATAATTTGCTTTTTGTTGTTTCACTCGCTCTTGTAAACAGCTCTTCACTAATTCCACTATCTTCTGATGCGAGGCGAAGTAGCTTTCTATCATACATATCAATCCCGTATTCCTCTGCTAACATTTTTCCAATGGATGTTCCGCCACTCCCACATGTTCTTGTAAGTGCAATTACAAATTTATCCATATAGTTACCATGCCCTTTCCATAACCTGCAAACTTTGAGCCGCAGGCACAAATTGCGTGTGAAAATTTATTTTTCACACTAACCCCATTCCTTTGACAAAAAAAAGACGTCATGCAATTCTGCAAAAACGTCTTTGTTATTACCCGATTATATCACTTGTTTATTAAATTGCAACTTCTTTTTTAATTTTTTGTAATTTGTTTTAAAATTTACGATTTTCTTTTCCATTTCCTTACTCTTTATTTTCTTAGATTCTTGACCTGTATGTCTTCCTTCAAAAATGCTTCTCTAAGCTTTTGCACAAACAGAAGTGCCTTTTCTCCATCTCCATGTACACATACAGAATCTGCTTCCATGGATATGGTTTTCCCTGAAATTGCCTCTACCTTTTTTTCTTTGATTAAACGAATCATACGTGCAATTGCAATTTCTTCATCTAGGATCATGGCACCTTCTTTTTTCCTGTCGACTAAGGAGCCATCTTCTTCATACGCGCGGTCAGCAAATACTTCTTTCGCTACTTTTAGGGAGAGATCCTGTGCAGCCTTCTGCATCTGGCTCCCTGAGAGCACAAGCATAATCAAGTCTTTATTTACTTCTTTGACACCTTCGCATATAGCGTAGGCAAGTGAATAATCTTTACCTGCCATATTATATAGGGCTCCATGAGGCTTGACGTGCTGGAGTGTCATACCCTGTGCCCTGCACAAAGCATCCAAGGCTCCCAGCTGATACTGGACATATGCCTTTGCCTCTGCTGGTGTTACATTCATATTACGCCTTCCAAACCCCATAAGATCCGGAAATCCGGGATGTGCACCAACTGCTACTCCCCGTTTTTTTGCAAGGGCAATTGTCTTTTCCATCACAACAGGATCTGATGCATGATAGCCACAGGCAATATTTGCAGATGAAATATAGGGAATTACTTTGTCATCCATTCCAATGGTATAGGCTCCAAAGCTCTCTCCCATATCACAATTCAAATCAATTTCATACATAACTAACTCTCCAATCTTTTCAAACATACCGCTATAAGCGGCACATAGTGTCAAGGAGAAGAAGGCGCTTGCGACTTCTTCCATGTGAAACTTAGAAATACTTAGCATGGTTCTTTCATGCGTTAGTATTTCTTTTCACATTTTATTCTTTTAAAGCGACATTTTTTATGTCTGTAATCAGCATGTGTCCAGGGGCATGTGTAATCACAAAGGGAGGCTTTGTCTCCATAACCGCCGCCTGAGGGGTTACTCCACAAGCCCAGAAAACTGGCACTTCTCCCTCATTTATCGTTACACTGTCACCGAAATCTGGCTGATTAATATCTTTGATCCCAATTACTCCTGGATCTCCAATATGAACCGGTGCGCCATGTACGCGTGGAACTGCTGCAGTTACTGTTACTGCTTTTACTACCTGATGGTAGGGGATTGGGCGCATGCTCACCACCATGTTTCCATGGAAAATACCAGCAGATTCACATGGGATATTCGTCGTATACATGGGCACATTGCATTGTAATGTATTGTGTCTAATTTCGATTCCGGCCTCAATCAGCTCGGATTCAAAAGAGAAGCTGCAGCCAATCAAAAAGCTGACAAAATCCTCACGCCATAAATGGCTGACATCGGTATATTCACCCGTCATAACTCCATTCTCATAAACACGATATTTGGGGATATCCTTTGCAATATCAACCGAATTCGCTATTTTATGGAGTTCATGGCTTCCGGCATCGCTAATCTCTAAAACCGGACATGCCTTTGGATTTCTTTGCGTAAATAAAAGAAAATCGTATGCCAGATCTTTTGGAAGGATTACAAGATTCGCCTGTGCGTATCCCGGACACATTCCCGATGTCTGTGATGTGATTTTCCCTTGTCTAATTAGATCACGGGCCTGTGCTGGAGTCATATTCATATCTATTTCATTCATAATAATCCGATCTCCTTTATTTTTTACTATATCCTGTTTGTCTCTCAAATCTTTTGCAGTCCTTTTTATATTTCTTGTATAACGATACTGCCTTCTCCACTGAAATGCATTCAAATTGAATCTCTGCTCCTGGCATACATTGTGACAGAGTCGGGAGATCCGCTGCAATTACGGTACCAATCTTTGCATAGCCTCCTGTTGTCTGGCGATCTGCCAGCATAATCATGGGCTTTCCATTTGGGGGTATCTGAATAGAGCCTGCTACGATACCGTCCGACAGGATATCTACCTTATTCTTATATTCCACAGGCGTACCATCCAGTCGGTATCCCATACGATCTGATTCCTGTGTGACTTGATATGTTTGTGTAAAGAAATCTTTTAATCCTTTTTCTGTAAAATAGTCGTCTTGTGGACCTTTTACAACCCGTAGAACTACCTTCTTTTCATACGTTGTCTGTGGCATTTCTTTTAAATATTCATTCCAAATAGTCGTAATTCCACTTGGAATCGGAATTTTATCACCCACCTGCAATGCTCTTCCTTCCAGACCACCAATCTTACATTTCAGATTTGTGGACCGGCTACCCAGTATCAATTCCGTGCGGATTCCCCCTGCAACAGCAAGATAAGTAAATCTCCCAGAGACAGCACTCTTTAATACTAATTGATCTCCTGGTAATGCTCTAAGACTTTTATAGTTTTTAATCCTTTTTCCATTCAATTCCGCCTGCATATCTGCACCTGTTAAAGCAAAGAACGTACTTGTGTGAAAACGGAAAGCGCCTCCTAGAAAGGTCATTTCAATTACTGCTGCATCCAGCGGATTATTTACTAATACATTGGCGTCATGAAACGCTTTTGTATCCATACATCCAGAGGCACAGAATCCACTCGCCAGCAGCCCTTGTCTGCCCTGGTCCTGAATTGTAGAAAGCAATCCTTTTTGTATTACTTCAAGGTGGGAAAGAGCGTTTCCCTCTCTGGGTCTTTTTCTATCACCTATCATATCGATTTCTCCTGCACCTGATGTTTATATGTGGAAGCCTTACAATCTCTTTCTATTTCACCGTATTCTTTGTTATTTATGGGGACAAAGCGGATGTATTCTCCCATTTTATAAAGAATCGAGGGTTCTCTCTCTGGATCATAGACACGCACGGGCGTCCTTCCAATCAGCCGCCATCCTCCAGGTGATGCAAGTGGATAGATACCTGTTTGTTCTCCACCGATTCCCACACTGCCTGCTGGAATCTGTGTTCTAGGCGTAGCAAGGCGCGGACAGAATATTTTTTCATTCATTCCACCTAAGTATACAAATCCAGGTAAGAATCCGAGCATATAAATCAGATAATCCCTTTCAGAATGCAGCTTGATCACCTCTTCCGTGGTGATTTTTGCATGTTCCGCTACCTGATCTAAATCCTCTCCATATTCCTGCTCGTAGCAGACAGGTATCAGGTGAATCTTTTGTTTTGTATTTTTCATTTCTTTGCATTTCATTTCTCTGCTGCAAAGGGCCTTGCATACTTTTTTATAATTGGTTTTACTCTGATCATAAAGCACGAGCAAAGAGGCAAAGGTTGGAACGAGCTCTGTCACTCCATAGATTGGATTGTTGTTTACCTGTTCCACCATTGCACGAATTCTCATATTCGTGGATTCACTGATGGCATTGCCAAACTGCATTACAACTCCCTGATCTCCTGCCGGAGCATACTTTACTTCATTTATCCCTGTCTCATTTTTCATACGCAGCTCCTGTTCCTATTAGGCATCCAGATAATTCTGTTCTAAGACCTTCTCAAACCATAAACTACATTTATCTTTTTGTTTTAATGTATTCTCTACACATTTTCTCATTAATTCTACTAAATGTACATGAAAATCCAT
Organism: Lachnospiraceae bacterium; assembly: GCA_028694115.1. The sequence continues at coordinate 14,901 of JAQUUB010000005.1, forward strand.
AGGAATTCCATCGATTGCATATTCCAGCCAGCCATACATATCAACCATTCCGCTATTCGATGCTGTTTTGATTACTTCCTCTTCCATCTCACCCGTGTGCATGATATCCATATCCTGATTTAAATACGCAGTTGCAGCAATCAGTCCATAGCCACCCCAGTCTGACACCGTAGCCGTAATAATATGGTCCGCTGCCACAGCAGCCATACTTCCACCACCGCATCCACAGGTACATCCATTTTGATCCATGTAGGGGATATGTTTTTTCAAATGATCTTCGAGTGCTCCCATTCCAAGCTCGTTACCCAAATCACCAATTGCCATATTCCAAACACCTGCTTCTTTACATTTGACAAAAAGCACATCTGTTTTTGCTTCTAAGCAGGTCAGATCTTTTCCTAATGCATTATGATAAACACCTTTACTATTAGCTCCTGGTGCTTCGATTGCAATGACTGCCTTTGGAAACGCCTGTTTGATTAATTCATCTGCCTGTTCTTCTGCTTTACTAATATCTTTTGTAAAGCAATGTACGCCAATAGAAATTGGATATTCTAGCAGCTCTTCTATTGTCTCATATAAGTGCAAACCTATATTGTTTGATAAATTGCGTACTGCCACTAAATTTTCCTCGGGGCAGATAATCAACGGTTTTACTCCATATGCTTTTACAAGAGCTCTTGCAAGCAACATGGCACTAATAATTCCATCCATTTCTGCACGTTTGTTTGATAAAAGAACAAATCCCGTTATGATATATACTACATCTTCTTCTTTCAGCCGTTCCTTTAATTCCTTGGCACACTTCATGGTCAGTGGTTCTCCTGTCATTTTTCGTGCACCTTCATAGAGAATACGGCAGACGCCATATCCTCTGGGATCTAAATTCATCAGCTGATCCAAATCTTCTCCTACATTTAAGCATGCTAACTGTTCTGCATTCATATGAATAACCATGCCTTTCTCTTGTTATTTACTCTATAGACCACAATATTCCTTAAATTCATCCATGACATATTTTTGTATCTTTTCTACTAACTCGGTATCTTTTCCTCCAACTGCTTTTCCTTCAAAGGTCTTCCCAATCATGCAGAAATTTGTAGAGCTAGATACAATGACTTCATCTGCATTTCTAAGCTCTTCCATGGTAAATGGTGTCTCATCTACTGGGACTCCCAGTGCGATACAGGCTTTGATTAGATGTGCCTTTGCAATACCTGGTAATACAAGGTTTCCATCTGGATGCGTCTTGAAAACTCCATCCTTTAAAATGGAAATATTACTATGTGCACATTCTGTTACGATATCTCCTCTATGAAATACACATTCAAAGCAGTTTTCCTCTTCTGATTTCTGTGCTGCCATAACACTTGGAATCAGATTCAAGGTCTTGATATTACAATGTAAGAATCTGGTATCCTCTATCGAAGTCAAATCGACTCTTTCTGAAAAATCTCTAAATTTAGCAGGTTTAATCATAATCCAAAGATTGGATTTTACATCTGGGAATGCATGATTTCTCACAGCGGTACCTCTTGTCTGCTGCCAGTAGACCATTAATTCATCTCCCTCAACCTGATCAAGCATTTCGTATAATGTTTTCCTTAATTCCTCTTTTGTAAATGGTAATTCAATTTTTAATAGTGCGGAGCTATTGAAAAAACGATCAATATGTTCGTCAATCAAAAAAATCTTATGATTTGCTGCGCAGGTTGCATCATATACCCCATCTCCAAAAAAACAAACTCTGTCGTTCATTGGAACCATCATCTCTTCTAATGGTCCAAACTTTCCATTGTAGTATCCTAATGACTTCATACTATTTCCTCCTTCTTAAAAAAAGGTACAAAAATACGACAGCTCCAGCATGACGTCTTCGTCGCTTTCCTTGTCGCAGTGCCTTCATCCTGTTTCATTCTATGTATATATTCTTTATGTTAAGGATTATAATTTCGCGCTGTAAATTTGTAAATATTATTCGGAAAAATCCATAATTATTTTGGTTTTCAATTATTTCTTTAAAATATTTTTATTCTATGGTCTTTTTTCTAAAATTTTTACAATAATGTGTTTGGTGGAATCGCTGCTACTTTATTTTTTACTTCTTTCAAAACAAAGGAAGTTTTTGTATTGGAGACCCCTTTAATACTTTTAATCATACGATGAAATTCTTCGAGCTTTTCAGAAGATTGTACACTGACCTGAAGCATAAAATCATTGTCGCCTGTAATGTAATTGCAGCTGATAATCTCATCTGTCTTTTCTACGATATCTGTAAAATTATCATAGAATTTGGGATGCTCGAGACTAACTTCCATAATTGCCATTACATCATTTCCTATTTTGTGTGTATCGAGCAAAACCGTATATTGTTTAATAATACCGCTCTTTTCCATTTTGTGAATTCTCTCTGTTACAGAAGCTACTGACATGTTTATTTTTTTACTAATCTCTGTGGATGTCTGTCTTGCATTATCGCGTAGACAGCCAAGGATTTGTGCATCAATTTGATCCATTTTTTGTCCTTTTCCTGTTATATTTTTAAGCTCTTTGAATGAAATATATCTGTACTCTATTCTCTTTGTTCCTTTAGACTTCACTATTTATTGGTTTGATTATACTTTCAACTGTAGCTTTAAACTTATCTAAGCTATTTATATAATTGTTTACAATTTTTTCACATGCCTGTGCAATTCTACTTCCCCTCCTTCGCTCTGTTCTACCTCTAAAATTACAGCTTATTTGTTTTTTATCTTTTTCACGTACAAATAATATGTTCCAACATTATTTAATGAGCCAAGTCCTCTATGGCTAGAAGGATTGTTTATAAATTCTGATTGAGTTTGTACTCCTTTTATTTCTAATTCATTTTTCATCTTCATATATTCATCAATGCTTGAAGTTTCCAGTACTTTTTCCCAACCAAGAATCATATTCCAAAATCTACTCATCAAAAATATCTCCTTATTCTAAACATAATTTATTGGTTCTTGATTAAATACTATTATTTATTTGTTTTAGTATGTTCCGTATTGTATCCGTTTCTGCTTCCAGTGCGCTTTATCATTACTTGCTCTCCAATAAAAACTCAAGAAGATTTTTATGAATAATTCCGTCTCTTGCTAAAGTGACTCTATCTAAAGTTATCACATATTTCGGATAATTATCATTAATGCTCTTATACGCTCCAAATTCACGTTCTATTACATGTTCATCACTTAACAGATAGGCAGCCTGAATATAAAATTTCTCCTCTCCCTTTTGGGCAATAAAGTCGACTTCTCCCTTATATGTTTTTCCAACAAAAACCTGATATCCTCTTGCAATTAACTCATTGTAGCATATTGTTTCCACAATGTAATTATACTCTTCCTTAACCCGATTTTTCTTTATATGAAAAAATCCCAAATCACTAACATAAGTTTTTTCTTCATATGCCAATATCTTTTTTCCGCGTATATCATATCTCGATACTTTATCACATATACAAGCATCTACAATGTACTTCAAATAATCATACACTGTAGGTGCCGAAACTGATTGATTCTCATCGGTAAGTGATGATGCAATTGCATTACCTGATATAGTTGTTGAGGAATTTGCTACTACATACTCCAATATTTTTTCTAATGCTACTGGTGATGCCACTTTATTTCTCATCACAATATCCTTCAATACAACCGAATCGTAAATATTTGATAGAATAATTTCTTTGCTGCTTTCATCTCCTTCTTTACATACCAGTGGAAATCCACCCCACTTCATATATTCATCCAGCAGTTCTTCCTTCGTTCTATTTCTTTGCATTTCAATCTGACATTCACAGTATTCCTTAAAATTAAAAGGCATAACTCGAAATGAAATTGTTCTACCACTTAAATGCGTTGCCAATTCTCCAGATAGAAGTTTTGAATTTGATCCTGTAATAAAAATACTAACATCATGTGTTGATCGAAACGAATTTATAACTAATTCAAAATTATTTACATTTTGAATTTCATCAAAAAACAAATAGTATTTTCCATCTTCATTTATGGCTTTTTCAATATATTCATACAACGAATCAGCATTGCATATATTCCGATATTTATAATCTTCAAAATTGATATATATAATTTTATTGTCAGGTATCTGCCTATCATTTAACTCTTGAATCATTTGTCTCATAATAGTTGATTTGCCACAACGTCTAATACCAGTGATTACTTTTATCATTTCTGAATTATAAAATGGTCTTATACGTTCCAAATACATTTCTCTTTTTACCATATTAAGCTCATCTCCAATCATTACTAATATTATTACTATAGCACAATTATTTACAAAAAGTAAAATAGAATTAAGTAGATTTAATTCTATTTTACTTTTTGTAATGGTTTTAAATTCATTTAATTCATATACATTTATTAAATATCTATCAATGTCACAGATTTACGGTTTTATTAGAAATGAATTTCCGAGTAATAATTTCTAAAACAACATTACTACAAACAAAAACAGCAACCATGATTCTGGAAAAATGAATTTGTCTGAATAAATATAAAATGAAAGTGAATGTAAATTGTTTTTTCATAATTAAATTCCCCTATCAATAAATTCTAAAATTTTAATAAGCTTTTTTTTCTCTTGTCGAAACGAATTTAAACACTCTTTTCCTTTATCCAATAAATGAAAATATTTACGTAATCGACTATTATATTCTTCCGTATAAGAGATTATATTACCTGCTTCTTCCATTCTTCTTAATATCGGATATAATGTTGATTCTGAAATATCAACGTAGATTGAAATATCCTTTATAATTTGATATCCATAAGAATCTTTTTCTTCTAAAACGGATAAAACACAAAACTCTAATAAGCCTTTTCTTAATTGCGGATTCACTGTATACCTCCGATATGCCCCTCTATACATTATACTATACATTACATAGTATAATGTGTCAATAAAATATTTACATAATTTGTATAATTTTCATTTGGCTTAATAAAATACCAACCAGGTCGACCTAATGAAAATCACAGACAATTATCAATGATTCCTTATTTTAGGGCAGTAAAAATGCCCATCCAATGGATGAGCATTTTTTACTGCCGGCGACCGGAATCGAACCGGTACGGGAGTATAAGTCCCGCAGGATTTTAAGTCCTGTGCGTCTGCCAGTTCCGCCACGCCGGCTTATATATAAACCCGAGTTTCCTCGAGATATATAACTGGTCTTACAACTTTAAATGATATTGATGATGCTCGTATCCACCGCTCTCGAGCTGATTTACTAATTGATACCTGCGACAACATCATAATGGGCGGAGAAGGATTCGAACCTTCGAAGGCGCTGCCAGCAGATTTACAGTCTGTCCCCTTTGGCCACTCGGGAATCCACCCATTTTTTTAAAACTTGCTAGTACTTAAATATACCAGCGGAAATTATTGTATCATATGTTTTTCCAAAATACAACCCATTAATATTTAAAATTTGCATTAATTTTCAAAAACAGACGGTTAATTAAAAAACCATTTTTTTGGTACTTCTTTTACCTTCTCTGGCTCCTTAATATCTGACTCTCTCTTTAATATCATCGAAGATTCTTTTGGCATTGGAATGGAGATATGTCCTCCCTCTACCGCATAGTCAATTTCATCAATCGAATAGCCCTGATTCGTTGTATACATAAGACTTTTTATGGTAGTTTCTCTTGGTATTCCCGTTTCCCAAACAGAAAGCTCCACGGTGACTTCATGGTCATTATTATTTACTATGATGATACTCTGTTCTCTTTTCGTAAATCTGGCATATGCAATGACACCATATTCCCCTTTTAACATTCTGGTACTACCTAATTTTAACTCTTTATTTGTCTTTCGGATTCGAATCAATTCTTTATGGTAATTAATTAAATCATGGTCTTCATTTCCCCAGGGATAAGTTCTGCGATTATCTGGATCTGTAAATCCGCATACACCAGCTTCATCACCATAGTAGATGGTAGGTGCTCCCACCCAGGTCATCTGAATGAGTACTGCATTTCTCATAACAGCTTTGTTTATGCCTGTATTTGCTGCTTCACTACCTTTTGAATTAAGCCTTCCAACTGTCTTATTGGTTCTGGTCAAAAATCTGGAATGATCATGATTTGACAATTCGTTCATTGCAACGCTGATAGAAGGTGAAGTAAAAAAAGAAGAGTGATATTTCATAGCACCCCAGAAGCTATTACTGTTTCCAAGCAGATCCTGTCTGAAATCATCACTATGCTTTTGCATTCCTGTCAAAAACCATGTGACTGGCTCCATAAAAGCATCATAATTCATAACCGTATCCCACTCTTTTCCCATCAACCAGTCTTTGGGACAGCCATAATGCTCTGCAATGATAATCGCCTCTGGATTGGCCTGTTTCACAACACGTCGAAATTCTTTCCAGAATTTATGATTGAATTCTGGACTATGACCTAAATCTGCTGCTACATCTAACCGCCATCCGTCCACATTATAAGGGGGAGATACCCACTTTCTTGCAATCTCTAAAATATAGTTTTGCAGAGATGGGGATCCTTCATAGTTTAATTTCGGAAGGGTATCATGACCCCACCAGCCGTCATAATTATTATTATAGGGAAAACTGCCACCATGAAATTTAAAGAAGGAATGATAGGGACTCTTTTCATCTACATAAGCCCCCTTCTCATACCCTGGCTGATTTTCATAGATGCATTCCCTATCCATCCATTTATTAAAAGATCCACAGTGATTAAAAACTCCATCAATAATGACTTTTATATTCCGTTTATGCGCTTCTTCCACTAATTTCTGGAATAATTGATTACTGGCCTCTAGATTTTCTTTTCTGGTCACTCGGTTAATATATCTGGTTGCATTTTTGTTCTGATGATCTCCTGGCTGTAAAAGCTCCCCATCATCTACCACTATTTTTCCGATATGAGGATCAATGTAATCATAATCCTGAATATCATACTTATGATTGGAGGGCGATACGAATAGGGGATTAAAATAGATGGCTTCAATCCCAAGATCTTGCAGATAATCAAACTTTTCCATTACTCCCTGTAAATCTCCACCATAAAATTCTCTTACACCCATCATGGCAGGATATTTATTCCAATCTTCTACCTGGGTCGAATAATCCCCGATGTAAGAATACTCGTTTGTTAAAACGTCATTCCTTTTATCCCCATTATAAAACCGGTCAATATAAATTTGGTACATCACTGCACCCTTTGCCCAATCAGGCGTTTTAAATCCGGGAATCAGTCGAAAGGTATACTTCTCATCTCTCTCCTTTACAACACCTCTTGTATCATAGTAAACATCAATTCGACCTATTTGTATCTCAAAAGAATACTGAATAGGCTCATCATCTAATTGAACCTCTATCTCATAATAATCAAACTCTTCCTCTGAATCAACCTTATTCATTAGCTGATGCTCTGTTGCTGAAACATAAAATACACTATCCGCATGATTCCTGCCTGTTCGAAAACGTATTTTAACAATACTATAGGGATTCGGCTCTGGTGGAATCACGTAATCTGGAGATGTATCAGAATAAAGTGCTTTTCTATCTAAAGGAGGTCTCATGCCAGAAATATAGATCTGATTTCTTTCATTCATTGGGTAATTGTTGATATCCATTTTAATCTCCTATCAATCATTTCTTACTATCTCTTATTTTACATCATTTATTTTACAATATCAAGACAACTGGTTGTACCACTTTAAGCGTAATGTAGTGAGTTTCTTCCCTTTTAAGACAATATTTATAAAAGAGGGAGCCAGCACAAAATGATGCAGCTCCCTCTTTCTTAATTATGATTCTACTATTTTATCTTAAATATTTTTGTCATACTTCCCGTAAAGCTACTGCCCTCTACGGCATTAATGATGATTTCACCCTTTCCAACTTTTACATTACTATTGTAGGTAACGGTATAATCTTGATCCTGTTTCAATAGTCTCTTTTTATAATACAGCTTGAAGGATGGTGTAAGCGCCTCTCCCGTGTAGGTCTGTGTTTTTAATTCTTTGACCGCAAAACCTTTTCCAAGAGCAATTTTATTGATTAGGAAGTCTTTGGTTACGGTTCCGCTGTAGTTCCCTTTTCCTGTGATAACAACGGTTGCTGTTCCTGCCTTGGTGGTAGTACTTGCCTGATAATTATTACTGTATGTCAACGTATAATCCTTATTTATCTTCAGTTTTTTACCAGCTTTGTTTTTCACTATAACCTTAGGATTCACTGCAGTCCCCGTATAATTAACTGCTTTAATATCTTCTCTCGTTGTTTCTGTACTGACATCTAATGCTTTGATTTTAAAGTAATAATTCTTGGTGCCCTTATTACTTCCTTTTCCTTTTACAATTGCTATCGCTGTTCCTGCATTTACATTACTCTTATAGGATACGGTATAGTCCTTCTTGATCTGTAATACACCACCAGAAGAATCTTTTACTGTTAGGACAGGCATCTTCTTTTTTCCATCATAGGTGTAACCTGACTCTGGTATATCTGCAGTAATTGACAATCCTGTCAAAATTTTTGTATTTACAGGAAAAATCTTAAAACTTCCAGATTTTTTCCCAGTATAGTTATTGATTCCTTCGATTGTGAATTTACCAGTTCCAGCCTTTTGATTGTTTTTCAGACCGGTAATACTAAAATCCACACCCTCTGTCAGTCTCTTCCCATTATCCATAATAATGACAGCTGGAGAAAGTGCCATCCCTGTAGTAACCATATCATATGCTTCCATTGAAACACCTTTGATTGCTTTTGGTGCAATGGTAAATTTGATTTCTTTCGTTCCGTTATAAGCACCAATTCCATAAATAATTGCAACAGCCGTATCTATTCCAGCATTACTATTATTGCGATAAGAAAGAATGTAATCTGCATTTTCAACCAATGTATCCTTGCCATTCTTAACCGTCAGCTTTGGTGTCACCATCTGTCCCGTATAGATCTGTTTCTTAATTGCTTTTACCGTAGCACCTCCAATATCAACTGCATCCAAAGCACTTTTTCCAGTTACAATAATTTGACATTTTGCACTGGCGCCACCTGACAGGCTTGCTGTGATGATTGCAGTTCCGGCTCCTATTGCCGTCACGGTTCCATTGTCTACGTTAGCAACCTTCTGATTGCTGCTCGACCAGGAGAGTTTTTCCTCTGTTATGGCTGATGGCGTTGCAGTTAGCTTCACCGTATTCCCTTCCTGCATAGAAATCGATGTTTGATCTAAGGAAAGTGTGATATCTGCTTCTGGTACATCGACTGAGGAAGTAATTACACCAACATATCCCGTCTCATTTTCACCCTGCTTGCGATCCTCACTTTCGGCCGTCATAAAATAAACCTCTGTCGAACTGATTCCAGACAGTTCTGAACTGGTAAACTGGTGCTCACCAGCTTTCTTAATCTTCAGTGTTTTCGTTGGCGTATTATCACCTATTTTATAGAAATTAACCGTAACTGGGAGCATCCCTGATCGCTCCCCGATTTCAATGGAATCATAAGAACTCCATGATGTTTTCTCATCATGACGTTCCGTGGAAGTCTGAAACCGTAAAGATGCTGTGGAATCTGTTGCATAATATCCATATTTCGGATCTACATTGTATGTTTCATTCTCGTAATAAACGGTACTGTCGGTTCCATCCAGCGTATATCCTTCTTTATTTGTCTTTGAGAGGACCTTGATATAACATCCCAGATAGTCTGCTGGGATTCCTGTTAATGTAATCCATATATATGCATCACTATAGCTTGCCGATTTCACGGACCAGCCATTGATTTCATTTCCCAATAAATCATGTACTTCCAATGTGTAGGAATCCTTTACCAGCTGTAACGCATCTGCATCACTTACCTTTGAATGATAGACCTTTCTATATTCGCCCTTTAACTGATTTGACTCAATATAAACTTTGTAATCCCCATTACTGTTTCCATATGCATAATTAGACTCCATATAGAATAAATCATTGTTATAGACAGCAATTCGTGGTGTAGCTACCAATGTATTATTGCAATAAACATTAAGATAATATTTTCCACTAGAAAGCTGTGTTCCTGTTCCTCTCTTACCAGTAAGCTTCACACATTTTTTGCCGTTATACGTGGTTTCTTCTGCTCTCAATGATACAGCATCTCCCAGTTTCGAATTCGATGTCTTATCCAGATATGCTTCATAGGTAAGTGTCTTATCTGTCTGATTTGGTAATGTAATATCAAAGTCAATGCTTGTAGAATCTGATGTTCGGATTGCATCATCAGAATTCAATCGGTAGGACATAGAGGAGGAGGAATTACTGTCAATTCCATACCAGGTAATCTTACTGCTGTAATTCTCTGTTCCTTTATAATTCTCTGTATATACGATTTTTTTATAATAATATTTATCTCTATCTGGAACAAATTCATTTCCATCCAGACCCTTCAGATTCAGATTTGCCCATCCCTTGGTAACCGTTCCTTCTGCAACCGCAAGCTGTGTACGGTAATTTGAATCAGAATACAGTTTAATAGAAACCTTCGTTCCATCCGTCACCTTAGAATCAAAACACACCCTGTATTTATTTACACTGCTTCGATAATTATAATACTCCGAACGAACATGATCGCTTTGCTCATAATATGTAATCGTCTTGTTTTTACGGCCATCTACGAATTCATATCCACTCTCACTGCCAACCGTCACATGGAGGGTACTTTGATCTTTCCAATAGGTGTCTACCTCTAATTTTTTTAACTGATACTGGTAAGTACTGTTGCCGATATATGCCACACTACTCTTTTCAGAAATCTCTTTACCATCTTTTGCCTTGATGACCGGCCACACCTTCTGTGGATCAATATTCACTCCCCTCATATCCAGATAATAATAGGCTCCTGCATTATCATTTTTCTGGTTCTCCCGGTAGCCTCTATTTATCTCTGCAATCACAGCCTTTGCTGAGATATGTACAATGTTGGTAAAGGAATATTCTTTCTCATCCTCCATTTTAATGACCAGATGATAATCCCCTTCTGTAAGTAATTTTGAAAATTGAATAGTGGAACTAATCTGCATTTTATTCCATTTTATATCATTTTCATTAAACTCGTATATTTTAGAAAATATTCCATCATAACGGGAATCACGGTAATTGCTAGAATAGGAATTTGTGTAACTATCCTTTCCTACTACGATACCCTCCGCATTCTTCAACTGAATCTCTGTGGCTTTAAAGGTACCCGGGATATAGCCTATGACTGATAGTTCTTTATCAGACGCATCCGCATAAACGTCCTCTATCACTCCCTCATCACCAGCAAACGTAATAGTTCTGGTTTCTTCCCACTGTTTATTGCCATAACAATCCGTAAGTTTCATTGCCACCTGATAAGTCCCTGCTGCAATCTCAAGGTCCGGAAATGAATAATAATATGCACCATTACTAGCTTCTATTGTAGACGTCTTTTCTTTCTCATTGACAGTCACGGTTAATGTATACTTTCTTTTTATAGGGAAATTTTGTGCCTCTAAGAAAAATGGGTGTTTTACACCTATCGCATAATATTTGTCTGCCGTAATACACTGCGTTGTACTTTCCAGCTGATTGCTTCGCGTCTCTGTAATCCAACTGGTCTTATCGCTTATACTGGCAGGCAATTTTGCCTCTGTTATAGAGCTAGATTCAATAAAATTATACTTAAAATTAAAATTCCATGCAGAAGAAATTTTGTTAAGTTTTGATAAATTCGGCATTTCTGTCAGTTTATTTCCAGCCAAATTGATAGATTCCAAACTGGTTAAATTCTCGATCTCGAATGCAGATGACAAATCCTGCCCTGTGATTTCCAAATCCGTGAGATTTACCAGATGATTCACTCCATTTAGTGACAGCACCGGTGTTGGCAGAACGGATGTTACAACATCCTCACTTGTTATTTTTAACTCTGTAATTTTTTCTAATTGGCTTTGCTTAATTGTAGTGATATCGGTTGAAAGATTCAGCTGACCTATTATCTTGTTAAAAATCTGTTCATCAAAATCTGATTTTAAATACTCTGTATCTTGTGTTGTTTGAAAGCTGCCTGTACAGCTTGTTAATAAATTTGTATTTGAGTAATCATCATAGATCTTTAATGTATATTCATACTCTGTATTTGCTGTCAAATCCGTTAATAAGATGCTATTTTCTGATGCAGTTGCATTTGCATTGTTCGAGCTGGTGGACTCTGACCCTTTTGGTTTGTACTCAAAATTTAAATTCATCTGATAAGAATCAACCCGATAATACGGATTTAATTTTATGCTCATCACTGCACTGTTGACAAAACTTTTGGGTGTACACGTAGTCTGCAGATCTGCCGACGATTTCGCTGTTATCGTAACGGGTGCAGTTGTTACAGGTGTTTTTACCAAGTCTCCTGTATATACTTCTGCTTCCAGCCAAAAATCCTTACTCTGATCCTTTCCCAAAAAAACAGTGCCTTCATACATATCCGGTATGATATTACCATCTTCATCATACATTTCTGAAGCATAAGATGGGTTTATTCCACCCTTTATATAAATATTTTGATTAACAATATTTTCATCATCCGGATTTACCAATTGAAACTCTACTTTTGCTTTTGTATAACCTATCTCTTTAACTGTGAAGTCTGTGAAAGAAACCTTGGATTCTGTAACTGCCGCCTTTGTTGTAAAGGATGCTGCATTTGTTATCTTATAGAAAGCACCATTTTCTTCATAAAATAACTGATAGTAATAAGTTGCTGATGGGTGGAATCCCTGTGGTTTGAAATAGATTGTTTGTTTACTTTCCTCATAATCCTTTTCATTATCTTGTTCTCCAGCATAATTCCATTTGTCACTATATATATATATATCGCTGATCACATCATCAACTGGAAGATTTGCTTCTGTGTCACTGTATAGAACATAAAAATTGTATGCAGAATAATCCGTACTATTGACACTTACTGTGATGTCTGCGTTGTAGGAACCCGGCTGCGCTGTCACTCCTTCTATTGGAATATTTATGGAATTCAGCGTTCCAGTCACCACCTCATTCGGA
>JAQUUB010000005.1:28086-127189 GCA_028694115.1 Lachnospiraceae bacterium
GTATGCAGAATAATCCGTACTATTGACACTTACTGTGATGTCTGCGTTGTAGGAACCCGGCTGCGCTGTCACTCCTTCTATTGGAATATTTATGGAATTCAGCGTTCCAGTCACCACCTCATTCGGACTTACCGTGTCCTCTGATACGGCTTGATTCTCAGATACCAGTTTTTCCCCAGATACCGTCTCATTTTCTGAAACTGGTTCCCTGTCTGGTATTATCGTGTTTTCTGAAACCGGTTCCCTGTCTGGTATCGTTTCGTTTTCAGAAACCAGTTCACTGTCTGATATTATCTCATTTTCTGAAGCCGTCTCCTCCTGTGGCATTTCAGAATCTTGTATCGATTCTGCAAAAGCAGGTATCTCCGTACTGCTTGTTGCCAGCATTACCACTGCTAAAAATAATGCCAATCCTTTTTTTATTTTCTTTTTACGCATTTCTTCTCCTCCTTAAAAATGTTGAATGATAACAATCACTCACAAATTATATGAAAATAGCAAACATAAAGTACATAGACTAGATTAAGATTCATTGGTAAAATCTTCATGTCTTTTATTTATACCACGCTGAGCGCACAGTAAAAGAGACAGTCACGGCGACTGTCTCTTTTGGAGAAGGTATTTCTTTTCTTATGGGGTATAGTTGTTAAACTATATCATGTATTGGGGGGTACAAGAAAATGATAGCATTGTCCCCTCAAATTGACAAGATGTACTATTAACAAAGTTTACAAAACGCCTAGTATTTTTTTATGCATTTTGCACAAACAGGCCTTCGAACTCTTCCCTCGTAATCTTTTCTTTTTCTAACAAAAGTTTCGCACAGGATTCGAGAATATTCTTGTTTTTCTCTATGATTTCTGTGGCTTTCTGGTAGCAATCATTGATAATTGCCCTTACCTCTTCATCAATTTCTCCTGCTGTATTTTCACTGTGGGATCTGGAATGAGCGAGGTCACGTCCAATGAATACCTCATCATCATCTTCGCTGTAACATATCATTCCAAGCTTCTTGCTCATACCATATTTCGTTACCATGTCTCTTGCAACCTTAGTCGCCTGTTTGATATCCTGGGAAGCGCCCGTTGTAATGTCATCAAAAATCATTTCTTCTGCAATACGTCCACCTAAGGAAACCATAATATTATCGAGCATCATTCCTCTGGTCATATGAACATCATCTTTTTCTGGAAGTGGCATCGTATAGCCTAGAGCACCAGCTCCGGTTGGAATAATAGAAACCATATAGACAGGACCTACCCCTTCTAATACATGAAAGAGAATCGCATGTCCAGCTTCATGATAAGCTGTAATCTTCTTATCCTTTTCTGTGATCACTTTGCTCTTCTTTTCCGCTCCAACACCTACTTTTATGAATGCATTTTTAATATCTTCCTGAACTAAAAATTTACGATCCTGTTTAGCTGCATTGATTGCTGCTTCATTTAACAGATTCTCTAGATCCGCACCTGCAAGACCTGCAGTCGTCTGAGCAATATGCTCAAGATTTACATCATCTCCAAGAGGTTTATTCTTTGCATGAATTTCGAGGATCTCTTTTCTACCTTTTACGTCTGGTCTTCCTACGTATACTTTACGATCAAATCGTCCTGGTCTTAAGATTGCAGGATCTAAAATATCCACACGGTTTGTTGCTGCCATAACAATAATGCCTTCATTGACACCAAAACCATCCATCTCGACTAACAGCTGGTTGAGAGTCTGTTCCCGTTCGTCATGTCCGCCACCCATACCGGTACCTCTACGTCTGGCTACTGCATCAATTTCATCAATAAATACAATGCAAGGTGCATTCTTCTTTGCATCTAAAAACAAATCTCGAACACGGCTCGCTCCAACACCAACAAACATTTCTACAAAGTCAGAACCTGAAATACTAAAGAATGGCACTCCCGCCTCACCTGCTACCGCCTTGGCAAGTAACGTTTTACCGGTTCCTGGAGGTCCCTCTAAAAGTACTCCCTTGGGAATTCTTGCACCAACATCAATATATTTTTTCGGATTTTTCAGGAAGTCTACGATTTCTTCTAAATCTTCCTTTTCCTCCTGAAGTCCTGCTACTTCTTTAAAAGTTACTTTTGTGTTACCCGTTGACATTTTCGCGCGGCTCTTTCCAAAGTTCATCATTTTGCCGCCGCCACCGCCACCGCTTGCCTGATTATTCATGATTAAAAAGATAAATAACACTGCACCTATTACAATAATACTTGGAAGCAGATATGTGATAAACCAGTTTTCCCTATGCACATCTTCCATCACATAATTAGGGAATTTATCTTGTAACATTGTTTCTGTTTCCGCAACATTTGCTACATATAGATTCTTGGTAGTTTTGTCTTTGAAGGTAACAGTCACAACTCCTGTAGGTGTTTCTGAATTCGGCTGAATCTCTACAGCCGCAATATTCCCGCCATCCAAATCTGACATAAACTGCCTATTATTATATTCTTCACTCATAACCCATTTATTTGTCATGGTGTAAATAATCAGAAATACGACACCTATCATTAACAAATAAATAACAATCCCTTTGTTGTTTTTGTTCAAATTCATATCCTCCTATTCGGGTTTGATAATTCCGACAAATGGGAGATTTCTATATTTCTGCGCATAATCAAGACCATATCCAACTACAAACTCATCTGGAATCACAAATCCTGTATAATCCACAGCTACATCAGCAACTCTTCTTTCCGGCTTATCAAGAAGTGTACAAAGAGCTACAGAAGCTGGATCTCTTTTCTTTAAGAGCTCAAGCAGGTAGCTTAATGTTCTTCCTGTGTCTACAATATCTTCTACTACAATTACATGCTTCCCACGGATTGGCTGATCCAAATCCTGTGTGATCTTTACTACTCCACTACTTTCTGTTTCATTTCCATAGCTGCTTACTTTCATAAATTCAAGTTCCACTGGAACTGTTATTCTTTTAGCGAGTTCACATGCAAAAAAGGTGGCGCCTTTTAAAACACAAATCAACAGGACTTCCTGATTTTCATAATCCTTACTGATTTTGTCTCCGATCTCTTTGATCTTTGCATTTACCTCTTCTTCTGAATACATTACACTAATTCTGTCACTCATTCCTATTCTCCTTTTGTAGATGTTGTATTTCAACCTTCCACATTCTTTCTGTACGATCAGAAATCTTATATTCTTCACTTATACGATATCCAACAATCCATAGAATATGATTACCCTCAGCAAAAAGAAAGATCTCATCTCTTTTTTCCAAAGGTATTTTATTATTAATGTAAAAGGTTTTTAACTTCTGTGTACCAAGCGATTGATTGACGGCTATATAATCTCCCGTCTGCCTGGTCCGAATCACAATGTTATCCTTGATTTTATCATAATCAAAGCATTTCGTATAGGTTTCTTTGGGAATATCTAAATTTTTTGTATAAGGAACTATTTCTGTTTTTACAAGATATCCTCCTGGTAGCAAAATTTCCCCCTGGGTTGGTATTTTTAAATTTAATGAGGGTATTTCTTTCAATATCTCTTTGTTTTCTATTTCTAATAGAATTGTCTGATAGCTTTTCGTCGCATGAATTCCATAGGGGAAATCAAACTGCTTCCCTGATTGCATTCGCCCTAATTCTAGAACTTTTTTTAGGTGAACTGCGGTAATATCTTTCCATTTACCACTAAGTATCTGGAAGCACTTCCTAACTACGTACATACTAATAATGATTTCCTCTTTTTCAAATAAATTACCATCAATCACTAATTTTTTATTATTTTCTATTTTCACATAGTTCGCAAATGCTTTTTCTGACACTCGCGTCATATAATTTTCTGTCTCTCTTAATAGTTCTGCTGTCTCACACATATGATGGACAGCTTTTTCATTTATCATGCATGCCTTGGGAATCATTTCGTTGCGAATTCGATTTCTGGAATAATCATTTTGAGCATTCGTTGCATCCATTCGATAAGATATTTTGTGTTCGTGCAGGTATTGCTCGATCTCGTTTCTGGAAACACAAAGAAGCGGTCTGATAATCTGGTCTCTTACTGGTGCAATGCTTGAAAGTCCTTTGATTCCAGTTCCACGAAAGAGGTGGAACAGCATCGTCTCTGCCACATCGTTCTGGTGATGGGCTACCGCTATTTTATCTGGATTTTCGGCTAAGAATGCCTGATATCTGGCTGTTCTTCCAGCCTCCTCTACAGTCATGCCCCATTCTTTTGATAACATGGCACAGTCAACCGCTACTTCTTTAAAGGGGATTTCAAGTCCCTCACAGACGCTCTTTACAAAGGATGCGTCCTCCTTTGACTCCTGACCCCTGATTCCATGCTCTACATGCACTACGCGTAAATCCATCGGCAATGTCTTTCTGATTTCGCACAACACAAACAGGAGGCACATTGAATCTGCTCCTCCTGATACTCCTACGACAACACGGTCATTTTCCACTATCATATTGTGTTTCTCTATAAACTTACGTATTTTGGTAATCATTTAATTTCTCCAGATGCCTGCAACCAGAATCGTCATATCATCCTTACAGGGTGTATCCACAGCAAGTGTAGCATATGTCAGGAGTTTTGATGCAATTTCTTTTGGATTGTTGGATTTGATTTTCTTTAGAGCCTTTGCGATTAAAAGCTCTGGAGCCTCTCCACCAATGCGATCTAGTACTCCGTCCGTAACCATTACTACAATATCACCATCATATAGCTTTTTTCTCCCCTTGTCAAAATCAGGTTCATGAAAAATACCCAGAGGTAAACTTTCCGATTCTATAATCTCAACCTCACTTTCTCTTTTTATAAATGTGGTTGATGCACCCGCTTTTAAGTATGTAAGCATTCCAGTGTAAAGATTAATGCGGCAAATATCCAGAGTCGATATGATTTGATCTTCATTCCTTCCTATCATAGCGCCATTAATCATTAGAACTGCTGCCTCTGTATCAAAACCAGCTTCTAAAAATTGCTCCAATAATTCAATCACAATTTTACTTTCATATGCTGCTGCCGGACCTGACCCCATACCATCCGAAAGGCTTAACGCAATTTGTCCGCGATTTATTTTTGCAACAGAAAAGGTGTCTCCTGATTCCTTTTCATTATCCTTTGTCGATTTTGCAAATCCAGTCAAAACCTGAAAAGCCGCCTCTTCCTCAAAGCAAATATCCATATACTCCTTATCAATCATGGATTTTGCATGTAATGCCGGCACCATATTCTGTCCCAGGGCTTCTGAAATAATTTCTGCTGCCTCTCTTGAAGCAATCCGATTTCCCCATTCTGTTTTAATACGCATATAGAGCTCCAGACGCCTGTCCTTATTTTCTATCATTAATAGATCTGTAGTAGCAAGTCCTTCTCTTTTTAGGGCTTTTATTATTTTATCTTCTTTTTTACTTCCTACATCCTCTACGGTACATATTTCATCTGCCATCTCCGTAATAATTCTTGAAACCTCTAACAACTGGTCTGCTACAACCATTCGATTTTCCATCATTCGACTATGCCAGAGTGCTTCTCTTCTTCGATTCCCTATCTCGGCAGGTACTTCCTTTCTTTCATTCCCATCTGACTGCCTGTCCGGCAAAAAATAGAAGCTTCTTGAAAGCCCTTCAAAAGACTTTGCATAAGCCATCAGCTTTTCTCTTCCTGGTCCTTTTAGTAACAATTCTCCTTTATTATTCTGTGGCTTCATGGCAAAACTCCCTTCCCACTCTAGAGGATTTCCATCCTTGAATGGTTACCCTCTTTGAAGGTGTATTATAGGCTATGTATTGTGCAAGGAATGTCAAACTACGGGGTTTTTATTAAAAACATTTCGACATCCTACTTCTCCTTTTTTCCTTATTCGCGAGCCTAAAAAAAGAACCCACCAGAGTTCGTATCTTTCATTCCTTCACCTACTAAATCGTGATTGGAATAAGAATTCTTCTTGTGGATTCTTGTTCTTTTCTGTTACTTTCTATCAATCGATTTTTATTCTTCCTGTTTAAATATGATTTCATCATCATACACAAGGCCTAGCTTATCCTTTGCAACTTCTTCGGCATACTTTTTTGTCTTTGTATATTTTTTAAGCTCTTTCAGCTCTTCTGCTCTATCATTTTGTTCTTCAATCTGTGTTCCTAAGGATGCTTCCTTGGCCATATAATCACTTTGCTTTTCTTTTAGCTGCAGACTATTAATAGAAATAACAGTAAGGAGCATGGCAACAACAATCGTAATGCTCATCATGGCTAATCTATTCTGCTTTTTTTTTCTGAATGTCACGCCTCTCATGTGCTTTCCCCCCAGCCTTATTCTTGCGTTTACATAATGCTATTTTACTCGGCTTTATGTTACCCGTCAACTTGTTTTTCACAACCATTCCAAGGATTGCTCCTCCAATGGAAAAAAACCGGATGCTTCCATTACTTTCTTTTAAAAACATGTAAAAAACTACAAAACCAGTGATAATCCAAAAAGCAACATCTTCGATTGCTATAAATACATTATTATGTGGAATTAATAAGCGAAGGAATCTAATTCCATCATAGCAGATTGTTATTCCCATTCCGAGCAGAAAAAAATGAACCAGCATGCGGGATTCTATCAAAATATTCTGGCTCATAATTTATTTAAACAATCTTCCAAAGAGAGATTCTTGTGATTTCCCATATGCACCGCTGTCAGAGTAAGTAAAGCTATCGATTTTTCCCGCTATATCTACTTCACCCTTTTCCAAAGTCAGCCTGTTCACATGCAGATCATTCCCCTTTATCATAAGCATTCCCTGATCTGTTTCTAATAAAATTGCACCTAAGTCAAAAGATAGAACATCCACGATTCCACTTAGCGTACAGTTTTTTCTATTCGTTAATAGGAGCTTGTGAGCCCTTTGTTTGTTATTTACTTCTTCCATCTTATCCCTCCTGTTTTAAAGGAATTATCGCCTTTGTACATTATATGAGAGGGAATTTTTTTTATTCTATAAATAGCGGAAGAGTTCTTTTGCTTCTTCTTTTTTTACTGTTTCCTGTACGCAAAGTACCTCTACTTTTACGGGCTTGGTGCCAAAGGTAATCTCTATGATATCGCCTTCTTTTACATTTGCTCCTGCCTTTGCTGGCTTATCATTAATGAGTACTCTGCCTGCATCACAGGCATCATTCGCAACGGTTCTTCTTTTTATTAAACGGGAAACCTTTAAATATTTGTCTAATCTCATTCTCTTCACCTTTCAAACATGAAATGAAGAAAACAGCCTGGATACCTTATGTATTCACGCTGTTTTCTGAATGTTCCTTATTTAGATCTAAAATCTAGTTATTTACAAGATCTTTTAAAGCTTTACCAGCTTTAAATTTAGGAGCCTTTGATGCAGGAATTTTCATAACTGCGCCGCTTTGAGGATTTCTTCCTTCTCTAGCTGCTCTTTTAGAAACTTCGAATGTACCAAATCCTACTAATTGGATTTTATCTTCTTTTTTTAACTGATCTGCTACTACATCTGTAAAAGCTTTTAAAGCCTTCTCTGCATCCTTCTTTGATAATCCTGACTGTTCAGCCATAGCTGCTACTAATTCTGTTTTGTTCATTATGAACTCCTCCTCTAACATGAGTATTCTATTTTGGTAACGCTTTCTTAAACGTCTATCATTATATATACGCGTTTATGCATCCTTTGTCAAGGAATATTTGCCTATTCTACGGCTTTTGTGACCATTTTTAATAGATTTTGTATGAAAGAACATAGAAAAAATTCTATGTATAATCTTACATTATCTGGAATTCTTTCGTTTTAAAATCTTTTTTTCCCTGATAATTTTTAATTGTTCCATCATTTCATTGATGGAATCATTCATTTCCAGATCAATCCATTCTTTTCCTGCTTTTTCTTTCTTTTTAATTTCATCCCAATTTTTAAGAACCTCTCCACTATCAGAAACAGTCACATCTCCAAATACATGGGGGTGGCGTCGAATCATTTTTTCACTGATGTCAAAAATAATATCATTCATTGTAAAGAGTCCTTCTTCCTCTGCAATCTGGGCATGCATCACTACTTGTAACAATACATCTCCAAGCTCTTCTCTTAAATTTTCGGTATTTCCTGTTTTATCAAAGATATTAATTGCAGAAAGAACTTCTAAAGATTCCTCTGTCATACACATTTTAAGACTTTGATGTGTCTGCTCTCTGTCCCATGGACAACCATCTTTGTCTCTTAATCTCTTTATTATTTCCCGAAAATCTTCAAAATCATACGTTTCTTTCAACTTTTATCCTCTTTTCTATAAAAATCTGGTCTCTTTTCTGTTTATTATAAGTCTTTGTGTTTATAATGTATATCATGTATACTAAAATCACTAAAATATTCAACCGTTAGGAGCAATCGATGATACTTGAAGAGCTGAGTAAATTTAATGATATCACAATCCAATGCCATGATAATCCTGATGCCGATGCATTAGCGTCTGGATTCGGTCTTTATCTCTATTTTGAATCCCTTCATAAAAATGTAGAGCTTGTATATTGTGGTAACAATCTGATTCATAAAAGTAATCTGTGCATCATGATAGACAAGCTTCAAATACCCATTATCCATGTAGAAAAAGATCATCCTGTACCAGGAATTCTTGTTACGGTAGACTGCCAATATGGTTCTGGTAATATTACTTCCCTGACCGCAAAAAATATTGCCGTCATTGACCATCACCCTGTTGTGATTACAGAGGATATTCTTAAGGATATTCGTTGTGATTATGGAAGCTGTTCTACTATTGTATGGAAGCTGTTAGAAGATGTGGACTTTCCTCTTAATACTTCTAATAAGCTTGCTACCGCACTTTATTATGGGTTGTATTCTGATACCAGCCAATTCTCTGAAATTTTTAACCCTGTTGACCGGGATATGTTTGATTCCCTGATTGTTGATCAGAATCTGATTCATCTCATGCAAAATTCAAATATTTCTTTACAGGAATTAGAAATCGCTGGTCTTGCATTGATTCGCACGATCTATAATGAGCATCATCATTTTGCCATTATTAAAGCAGGGGTCTGTGATCCCAATATCCTCGGACTTATTTCCGACCTATGCCTGCAGGTAGATGCCGTCTATACCTGTGTCGTTTTTAGTGAGACTTCCAATGGCATCAAATTTTCCGTTCGAAGCTGTATCAAGGAGTCTCATGCAAATGAAGTTGCCGTTTATCTATCGCAGGGAATTGGTTCCGGCGGCGGACATACAGATAAGGCTGGTGGTACCATCAATACAACTCTTTTCCATAAAGAATATGGAGATACGAATCTTGAATCTTATTTTTCAGAAAGAATAATCTCTTATTTTCATTCCTTTCATATTATTTATGCAGAGAATTTCGTACCTGATTTTTCTGAAATGACCAGATACATGAAAACAAAAACACCTCTTGGCTATGTACAATTAGATCGTATTTTTTCCACCGGAAAAACGATTACCATTCGTACCATTGATGGGGATAATTCATTCCTGGTGATACCTGGTACCTTTGCTCTTATAAACAGTAAAGGTCTTGTTTCTATTATCGATCAGGAAATTTTTGAATCGGAGTACCAGCCTCTCGATCTGCCTTATAATGTCCCAATATCTTATTTTCCAACAGCAAAGGAATCTAGACATGACAGTTCTGTGATATCTTTGGAAAAGCATGTTAGATCTTGTATTCCTTCTGTTGAACTGCAAATTTATGCAAAGGAACTTGATAAGGATACAAAGCTTTTTCATTTTGAAGACGACTCTACCTATCATTTAGGAAAAAAGGGCGATTATCTTGCAATTAAATGTAATCGAAAAAAAGAAGCCTTCCTTATTGACAGGGAAAGCTTCCATAAAATGTATCAGCCTGTTGCATATGTTGAATCCTAATCATTGGCAACTAAATCATTAAATGAATACGTTTCATTTTCTATTGAACTATCTAATGTTATAGTATAGCTTTTGGTCTCATAACCATCCAGCTTCAGTGTAATTACATGGGTACCTGCGCTTTTTGTAAAATGCAAAGGCGCAATTCCCTTGTAAATACCATCATAATATACTTCTACATCCTCTGGACTGTCTATGTATAATAGATTTTCTGTACCATCAATCACATCTTCCTCTTCATTTTCTCCAACATCAATGGATTCACTTCCTCCTGCTTTTCCACTATTCGAGTTAATACTGCTACTTGAACTTCTTTTTGAACTACTACTTGATCTACTACTTGAACTGTTATTTAAACTATTACTTGAACTGCTATTTGAGCTACTTTTTGAAGATTTTGAAGAACTACTTGAGCTAGAGCTCTTTTCTTCCATTGTTATTTCTATTTCCGCCATTTCTTTTCCAACGCTCAAATACTTTTTAATATCTGTATAGTCTTTTGCGGTTACTACCATCTGATATACTCCGTATTCAAGCTCTACCATTTGATTATAATCTGTTTTCTCACCATTAATATATAGTGTTGCGTCGGAAGGCGTAATATGGAAGGAAAGCTTGCCAATCTTTAGCAGTTCACCCTTTAAGTCACTGACATCTACTACTGTTTCTTTATCTCTATCTACCTTGACACTCTTACTACCACCAAATCCATGATAGGTAATTCGCATATCATATGCTCCCTCTGGAACTAGGAGTAGCATATCTGTCGTAATCGGCTTTATAATCTTCCCGATTTCTACCCAGCCACCCTGAAAATACTCATCACCTTTTAGTCTGACGTATCCATGACCAGTTTCTAAAATAACAGAATAGATCTGTCTGCCAATGCCTTTTACTGTCAGTGTATCTTCTTCATTCAGATCCATGATTTCGCCAACCGTATCTCCGGTTACTACTACCAGGTTATCTGTGATTTTATAGTTATCACTTCCAAGAGAAAACATTCCCTTTTTTTCATTTATTTTCTGATTCTCTACTTCAGAAATTGTAAATGCTTCGGAAGAAACATTCAAAGAGGTTAGGGCTTTGCTATGCAGAGAAATAATAATATCTACAATTTCACCAAGCTCAACCTGATCCATAACAATTGCCTGCCCATACTTGTCATACAGCTGGGTCGTTCCCGTGTATGTCAGATCATATCTTGCACCTGTTGAGAGTGTTTGAAAGGTTACCTTTTTTTCTTGTGTATTCTTTCGTATTAATACAGCTGTATCGGATGCCTTTAATTCTTCTTCACTAACCGTATCCTCTTTCATAGCTGTAACTGTCTGGTTTTCTTGCTTACTGCCACATCCCACTAAAAGTACACTTACCAGTATGATAAGAAAAATCAATTTTTTCATGTAAATGCCTCTGTCTTTCGTGCTTACTGTTTTTTACTTTTATGTTAGTATATCATTATTTACAAGGAATGAAAATCAAAATAGTTCTTTTAGAAATAATAACCTTTTTTCTTCATTCACAATAAGATTCGTTAATTTTTCTTTATTTTTGTCAGGAATCCAAGCCTTGGAATGATTAAAATAGTAATTGGAAACCTTCCAGAATTTTTCGGGATATGCTAGTCTGTAATATAAATTTGCCCACTCCGACTTACTTAATGGATATTCTTTCTGATAGCTGTCTAACATTACATGGCCCATTTCAATATTCCAATTATTTTTTTCGGAAATTTTCCTGCAAATGTTAGCTAAATCTTTGATCCGTGTATCATTGGAATAATGTTCAAAATTAATGGTAAATACATCTTCTCCCATAAGAATATTGTGATAATTGTAATCCCCATGACAAAAGATGCCCCTTGTTAATACATCTTCATAGAGCTGTTCATCGTCTTTTTTTTGAAGCTCCTCTGTAATTTCCACTGCACGGTCAAAGAAGGAATAAAAATTTTCCAGGTAGTAATTTTCAAATTCTGATTTTTGCCCTCGATTTCGCATGAAATTGCGTATTTTTTTTAGTTCTTTTGTATGCTTTTGACATTGCTCATAAAGTGTAATTATTTTTTGATCTCGATTTACACCCTCTGGGAAAATCATGGATTTATGTATGATTGCTAAATTCCCTGATGCCTTCTCAACATCGGATTTATTTCTAACATCACATTCTCCTCCTGTTGACCATTCCTTCATTACATAGTTCACATGATCCTTATCAGAGGTCAGTAATTCCCCAGACTTGTTTTTAACAAAGGTATCAATTGAATGCACTCCCATTTCTTGCATTTTGTGCATTAATTGATCCTGGTTTACCAAACGAAGAGAATTCCCACTATACTCCCGGAGGATCTTTAACCCCTTATCTGTTTCCAGAACAAGAGCGCCCCGCCCTCTATAGGTGCGAAGCACTGTCAATTCGTAGCAATCTAATATGCTGATCCCTTTATCATTCACAGAAAATCCCTCCCAAACCAGTTGGTTCCATCAACATCTGATGTACACTAACTAAGGTATGAGAGGGATAGCTTAATCATTCCTATTTTCTTTTACAAGTAAAATTAATTCTTCTTTTGTATTTCTTGATGGTTCCTCCAGGACAAGATCTAACAGTTTATTTAATAGGTCTCCTAGCTCTTTGGAAGGCTTTATTCCTAATTCCATTAAGTCTTTCCCTGTTATTGCAAGGTCCTTAATAGACAAACACTGATTTTGACTTACTATTTCTTCATAAATAGCAGCTATTTCTTCTTCCCTTTTTAATTTCTGCTCTCTCAAATAGTCACTTTGAGCATAAATATCTGCTTTTTTAACTGCAAATAACAGCGGAAATATTCCTTCTCCAATACGGTAAATGGCTCTTCGTACACCCTGCGGTGTAAGAACTGGTTTATAATCATGATACTTTACAAGGGCACAAACTACTTTTGTAGTATCGTTATCAAAATGCAGTCTTTGCAAAATCTTCTTTGCGATTTTTTCACTTACCTCGGGATGACCATAGAAATGGTCGATTCCCTTTTCATCTACCTTTTTTGTCTCTGGTTTTCCAATATCATGAAATAAAATGGCTAATCTGACATATTTTAATGTTTTCTTGTCCTCAAAGTCCTTTATTTTGACTTGTTCTAGCGCCTTTAATGTATGCTCACCTACGGTATAACAATGATGGGGATGATTCTGACTTGTCAACATCATTTGATCAAACTCTGGCAGAATCACTTTCGTAATCTCCATATCATAAGCGATTTTTAAAAATTCGGGGTGATTGGAGGTCAGTAATTTTACGAGCTCTACCTGAATTCTTTCCACACTAATGTCTTTTAAGTTTATGGACAAGGTAATAGCCGCCTGCTTTGTCTGTTCCTCGATCTCATAGCCTAGCTGTGCAGCAAAACGCACTGCCCTCATGATTCGTAACGCATCCTCCGTAAAACGTTCCTTTGGATCTCCTACGGCCCGAATAATCCCATTCTCGAGATCTTTATGTCCTTCAAAAGCATCCACAAGTCCTTCCACTTCATTATAAGCCATTGCGTTTATGGTAAAGTCACGCCGCTTTAAATCTTCGATTAAGTTGGAAGTGAAAAGCACTTCTTTTGGGTGACGGTGATCTTCATATTCCCCATCAATCCGGTAGGTCGTTACTTCAAATCCTTCTTTTCCTATCATAATCGTAACCGTACCATGCTGGATCCCTGTGTCGATGGTACGTCGAAACAGGGATTTCACTTCCTGAGGCTTTGCAGAGGTTGTAATATCCCAATCATCTGGAGTTCTCCCCAGAATACTATCTCTTACACATCCTCCTACCGCATAGGCTTCATATCCTGCATCCATAAGAGTCTGAATAATCGTATGAACTTTTTCAGGAAGCTCTATCATCATATAATTCTGACCGTCTCTCTTGCAATTGCTAACTCTTCATCTGTTGGGATCACCATTGTGACAACCTTGTCACTTTCCTTGGAAAGAATCACTTCTTCCCCACGTATTTTATTCTTCTCTTTATCAACACTTGTTCCTAAGAATGCAACATATTCGCCTATTAATTCTCTTGCACTTGCATTATTTTCACCAACGCCTGCTGTAAATACAATTGCATCTAACCCTTTCAATGCAACTGCATAGGCACCAATATATTTGGCTACGCGATATGCATAGGTTTCTAATGCCACCTGAGCCTGCTCATTTCCGTTTGAAGCTGCATCTCCCAAATCACGGAAATCACTTGAAAATCCATTTGATAATCCCAGTACTCCTGATTTTTTATTTAGGATATCTACTACTTCATCTGCAGACAGGTTTTCTTTATCCGCGAGGAAGCTTACGATTGCTGGATCAATATCACCACTTCTGGTTCCCATAATCAGCCCTTCTAATGGTGTAAGTCCCATGCTGGTATCTACGCATTTTCCACCATCAACGGCAGAAACACTTGCTCCATTCCCTAAATGGCAGACAACCACTTTCAAATCTTTTTTATCTTTTCCCAAGATTTCTGCACAGCGTTTGCTGACAAATTCATGACTGGTACCGTGGAAGCCATACCGTCTTACTTTATATTTTTCATAATATTCATAAGGAATACCGTATAGATATGCTTTGGGGGGCATTGTCTGATGAAATGCCGTATCAAATACACCTACCATTGGTACATTTGGCATAATCTCTTTGCAGGAATTAATCCCAATCAGGTTTGCAGGATTATGAAGAGGTGCTAAATCATTGCAGCTTTCTACTTCTTTTAATACTTCCTCCGTCAGTAACGTTGCAGCAGAAAATTTTTCTCCGCCATGTACGATACGATGTCCGACTGCACCTATTTCATCTAATGATTGAATGACTCCTACTTTTGCATCTGTAAGCTTCTCAATCACCAGCTGCACAGCAACCGTATGATTGCTCATACTGATTTCTGTCTTTACTTTTTCTCCGCCTTCTGGCTGATGTGTAATTGCACTGCCATTGATTCCGATTCTTTCACAAAGACCTTTTGCTAATACCTTCTCTGACTCACTATCGATTAATTGATATTTTAGAGAAGAACTACCACAATTGATTACTAATACGTTCATATAATTCCTTCTTTCTTATTCTAGTATGCTTTTCCCCACAAAACTAAATGTTTCGCAGGTTTTCCACAGCATACGCATTTGTCACTGATTGCTTCTGCTCCTTCAAATGGCATACATCTGGAGGTTGCAGAGGTTTCTTCTTTGATTTTATCTTCACATGCCTGGTCTCCACACCACATTGCCTTAACAAATCCTGGCTTCTCTTCTATCGTACGACAGAATTCTGGATAAGTTTTTGCTTCATAGGTATGTGCAATTCTATGAGTTCTCGCTCTTTCTAGCATGTCAGACTGGATTGTTACAAGCAGTTCTGCCACTTTGCTTTCAATATCATCTAATCCGCATTCGATCTTTTCTCCGGTATCCCTGCGACAGATCACACACTTGCCTGCTTCGATATCTTTTGGACCAATCTCAATACGAAGAGGGATTCCACGCATTTCCTGCTCTGAGAATTTCCATCCTGGACTCTTGTCGGAATCATCTACTTTTACACGCGCACCACTCTTTAATAAACGTTCCTTTAGTTCATATGCTTTTTCTAATACACCTTCTTTTTTCTGCTGAATCGGAATCACCATAACTTGTGTTGGTGCTACCATTGGAGGAAGCTTTAATCCAGAATCATCTCCATGTACCATGATAATGGCACCAATTAGACGTGTCGTCATTCCCCATGAGGTCTGGTGTACATATTTTAAAGTATTGTCCTTATCTGTGTATTGTATGCCAAAGGCTTTTGCAAACCCATCACCGAAATTATGGCTGGTTCCTGACTGCAATGCTTTTCCGTCGTGCATTAATGCTTCGATGGTATAGGTAGCCTCTGCACCTGCAAATTTTTCTTTGTCTGTTTTTCTACCTTTAATTACTGGCATTGCTAATACATTTTCACAGAAATCCGCATAAACATTAAGCATCATAATTGTTCTTTCTTCTGCATCTTCTGCAGTACGATGAACCGTATGACCCTCCTGCCACAAAAATTCTCTGGAACGAAGAAATGGCCTTGTTTCCTTTTCCCAACGTACGACGGAACACCACTGGTTATAATTCTTTGGTAAATCTCGATAAGATTGTACTTCTTTCTTATAAAAGTCACAGAATAATGTTTCTGAAGTAGGTCTTACACAAAGCCTCTCTTGTAATGGATTTAATCCACCATAAGTCACCCATGCAACCTCTGGTGCAAAACCTTCTACATGGTCTTTTTCTTTCTCTAACAGGCTTTCTGGAATAAACATGGGAAGATATACATTTTCAACTCCTGTTGCCTTAAATCTTTCATCTAACTGTTTCTGAATCAATTCCCAGATTGCATAACCAGCAGGCTTAATCACCATGCAGCCTTTTACACTTGTGTAATCAATCAATTCTGCTTTTCGAACCACATCGGTATACCACTGTGCAAAATCGGTCTCCATCGATGTGATTGCTTCTACTAATTTCATTTCCTTTGCCATTTATTTTCTCCTTTTTTTGGTTGGAGGGATTTTTCGCTTTTTATAAAAAAAGCTCCCGTATCCCTCTTGGTTGCTCCAAAGGGACCGAAAGATTCGGCGGTACCACCCTTATTAATCTACGAAAAAAATGGTAGATTCTCTTTTCACACCGTTAACGCCGGTTCTACGTGCATTTTCATGCACTGCTCCAAGGTGGGTTTAACAGTTCTTTCCTGAAAATCTTTCACCTGTGATTCTCTCTCTGTGAGGTAGTGTTCTGTCTACTAATCCTTTTCAACGCAAAAAATCTTAATTACTTTAATGTTAGGCTATTCGTAAGCATTTGTCAACGAGGTTTTCTTGAATTTTAGGTCTAAATTCAACTTTCATCTAACTTCTCATCCTTACATAGCTCTATAATCATAAGC
Source organism: Lachnospiraceae bacterium (assembly GCA_028694115.1). The sequence continues at coordinate 44,926 of JAQUUB010000005.1, forward strand.
AACCCTACCGGTCCTAGCAGGACACCGACGAGGCCAAATAATTTTATTCCTAAATAGATTGCCATAATCATAGCAATTGGTAAAACACCCATTTTCTTACTCATAAGTTTGGGTTCTAGTAATTCTCTTGCCAGCGCAGTGACCAGATAGGTAATAATAAGAATTACACTAATATAGTAATTTCCCCTAATAAATTCTATGATTGCCCATGGGATTAAGACAATGCTCGTTCCAATAAAGGGTAATGTATCTAATAATCCTATTACAAGTCCGATTCCAATTGCATTTTTTGTTTTTGTAAGGAAAAGACCAATAATACAAATTACGCCAACGACTGCAAGGATTATTATTTGAGCCTTTAAAAAAATTTCGATTATATGAATAATTTTTATAACAATCCTCAATAGTTTCCTGCACTTTTCATTCTTTTTTAGATTTTTTACAATCACTTCATAATCTTTTACAATAAAAACTGCTGCTATTACCGTAATTACAACCGTACCGATTACTCTTGCTATATTTTTTAAATAGTAGAATGAATGATCCATAATCATAGGAAGATAGGTGATTTGAAGATTATTCACAAAAGCATTTGCACTATTTAATATTGCTGACTCAATACTTTTATCCTTAATTCCTATCCTCTTTTCTATACAGCCACTGCAGTCCTTTATAATTAAAAAGAATTGATCCTTATAGATATCAAGATTACATAAAAATTCTTTTAAAAAATTCACACCTCTTAATAGTAAGAGCCACATGAAAAAAGCCAAAACACTTCCTATCAGGAGAGCAAAAAATGATGCAATTAATCCTTTATTGATATTTGTTTTCCGATTGATAAAATCAACAAGTGGTAATAGTAAATAGGCAATATATGCTGCAATCAAAAAAGGAATTATTAAGGGTACAATATACTTTAAAAGTACATAAATACCTAAAATAATCCCTATTGCACGAAATACCTTGTTGCGAAAAATGCTCATTAATTTTTCTTCCATAAATACCCCCATATCACGAGGGCATCAAACCCCTGAATTTTATATTAGTATCTGTAAATTCTTTGGGGTTATACGAAAATCCATTTCTTTTTTTGTTCCTGGGTGTTGAAAATTTAAATGAAAGGCACAGAGGTTTAATCCCCCCTCATATCCCTCGATTTTATGTCCGTATTTCTGGTCTCCGAGTATGGGGATTCCTGCGTTTGCCAGCTGCACGCGAATCTGGTGATGACGTCCTGTTAAAAGGTTTATTTTAATTAAATGGAGCTCTTCCTTGCTATCACATAGCTGATAGCTTAATTCTGCTCGTTTCGCATCCTTTTCCGTTGGCTTTACAACCGATGAGGTATTGCTCCTACCATCTTTTTTAAGATAATCGATCAGGGTATGAACACCCTCTTCTACGTTTCCTGAAACGACTGCATAGTATTCCTTTTTTGCTATCGCGTGCTCTACCTGTCTGCTTAGTTCCTTCGTCGCTTTCGCATGTTTCCCAAATACGAGAATTCCCTCTACCGGCTGATCTAAACGATGCACCACTCCAACATATGGCTCTCCTGGCTCTTTTGTCTGTTCAAATAAATAATTTTTGAGTTCACTAACAAGATCCTTCTCCCCAAGCTTTGCTGTCTGCGTAGCGATTCCTGCTGGTTTTTGTATTACTATGATGTCATTGTCTTCAAATAAGATTTGCATAGATTGTCCTTTACACCTTAAACCGATACCCAACGCCCCAGATTGTTTCAATATACTGAGGATTTGAAGTATCAAATTCTATTTTTTCTCTGATTTTCTTTATATGCACAGTAACGGTGGCAATATCGCCAATGGATTCCATATCCCATATTCTGCGGAAAAGCTCTTCCTTTGAATAAACGTGATTTGGATTTTGTGCCAAAAAGGTGAGTAGATCAAATTCCTTCGTAGTAAAGGTTCTCTCTTCTTCGTTGATATAAACACGCCTTGCGGTTTTATCAATTTTAATCCCTCTGATTTCTACAATATCATTCTCTACCTGATTGGTAGCTGTCAATCTTTCATATCTTGATAAATGAGCCTTTACTCTCGCCACCAATTCACTAGGGCTGAATGGCTTTGTCATATAATCATCTGCACCTAATCCGAGTCCCCTGATTTTATCAATATCATCTTTTTTGGCAGATACCATAATAATGGGTGTATTTTTAATTTCACGAATTTTCTTACATATTTCGAATCCATCAACTCCAGGCAACATCAAATCCAGGATAAATAAATCGAATTCTTCTGATAATGCTCTATGAAGTCCCTTTTCCCCAGTGTTTTCTGTTACTACTGTAAATCCACTTAATTCTAAATAATCTTTCTCCAAATCAGCAATTGCTTCTTCGTCTTCTACAATAAGTATTTTACTCATTGATTGATACCTCCTTATATTTACGCAGCTCCATGAGCATTGTTGTGCCAATATTTAATTTACTGGTTGCCCAGATTCGTCCTCCATGGTCCTCGACAATTTTCTTTACAATCGAAAGTCCAATTCCACTTCCACCTTTTGATGAATTTCTTGAAGCATCGGTACGATAGAACCGGTCAAAAATATAGGTTAAGTCTTTTGCCGCGATTCCCTTTCCGTTATCCTCAATTTCTATCACTACAAATTCTTCGGCATCCTTTAAGCGGATATTAATGATGCCTTCCTCTTTGTCTATATACTTTGCTGAATTTCCTATAATATTATTTACAACTTTCTTCATCTGAATCGGATCAGCGATTACAATGGTATTTTCTTTCAAATAATTGTGGAAATTCAAATGAATATTTTTAGAATCTAAATCCATCGCCATCTCTTCTACACAATCAGAAAAATAATCTGCTACGTTTATTTTGGCAAAATTATAGGGAATCCGATTGGCATCTATTCCAGAATAAAAGGTTAATTCATTAATCAGGCGGTCCAAATCAGTTGCTTTATTATAAATTGTTTTTACATATTTCTCCTGCTTCTCTTTTGTATCAGCAACTCCATCAATGATTCCTTCTGCATATCCCTTGATTGCTGTAACAGGCGTTTTTAGGTCATGTGTAATATTACTGATCAAGGCTCTGTTTTCCATATCGTTTTGCAGTTTTTCTTCGGTTGATTCTTTTAAACGCTTTCTCATTTCTTCAAAGCTTTTACACAAATTATCAATCTCATCTGCATGCTCAGACAAATCCATGGTAAAGTCCAGATTTCCTTCTGCAATTTTCTGTGTTGCCTCAGCTAACTGCTTTAATGGAGAAACGAGTTCTTTGTAAATCCATGATACGAGCCCTAATCCTGTAAGAATTAGAATCAAAACAACCGAAATCAACATCTGTACCAGCGTACTTTTTACCTGAGGTATCATGTCGGATGTCTCCGTGATAATAAATGCATTCCCCTCTGATGAATCTGGAAATTCAAAATAAATCTGCTTCATGAGAATTTGTTTATCCCGGATATACGTTTCTGAGTTCTCAAAATTATCTCCCTCTTCCATATCCGGTAATAAATCAAGAATTTCCTCTGTTTTATTAGCATTCCCTGTGTAATATATTTCATTTCCCTTCTTTACAATTAAGAAGGAGGAACTGCTGAACAGTTTCCTATTAATTTCCATTAAAAACTGTTGATCTTCCAATTTTTGTGGATTCTGACATGCAGCTTTTCCAATTTCATCAAATATTTTTTCGGTTACCTTACTATAGACCTTTACGGAATCCGACATAATACCATATACATCGCTTTCAATTCCATAGCTCTCTTTCATTACATGTGTCTGATATTGACTAATTCCTGCAAAGGTAAGTCCAAAAAGTAAGATTGGCATTAATACCACTACCAAAAAAGCAATTGTTAAACGTGTTCTTAGTTTCATAATAATCCTCAATCTCTTTTATTCAACCTTACAAATATACCGCTTCCAGCGGCACAAACAATTAATGAGAAGATTTTCTTTTACACTTTTTTAATTATAACATGTTTCTTTTGAAAACTTCGAAAAACATCTATAAAATCAGTTAAATTTTCATAAAATAAGAGTATTTTCTTTGCTATCTTCTTCTATTTCATTTGAACTACCATTATTTCATTCTTATTTTAAAAGAAATTTTAAAAATTTTAACAAAACTTATTGACATATCAGAATCCTTGCTATATTATAATATTAGTAATCATTACTGATTTGGAGGTCCCTATGATAGAAACTACACTTAAAAGGAGTAAACAACGAGATGCCATTCTTGCATTTTTACAGACAAGAAAAGATCATCCAACAGCTGACACTGTTTATATGAATGTTCGAAATGAATATCCTAATATCAGCCTGGGAACTGTTTATCGTAATTTAACTCTTCTTTCTGAATTAGGAGTGATTCAAAAATTGAATATGGGTGGCACTACCCCTGATCGTTTTGATGCAACTGCAGAAACTCATTATCATTTTGTATGTAATGATTGTGGAAGTGTCATTGATCTTGATCTTGAGACTATGGATGAGGTCAACAAAATCGCTGGTGCAAAATTTAACGGCTATATTACTAGCCACGTGACCTATTTTTATGGTCAATGTAACGATTGTATGAAAAAGAAAAAGCACAATAATTGAAACAAGTTTTACAACAAAAAAAATATTTTTTAAGAAAAGGAGACTAAGATTATGAAATTTGTATGTCAAGTATGCGGATATGTCCACGAAGGAGATAGCGCACCAGAAAAATGTCCACAGTGTGGAGTTCCAGCTTCTAAATTCACAGCACAGACTGGTGAAAAAGAATGGGCTGCAGAACATGTTGTTGGAGTTGCTCAGGGATCATCAGAAGATATTATGGCTGATCTTCGTGCAAACTTTAATGGAGAATGTACCGAAGTTGGTATGTACCTTGCTATGGCAAGAGTCGCTCACAGAGAAGGATACCCAGAAATCGGTATGTACTGGGAAAAAGCTGCTTTTGAAGAAGCAGAGCATGCTGCAAAATTCGCTGAGTTATTAGGTGAAGTTATTACTGATAGCACAAAGAAAAATCTTGAATTAAGAGTCGAAGCAGAGAATGGTGCAACAGCAGGTAAATTTGATCTTGCGAAACGTGCAAAAGCTGCTAACTTAGATGCAATCCATGATACCGTTCATGAAATGGCCAGAGATGAGGCTAGACACGGAAAAGCATTTGAAGGTCTTCTGAAAAGATATTTCGGTTAATTCTATTCTTAAAAATAAATACTTTCAAACACTAATGGAGTGCACTAGAAAAATCTAGTGCACTCCTATTAATTGATAACACCTCCGTTAAGCATGGAATCTTAATAGATTCCATGTAGTTCCTGATAAAGTGATTTTGCAAAATGATCGGTCATTCCTGAAATGTAATCTGTCACTAGCAGCATTCGAAGGTATAGTTTCTCTCCCTCTTCCTTTCCTTGTGCTGCCAGTCGATAGATTCTTTTGTAATTAGGAGAAATCAATTCCATTAGCTTTTGGTCTTTTTCAATCATTTTGACATCTGTGTCATAATTTATTGCTGCACTGACAAATTCCTCTAATAAAAAACTTAAAATGGAATCTGCTGCAATTTCTAATTTTACAATTCCTGAGCAACTAAATATATTCTCAAATGCTGTTTCCTTTAAAACTTTTGATAATACCTCGCTTTTCGTTCCAGCAAATAAATCAACCTGGTAATTCCCCGCCATGATTTCTTCATAATGATTGAGAAAGGACTCTGTTACGGCCCGAATCATCATTCCCTGTAACGTAACGACCCAGTTCTGCACTGCATATAACTCTGCATCTGGCTCCTGATTCTTCATTCCTCTTAAAAATAGCTCCTCTAATCTCTTGGTAGCATATTCACAATCGCAGTATTCGTGAGTTTCTTTTTGGTCTATGTGATGGTTATTTTCCATTAAATGCTTTAATTTTGTAAAGCTGATAATTCCCTTTTTAAATCCATCCTCAATATCGGCCGTACTGTAGGCAATATCATCTGCTGCCTCAAGTAAATAAACGAGAGGATGACGCTTGTTACCGGCTCCTGTTGAAGCTACGATTTCATCGAAGTTTTCTTTATCTGCATAAAAATAACCCATTTTCTTTGTGCGGATGTCTCCACTCTTTTTATTAATTTCTGTTGAGGATACCGGATACTTAATAATCGTATTCAGTAATGCATTTGTAAGATTCATTCCATTGTCATCTACCAGATAGTGCAGTTTCGTAATCACACGAAGAGACTGTGCATTGCCCTCAAAATGATAAAGATCTTCTTTCATTTCCTCTGATAGCCATTCTGTGATTGGTTGATTCTGAAACGTAAATTCAGAGAGATTTTTTATAAACCAATCTCTGATAATGGTTTCCCCAAAATGACCAAAGGGAGGATTTCCAATATCGTGCAGTAGACCTGAACAAAGCAAGATATCTTCTATCTGCCCTGCTTGTTCATTTGTGATGCGATTGTCACTTTTTAGTCTGGCTCCGACCGCTTGTCCTAGTGATTTCGCAATGGAGGATACCTCCATAGAGTGCGTAAGCCTTGTTCTTATAAAATCGCTTTTATCTAATGGGAACACTTGCGTTTTATCCTGGAGTCTTCGAAACGATGCACTCAGAATAATTCTGTGATAATCCTTCTCAAATTCGGATCTGTGATCGCTGATACTACCAGCTTTCTTATTTGCACGACGCCTTTCCTCTGATAACAATGTATTCCATTCCATACCGATTCCCTCTCCTCTCAAAGTAGATCTATCTATTAATATAACTTAAAATACTTCTAAATAAAAGCTATTTACCAATCTACCCTTTTTCATGATATAATGTATATATTATCCAGCTAGGAACAAAATTGGATCCTATGGGAATGAAGATTAAATGTTAATGAAGAAAGAGGTTCTAAATGGCAGAGGAAAAGCGTTTTGCAATACTGATTGATGCAGACAATATTTCACCTAAATATATCAACAGTATATTAAATGAAATATCTAACAAAGGTACCATTACTTACAAAAGAATCTATGGAGACTGGACCAGTACGAATGCTGCATCTTGGAAAAAAGTACTTTTGCAGTATTCCATTACTCCTATACAACAATATAGTTATACTTATGGAAAAAGTTCTACGGATTCTGCGATGATCATTGACGCTATGGATATTTTATATAGCGGTGATGTAGAGGGATTTGCTCTTGCATCCAGTGACAGTGACTTCACACGACTTGCAACGAGATTAAAGGAAGCTGGCAAAATGGTTGTTGGCCTTGGAGAATCAAAAACTCCCTCTCCTTTCTGTGCTGCCTGCAATGAATTTAAATTTCTTGATCGTATTACCGTTGAAGACGTAAAATCTTCCGATATAAAATCAGCAAATCAAAAAGATCAAGATCGAAAAGTAAATAATGCAAAACCAACGAATAAGAAAAAGGCTCATGAAGAAGAAACAGCCATTACGGATATTATGATTATTGAGCAATCCTTAAAGGATATTATTTTAGAGAGTGGTGATGAAGGAAACGGAATTGATATGGGGGAATTGGGCAGCCGTTTACAGAAACGTCATCCTGATTTTGATACAAGAAACTACGGATATTCTAAGTTTTCGATTTTCTTAAAGAAGTTTGATTATCTGGCAACCGAACATACTGGCACTTCCATCAATGTCATGCTCAAAACTGCCGAGGAAGACAATAGTTTAGAAAAAATCTTAATTGAAATTGTACGTAATCATGGTGAAAAAGGGATTAATCTTGGTACTCTGAGTTCCGAGATCCGTAAGGTATCTCCTAATTTTAATCCAAGAGAATTTGGATATACGAAATTTGAACAGTATATCCGAAGTATTGATGCATTGAAAGTAAATAATATCACTCCATTAAATAAAAGAGTCACATTAAAATAAAGAATAGCCCGCAAATGCGGGCTATTCTTTATTTATGGTTTATTCCATTTCTTACAGTGTTGAGCTATTTAAATATGCTTTCTGTGCATCTGTTAACACATCGATATATTTACCCATAAATGCTAACTTACGTTTTGCAACATCGTTATCTACTTCTTTGGGAACATCAATTAATTTCGCTTTTAAACTGCCTGCATTTTCAACAAGATATTTTGCGCTCAATGCTTGAATTGCAAATGACATGTCCATAATTTCTGCTGGATGACCATCACCTGCTGCAAGATTTACTAAACGGCCTTCCGCCAATACAAATACCCATTGACCTGTAGGTAATTTATAGCCCTGAATATTCTTTCTCATTTCTTTTGTTTCAATACTTATTTCACGAAGCTTCTTCATATCAATTTCACAGTCAAAATGTCCTGCATTACAAAGAATTGCACCATCTTTTAATTGTGAAAAATCTTCTTCATCAATGACACCATCACAGCCAGTCACTGTTACAAAGAAATCTCCTACTTTTGCTGCTTCTCTCATTGGCATTACGTCAAACCCATCCATAACTGCTTCAATTGCCTTTACAGGATCGATTTCTGTTACAATGACTCTGGCTCCAAGCCCTTTCGCTCTCATTGCAACACCTTTTCCACACCAGCCATAGCCTGCTACTACTACTATTTTCCCAGCTACGATCAAGTTTGTTGTACGATTGATGCCATCCCAGACAGACTGGCCTGTACCATAACGATTATCAAAGAGATGTTTACAATCTGCATTATTGACTCTGACCATAGGGAATTCTAATTTCCCGTCTCTATTCATTGCTTCTAAACGGATAATTCCTGTTGTTGTTTCTTCACATCCTCCAATTACCTGAGGAATTAAGGCCTTAAATTCTGTATGCATCATATGAACTAAGTCTCCACCATCATCGATGATCACATTAGGACCTATTTTTAATACTGCACGGATGTGTGCTTCATATTCTTCTGGAGTACAATCATACCATGCATGTACTTCTAATCCATCTGCTACTAATGCTGCGGCTACATCATCTTGTGTAGATAATGGATTGGAACCTGTAATATACATTTCAGCTCCGCCTGCTGCCAACACTTTACATAAATATGCTGTTTTCGCTTCTAAGTGAACAGATAGTGCTATTTTCTTTCCTTCAAAAGGTTTTGTCTCTTTGAATTCTTTTTCAAGGGTACGGAGTAAATCGCAATTTCTCTTTACCCATTCAATTTTTTTCTTTCCTGATTCTGCCAGATTAATATCTCTGATTTCGCTACTCATTTCATTTCCTCCATTTTTACTTAAACTATTTTGGACGAATTTTTATTGATGGTCGTTCCCCTATCATCAAACTGTCATTATTCTACTATACAGTTCTAGTCTTTGTCTACCATCATCATTCATATTCCTTTTGATCAAGTCCAAGTCTCTTGCATATTTTGTCAATTTCTGCGTAAACTTCATTTTCATCAAATGTTAGAATTTTCTTGTTTTCCATAGTAATCTGTCCATTGATAATCACAGTTTCTACTTCTGATCCATTGGCAGAATAGCATAATCCTGCTAAAAGATTATTTCTTGGTGTCAGGGAAGGCGTATTTAAATTTAAGATTGCAAGATCTGCCTTCTTTCCGACTTCTATGGAACCAATTTCTTTTTCCAGTCCTAATGCTTTTGCTCCATTTATCGTTGCAATTTTGAAGCCTTCCTTTGCACTTATGCATTGTGGTGTTTTCCCTGTTCCCTTATGAATTAAGGTCAAGAGACTTAATTCATGAAACATATTTAAGGAATTATTACTTGCTGCACCATCTGTTCCAAGACAAACATTGATTCCTGCATCCAGCATTTTCTGAATTGGTGCAAAGCCATTTCCAAGCTTCATATTACTAGCTGGATTTGTAACAACACTGACTCCGTTGCGGGCCATAATCTCAATATCCTGGTCCGTTACCTGTACACAATGGGCTGCTACACAGGGAACGCGGAAGGCTCCTGCTCTTTCTGCAAATTCGATTGGTGTGCATCCTTTCTCTTTTTGAAGATTCTCTACTTCTGTTACGCTCTCGGATAAATGAATATGAATTCCTACATTCTGTTTTTTTGCTTCTTCTACAACAATTTTCAAATATTCTTCATCCACTGTGTAAGGAGCATGTGGTGCAAGACGGAAGGTTAAACGATTGCAGTCTTTTCCATCTTCCATTTCTTCCAGAGCCTCCTGCAGCCTAGAAGAGCCTGCTTCATTGGTTCCCTGTCCTACGAGTCCTCTGCCAATGGTTGCTCTCATTCCACTTTCCTTTACTGCCTTTGTGGTCTGATGGATGTGCATCTGCATATCCGAAAAGCAGGTTGTTCCACAACGCATCATTTCCATGATTGCAAGCTTTGCACCCCAATATGCATCTTCTGGTACTAATTGACCCTCTAATGGATCAATGGTTCCAAACAGCCAATCCATAAAACTAAGGTCATCAGCAACATTACGAAAGGTCGTCATATAAGAATGTGTGTGTGCATTAATGAGTCCAGGTATTACGAGTTTATCTTTTCCATCAATTACTTTATCTACTTGAAAACCATTTGGCTCTGTGCCTATTGCCTGAATGGTTTCTCCTTCTATATAAAGACTTGTCTCCTTTATTTGATCCTGATCTCCATCTGGTAATACCGTCAAAGCATTTTTAATTACGATTCCCATTATTTTACCTCATTTCTGGCGTGTGAAAGTGCTTTTTCACGCTTATTTTCTTTATTTTATCATATCCAGTATTTTTTCCCAAGTTTTTTTATCATATATTGACCTGACCGGAGTGTACAAAATATTTTACGGATAGCAATTATTATTTCGTTTCAACAAAATAACTTTTGCTATCCGTATAGGATGGTTCTTTCTTATATTGTTTCCAAAAAATCTGTAATTAAAGAATTCATTTCTGTTTGGCTTTTCTTGGTTGGTAATACTTTCAAAACATCCTACCTTTCAAGTACCTCTACTATTTTTAATGTGAAATTGTGTAATCGTTCAAAAGTACCAATACATCTTTTTTTTGCCTTTATTGTTGCAATCATAAATGGTACTGTAAGCGCATAAAGCAAAATAATGTAAAGCGGATGGACAAGTCCTTGTTTCAGAGCGGCAATTGTAATAATTAGACCACAGATAATGCCAAGTGTTGAAAAAATCACACCGGGCGCATATTTTTTGAATGCAATCGTCCAAAAAATATGTTGAAGCCCATTAAAGGTCGTGAATACAATAAGAAACAGAATGATTGACGTTGCTATATATTTGTTTGGAACGATATATGCAAGGGCTGTAACAACAAATGCCCATATCGAAATAATAAATAACCATATTCTGCAACTCAGCTTTGTACTTTTTGGTGGTGGGTTATAGGTTGAGTGATACCAATCCAGAATGTTCCATTCCTCCATTTCATGAAGAAAAAATACAAATGGAATCATCCACATCCATGTTGTTACGTTGATTTGAAAAAGAATTTTAACTAACATTCAATACCTCCTAAAAATGTCACACTTGTGTCTTTTATAGGGATATGATATATTTTAGTTATTAACAAGTCAATAGCTTCAATCTAAGTGCTACATATTTTAGAAAAATGTGACAGAGGAGGTCTCTATGAATAAAAGTCAGAATCCCACTGCTGTTCAATCAAAGATTTGGATTATGGATTCCCTTATTTCCATCATGGAAACAAAAGATTTTAAGGAGATTAGTATTAGTGAAATTTCAGATCGTGCTGGTCTTGTGCGACGTACATTTTATCGCAATTTTAGTTCAAAGGAGGACGTCTTACAATCATATTTCAATTCTCTTGTAGATGAATTTGTTCGTAGGATCTCACTTTATAAAACGTTGGATTGTAATGAATCTTTAAGGGAATTATTGAAAATCTGCAAGGAACATAAAGACTTTTTTCAAGGCTTAAAGCGCAGTAACATGCTTGGATTTATGCTGGAACAGTGGAATCTTGTACTCCCTAAAATTCATGCACAGATGCTAGATAAAATACGCCACTTTCCACAATCCAAAAGTGAAAAATCCCTTGAGTATCTGCTTGCATTTAATGTAGGTGGAACATTTAATATGGTTATGAAATGGATCCATGAGGATATGGCAATATCACCAGATGAACTTGCAGATATTGTTGAGGAATTTTCCGGGGGAAGTCTTATAACAAAAGAAGGATAAAATCTTACTCTTCTAACAAAAAATCAATTGCATTCTTGTGAATGATTCCATCTCTTGAAAAATCCCATTTATCCATCGAAATTACATATTTAGGAAAATTATCTTCAACAGATGCAAACACACCAAATTCTCTTTCAATAATTCTATCGTCTGCTAAAAGATATGCAACCTGAAAATATATTTTTTCGTTCATTCTAGTTGCTACAAAATCGACTTCACCATTATCAATTTTTCCGATATAAACTTCATAGCCTCGTATAAGCAATTCATTGTATACAACATTCTCTAGTGCAGCACCTAGATTCACATGCGATTCCGTATCCTTCACTCTTCCCAGTCCCATATCAGTTAAATAATACTTTTCTAGTGTTGCCAATTTCTTTTTCCCCTTCAAGTCATACCTTCCTGCTTTATGCATAATAAATGATGATGTTATATAACCGAGGTAATTGTATAAGGTTTCTCTTGATAGCGTTCTATTTTCACTCTCGATAAAATTAGATATAGACTTCGCAGAAAATAATTGTGAAGGAGTGCTAACTAGATATTCTATAATTCTATTTAGCATATCAACATCCTTAACCCTTGAACGTTGCACAATATCTTTTAGTACAATGGAATTGTATATATCAATCAAAAAAGTCTTCGTTTCCTCTTCTGTATTCATACAAAATCTCTGGGGCATTCCTCCCCACTTTAGATAATCATTTAATACCTTCTCATCAATCTTATCCTTTGTTATTTTTTTTAATATACAAACTTCTCGAAAAGAAAAAGGCATAATATGAAAGCTCACATATCTACCTGATAAAAGAGTAGATAATTCTCCAGACAGCAATCTGGAGTTTGAGCCTGTCATAAATATACTGACATTGTCTGTAGCTCGAAATGAATTGACCGCTTTTTCAAAATGATCTACATTCTGAATCTCATCAAAAAACAAATAGTATTTCTTTTTATCCTTGATTCGTTCCATAATATACCGATACAAATCCATTTCATTTTTTATCCTTGAGAAAGCAAGATCTTCAAAATTAATAAATATGATATGCTCTGCATCTGTTCCGTTTTCTTCAATTTCGCTTACTATTTGTCTCATAATGACAGATTTTCCACATCTTCTTATGCCAACAATTACCTTTATTAATTCATTATCATAAAATGGTCTGATTTTTTTTAAATACCATTCTCTTTTTATCATAATCTCACCTCTTAAATATTTGTATGGTTATAGTTTACCATTATTATTATTTTTGTCAATTCGTTCGATGTATCGTACTTAAAATTGTTTTGTGATAAAATACTAATATAAAAACGGGACCGCCCTCAGCAGTCCCGTTAACTTTATTGATACAATCCAATTATTCCTCTTTTTTATCCCACTCATATTCCTTATAGCTCTTATCATAGTCATAATTGCACTTTTCGTATTTCGGTCCTGCAATTAAGGATACAAACCAGTAATAAACAGGAACAGTTAAAAATACCACCCATCCCGGATGCCACATACCCCTGAATAATCCTAAACATAAGAATGCAAGTACAGCTACGACTGGATAGGCAAAGCGATAGGGGTCTTTATGGTGAATCGCAGATACAATGGATTCATAAATTGGTACTGCAAAAAAAATCAACCAATAGGGATGGAAGGTTCCCTTCGTAAACCATAGGCAGATAAATAATGAAAAGGTTAAAATAGCCATTGGGAAATGTTTGAACATATAATAGGTCCTATGCTGCTTCCAGTCATCATGATAGTCTTTCCCATTTACAAAGATATGGTCTTTATCAATATGTACATGATCCTTATGGTCTTCGACATGGATCCCTTTCCAGCCAACATGTACATTACTTCCATCTTTTTCCACTACATGGATGCCATCTAATCCTACATGAACATATTCTTTACATTTCTTTTCTTCTGCTTGGTTCTCCTCTTTATTAGAAGCTTTTGTTTCCTCTTCCATATTAGGAGATGGAATTTCATCCTCTGTTGCCAGTAATTCATCTAAAGACACTCCATACAGTCTTGCTAATAGAATTAAATTATCGGTATCAGGTGAGGCTTCCGCGCGTTCCCATTTGCTAACAGCCTGACGACTTAGTCCTAATTCATCTGCTAAGCTTTGCTGTGAATAATTATTTTCTTTTCTTAATTGTACTAATCGATTTGCGATTTCAATATTCATATCCATTTCCTCTTTCCATTTCTGTTATCCCTAACGGTTATCCTTAGCATTGTTACCTTGCTAGGAATCTGGGTTCATTATAGGAAATTCCTCCGTGGTTGCACAACCAATTTTGCTTTTCATCCCCGCAACTTTTGGTTGCAACCCAGTATTTATGCGGGTTCTACGACTCCTCTTTTTTCACCCTTTAAATACGCCTCTGCATTTTTATAAACCTCAGCAACCAATCGTTCCCTTGCTTCTGTACTTGCCCAGGCCATATGTGGGGTAATCATAAGCTTCTTACTATCGTGGATTCTTCCAAGCGGATTATCTTTTGTAATAGGTTCTTTTCCTAATACATCGATTCCAGCTCCTGCAATTTCACCTTCGATTAGTGCATCTGCTAAATCTCTGTCATTTACGATTGGTCCACGACCCACATTAATTAAATAAGCGCTTTTCTTCATTTTAGAAAATGCATCTTTTTGAAAGAGATCTCTTGTATACTCATTGAGGGGAGCATGAATGGATATGATATCCGATTGTTCACACAATTCATCAAAATTCACTTGCGTATAAGGCACATCATAAGATCTTCCTGATGCGGAATAATAAATTACGTTTACTCCAAATGCGGTAGCAATCTTTGCTACCGTTCGACCAATTTCACCAAGACCAACAATTCCCCATGTTTTACCTTCTAACTCAAAAAATGCTTCATCAAAATTAGAGAATCTAGGCTGATTTGCATACGTTCCTGATTTCACATATTGATCATAGTAACTCATTTTCTCCATTACATAAAATAAAAGGGCAAATGTATGCTGGGCTACCGCTGCGGTTGAGTATCCTTTTACATTCGTAACTACGATTCCTCTGGATTTACAATATGTTAAATCAACATTATCCGTTCCCGTTGCTGTTACACATATTAATTTCAAATGATCTGCTTCTCTTAGGATTTCTTCCTTCATCTGTACCTTATTCACAATCACAATATCTGCATCCTTGATTTTTTCTGCACTATCCTCGTTTACAGATACCGGATATTGAATAAAGGTTCCTAGCTTTTCAAAACAAGATACATCAATGTCAGTGCCTAAACTATTTCTTTCAAGCATTACAATTTTCATAATCATTCTCCATTCTACTACATTTGTTTTAGATAACTTTTAAATAAGGGCCGCAGCAACTGCTACAGCCCTCTCATTTCTCTAAAAATTATAGTCTTTTCAATAATAGCTCTCTTTGTTCTTCATATCCTGGTTTTCCAAGTAATGCAAACATATTTTTCTTGTAGCTTTCTACACCTGGCTGATTGAAAGGATTTACTCCTAATAGATATCCACTTACACCACATGCGAATTCAAAGAAGTAGAATAACTGTCCTAAATAAAATTCGTTTGATTCTGGAATTGTAACCACGGTATTTGGTACATTGCCATCTGTATGAGCAAGAATGGTTCCATTCATCGCACTTTTATTTACAAAATCTACAGATTTTCCTGCTAAATAATTTAGTCCATCAAGATCTACTGGTTCTTCCTTTAAAATAATCTCATCTCTTGACTTTTCAAGGTTGATGACTGTCTCAAACATGATCCTGCAACCATCCTGAATAAATTGTCCCATGGAATGTAAATCGGTTGTTAAATCAACACTTGCTGGGAGAATCCCTCTCTGGTCTTTTCCTTCGCTTTCTCCATAAAGTTGTTTCCACCATTCGGATACATAATGAATACTTGGTTCATAGTTTGCGAGAATTTCGACTGTTTTTCCTTTTTTTAGAAGAATATTTCTAATTGCCGCATATTTTAATGCATCATTTTCTTCATATGGAGTTTCTAAAGCAGCTGTCCTACCACTTCTAGCACCTTCCATTAATTTGTCAATATCTGCTCCACTTACTGCAATTGGTAATAAGCCTACCGCTGTTAATACGGAGAAACGTCCTCCAACATCATCTGGAACTACAAATGTTTCATATCCCTCTTCTGTCGCAAGGTTTTTAAGTGCTCCTCTTGATTTATCTGTGGTTGCATAGATTCTTTTAGCAGCCTCTGCCTTTCCATATTTCTTCTCAAGCATTTCTTTGAATACACGGAATGCAATTGCTGGTTCTGTTGTAGTACCAGATTTTGAAATCATGTTAATGGAAAAATCGCGATCACCAACAACATCTATTAAATTTTTGATATAAGTAGAACTGATGCTATTTCCAACAAAATAAATCTCAGGTGTTTTTCTGATTTCTTTAGACACTTTGTTATAGAAGCTGTGTCTTAAAAATTCAATCGCTGCTCTCGCACCTAAATAGGATCCTCCGATACCAATCACTAGTAAAACTTCAGACTCATTTTTAATCTTATCAGCAGCTTTTTTGATTCTATCAAATTCCTCTTTATCATAATCCACTGGGAGATCAATCCATCCTAAAAAATCATTACCTGCACCTTTTCTTGAAACTAATAATTCTTTTGCATCCATTACCTGATTCTTAAAGTTTTTTACTTCCTCTTCATTAATAAAGGATGCTGCTTTAGAATAATCAAAAGTTACTTTATTGCTCATGTCTTTACACTCCTTTTTCTTATAAGTACCTATCTGTTACATTTTAACAAAAGAAAACGTTTTTATCAACACTCTCTCACATTTAGACAATAAATTTTTCCACTTTGTATAAGGGAGTTTCTAGCATTTCTCTTTCTTCTACGCTTAATGAACCCATTGTTCGGATACTTTCCTGACCTAAATGATTGATCAATGTATTCTGTAAATAGTCAATCATGTTTGTCTTAACAATTTCTTTTTTATGAGAGATATTAATTCCTTTTTTAATGATATAGTAAATTAACACTCCTACCAAATCAAACGATAAGTAGGTAAAAATAAATCGAATGCCTAAGTTATAATTAAAATCACTAATGCTTCCTATTGCTGTTAAAACAAAAGCAACCTCTAATAATATGGCAGGCACCTGCTCTAATAAAAATATATTTAATCCACAAAATTTGAATTTGTAAAAATATTTATCCACAAATACCGAAATATTATTCACTCCGCAATTTAATTTGTAGTAATTTTCAAATTTTAATTTTATTTGAATCAAATTCTTGTTTTTTATGTAAGTCATATTTTCAGTTTCTTTAATCAGCAAATTATAAAATACTTCCTGTATGAATTGAGTTAAAATTCCTAACAATAAAAAAATAAAGATAACATATATTAAAACCTCTTGGAATAAATACATAAAAAGCCCTCCCTTTATTTACATATTTTACCAAATAATATTGCAATTCTCTAGGGTAATCGTTCCACAAAATATATGGATATATGACAGCATCTCTGCTATAATTACAATTAATTATTAAATATTAATTTTTTTAAGGAGGCCTCCTCATGAAATATGTTCCAAAAGGTGTTTGCTCAACACTTATTACGATTGAAGTTGAAGGAACGACCATCAAATCTGTTAAATTCACCGGAGGCTGTAATGGGAATCAGCAAGGTATCAGCAATTTAGTTGCTGGAATGGAAATTGATGATGTAATTGAAAAAATGGAAGGTATTAAATGTGGTTTTCGATCTACTTCCTGTCCTGATCAATTAGCAAAAGCATTAAAAGAGTTAAAGGCAGGTACTTCATTATGAAAAAAATAATATTAACTGGTGGTGGAACGGCAGGTCATGTAACCCCGAATATCGCCTTGGTTCCACGATTAAAAGAATTTGACTATGAAATATCTTATATTGGTTCTTATGAAGGAATTGAAAAAAAACTGGCAGGTGAATCACAAATCCCTTACTATGGAATATCCTCTGGTAAGTTACGTCGATATTTTGATTTGAAAAATTTTTCTGATCCTTTTCGCGTTTTAAAAGGCTATAGCGAAGCAAAGAAGCTATTACGTAATTTAAAACCCGATATTATATTTTCTAAAGGCGGATTTGTTTCTGTACCTGTTGTAATCGCTGCTAGTCGTTTGGGCATTCCGGTTATTGTACATGAATCAGATATGACTCCGGGTCTTGCAAATAAAATTTCTTTTCAGGCTGCTTCTAAAATATGCTGCAGTTTTCGTGAAACAATACAATTTTTACCTAAGGAAAAAGCTGTATTCACAGGATCTCCCATCCGAAAGGAATTATTAAGCGGTAATAAAATTGCTGCTTTACAATACACAGGATTTACTGCGAATAAACCTGTTATTGTTGTAATTGGTGGTAGTCTTGGTTCTGCATCCGTAAATGAATCGATTCGCAAAATACTACCTTCTTTACTGAAAACTTTTCAAATTATTCATATATGTGGCAAAAGTAAAGTAGATCCGACACTTAATAATTTAAATGGTTATATTCAATATGAATATATTACAAATGAGTTACCAAATATTTTTGCATTAGCAGATATTATTGTTTCAAGAGCAGGATCCAATGTCTTGTTCGAATTGCTTGCACTACGAAAACCGAATCTATTAATTCCGCTTCCTGCTGCTAACAGCCGCGGAGATCAGATTCTAAATGCAAAATCTTTTGAAAAGCAAGGATTTAGCGTTGTATTAGAAGAAGAAAATATGACAGACACGTCATTACTTAATTCTATTCAAAGTTTGTATGAGAATCGCTCCCATTATATTCATGCAATGGAAACCTGTGCAGATGTGAATGCAGTCTATACCATTGTTGACTTGATTGAGCAAACGGTTGAAGGAAACTTTTCTCATTAGTTTATAATCAATTTCTCATAAAAGAAGCCTCAAAAACACGAATCATTCGTATTTCTGAGGCTTTTCCTTTGTTTCTTATTCTGCAAAGAATGCAGTAAGCTTATCCGCTATTTCTTGTTCATCTGTTCCTTCAATATCAAATTCTACTTCTTCTCCATTGGCAGCTCCTAGCGAAATAATTCCAAGAATACTCTTTGGATTTACGTCTGTACTTCCTTTCCTCATAATGATTTCACTGCTTGCCTTCTGACAAATCTTCACAAGTTCTGCCGCTGGTCTTGCATGTAACCCTTCTGAAAATGGAACTGTAAATTTTATTTTCATCCTAATCCATCACTACCTTTCCTTAATTGTTCTCAACATTTTTCTTTAATATACCAAGCATAACTGCAGTAACTACTGTTCCCACAAGAATGGATATAATATACATAAATACATTTTCTACTGCAAAGAATACGAATATTCCACCATGAGGTACGGAAAGAGTTGCTTTGAATGCCATGCTTAATGCACCTGTTACTGCACTACCAATCATGATAGAAGGAATAACTCTAAGTGGATCTCCTGCTGCAAAAGGAATTGCACCCTCTGTAATAAATCCTGCGCCCAATACAATTGCTGCTTTTCCTGCTTCTTTTTCAGCTGGCGTAAATTTCTTTGAGAAAAGAAATGTTGCAAGTGCAAGTCCCAAAGGTGGAACCATTCCTGCTGCCATAACCGCTGCCATAATCATAGATCCTGTTCCTGCTACCAATGTTCCTGTTCCAAACGCATAAGCTGCTTTATTTACAGGACCACCCATATCAAATGCCATCATTAATCCGATGATTAATCCAAGTAACACTGCATTGGTACCAGACATATTTGTCAGGAATTGATTCATTCCCATATTAATTGCTGCTACTGGTTTTCCAATAATGTAAAATAAAATCAAACCAACACTTAGTGATCCAAGTACAGGAATCACCAATACCGGCATAATACCCTGAAGGCTCTTTGGAAGTTTAATATACTTTTTGATTAGCAATACAATATAACCTGCCAGGAAACCAGCCACTAAACCGCCGAGGAAACCGGCATTTAACTGTACAGCAACTGCTCCACCAATCATACCTGGTGCCAGACCGGGACGATCTGCAATCGAATAAGCAATATATCCTGCTAAAATAGGAACCATTAATCCAAACGCACCAGCTCCGCCTCCGATATTCATCAGATATGCTGCAAGACTGTTTTCTGTTTCAAATGCATTATAACCAAAAAGAAAACTGATTGCGATTGCAATACCACCTGCAACTACAAATGGAATCATAAAGGAAACACCATTCATAAGATGCTTATAAACACCCTTTCTATCAGCAGAACGTTCTGCTTTAATTGCTGCAACTTGATCTGATAAATCAGAAGCTTTGTACACGGGAGCTACAAGAGCTTTATTTATCAATTCATTTGTATTTTTTAATGCATCACTCACAGAAATACTTAACACTTTCTTGCCCGCGAAACGATCCATTGGAACACTTGTATCACATGCGAGAATGATTGCATCTGCACCTTTAATGTCCTCTGCACTTAGTTCATTCTCAACCCCTACAGAACCACGCGTCTCCACTTTCACTTCATATCCTGCTTTTTTTGCTGCATCTTCAATTGCTTCGGCTGCCATGTAAGTATGGGCAATACCTGTTGGACATGCTGTAACTGCTAAAATCTTCATACCTAATCCTCCTTGTTTTTCTTCCTTTGCTATAGTTTCTTTATGATGACTCTCTTAAGCATTTCTAGTACTTCTTCTTCCTGAAATGCAACTGTCCCTTCTCTGCTCACGGCCAATGTTCCACATGCCGCCCCAATCGCAAGTGCTTTTTCGAGATTTTCATGCATTAAGCCATAAATAAATCCTGCCAGCATGGAATCTCCCGCTCCTACGGTTCCTTTTACTTCCACTTTGATTGGTAATGCTTTTAAAACAATATCGTTTCCAATCAGTAAGCTTCCATTTCCCCCCATAGACACTAGAATATAGGTTAACTGATACTCCTGTATCCATGATCTGGCTGCCTTTACAACCTCTTCATCGAACTCTAATTTATGTCCTATTGCGCCTTCTAACTCATGTATATTAGGTTTGATAATGTCTACTCCTGCCTTCAGACCTTCTAACAAAAGTTCACCTTCTGCATCTAGAACCACCTTTGTTTTTCCCTTGATGGCAGAAATCATGTCTCCATAAATATCTTTTTTTACACCTACCGGAGTGCTACCGCTGATGACTACATATTCACTATTTGCAGCGCATTTTTCCAATAATGCAATCATCTCCTGAATTTGTGTCTCATTAACAAAAAATCCCGGTTCGTTTAAGTCTGTCGTAATCTGTGTTTCCAATTCCACTACCTTGGTGTTGGTTCTGGTTGCTTCCTCCACATAAATCGACAGTGTCTTAAAATTTTGGTTTTTCAACAACTGCTCTACTGCTGCCTGATTTTTTCTTCCCCAAAATCCAATTGCCTGATTTTCTTCTCCAAGGCTTGCTAAAATCTTAGAAACATTGATTCCTTTTCCCCCAATATCTTCCCTCACTTTCTGAAGACGGTTTACTTCTCCATGCTTGAGACGATCTAATATGATGGTTTTATCGATTGCTGGATTTAATGTTACCGTTGTTATCATGTCTTTCCTCCTTTTCAAATTTATCAGAGGCAATCTTATGCAAGAATCATCTTACAATCATTTGCTTCAAATTCTTCCATATACTTTGGATCAATATCTTTATCTGTAATAATGCAGTCAATCATTGAAATAGGTGCAATTCTGCAAACTGCTACTTTGTCAAATTTCGTATGATCTGTCAGGACAATTCTTTCTCTTCCCACAGAAAGCATCGCATTTTTTATCTGGGATTCTTCAAAATCAGGTGTCGTCAGTCCGCTATCCAGTGTGATTCCATTGACTCCGATAAAAGTTTTGCTCACATTGAATTTTTTAACGGTATCAATTGCAAGGCTTCCTACCGTTGCAAGCGTATTCAATCTTACTTTTCCACCAACAATAAATAATTCTGCATTCCTGTTTTCACCAATGTACTTGGATATTGTTGTGGAATTTGTGATTACACTTATTTTTAAATTTGATTTACCAATCAGATTTGCTAATTCCAATGCCGTTGTCCCCGCATCAAGGATAATCGATTCATTTTCTTTTAAAAGCTCAAATGCTTTCTGTGCGATGCGTTGCTTCTGAGTTGCCAGCATGCTTTCTTTTTGATTAAAGGACTCCTCCTGATCGATCGTACTGAAATATCGTAGCACTGCACCACCATGGGTTCTTTCCAGCTTGCCTTCTGACTCTAGTACTGTCAGATCCCTACGAATGGTAGCTTCTGATGCTTCTAATTCATCGCAGAGAGTCTTTACGCTGATGCTTTTATTTTTCATTAATAATTCTAAGATAAGATAATGTCTTTGTCCTGGTAGCATGTAATCTTTCCTCCAACTTCAGAAACACGCTTTGCGAGTTTCTCAAGTAAATTAAATTCCTATTTCGCTGTTTTTCAGCAGTTCTATCAGCTCTGCTTCGGTTTTCACATCTCTTAAAGAATTGCGGAAATCTTCTTTCATCAGTTTTCTAGACAGCGATGCTAATATTTTTAAATGGAGAGATCCTGCCTCTTTCTCTGGTACTCCTATCAAGAAAATCAAATCGATAGGTTCGCCATCCAGCGCTTTCCAATCCATAGCCTTTACAGAAGCAAACATTAGGAAAGGTTCCTTCACTGCATCTGTCTTGCCATGGGGAATTGCTACCCCAAATCCCACTGCTGTACTGTATTCCGATTCTCTTTCCAGAACAGCTCCAACATATTCCTCTACGCTACTTACTTTTCCCTGTTCAAAAGCGGCTTCCGCCAGACTCTTTAGTGCTTCTTTCTGATTATCTGCTTCCAGATTTAATTTCACCAAATTCTCATTAATTAACATACGATTCCTCCTTTACGATTTCCAATGCTTCTTGTGAAGTTTTTGTCAATTTCACTTTTTCTGTCAAGTTCTTCATATCTTCAAAGGTACTGTTTCTTATTTTATCTTTTACACGGTTAATCATTGCTGGACTCATGGATAATTCGTCTACTCCCATTCCCATAAGTAAAGTGGCAAAATCTTTGTCTCCTGCCATTTCCCCACATACACCAACCTCAACGTGGTATTTCTTACCTGCTTCAACCGTCATGGCGATTAATCTCAGAATACTAGGATGCAGCGGCTGATACAAATGAGCCACTTCACTATTCATTCTGTCTACTGCACAGGTATACTGACACAAATCATTCGTTCCGATGCTGAAGAAATCAACTTCCCCAGCAAATAGATCTGCGCTGACAGCAACGGAAGGTATCTCTACCATGATTCCTACTTTTATCTGTTCGTCAAATGAATTTCCATTCTCTTTTAGTTCTCTCTTTGCTTCTTCTAGAATTTCTTTTGCATTTCTTAATTCCTCAAGACAGCTAATCATAGGAAACATGATTTTGATTTTTCCATAATGACTTGCACGTAGAATCGCTTTCAGCTGTGTCTTGAATAATTCTACATTTGTTAAGCAAAGCCTGATTGCCCTATTTCCAAGGAATGGATTTTGTTCTTTTGGAAGATCGAAATATGGAAGATGCTTATCCCCTCCAATATCAAGGGTTCTTATAATTGTCTCTTCTTCCATTAATTCCGCTATTTTCTTATAATAAGAAAACTGCTCTTCCTCTGTCGGGAAATGATCGTTATCCATATACAAAAGCTCCGTTCGCAAAAGACCGATTCCTTTTGCTCCCTGTTCTTTCACAAGTATTGCCTCTTCTACAGATCCTACATTTCCATATAGTTTGATGGTCTTTCCATCTTTTGTCTGCGCCGGAACAGCTATCAAGCTTTTCAGCCTCTCCTGCTCTTTCTTCTGTTCAACAAGTATTTCCTGATATTCTTCTTCTATCTCTTTGGAAGGATTAATTAGGATTGTGTTTTTCTTTGCATCCAGAATCACCAGGTCATTATTTTGAATCTTGCTACAAGCATCTGTTACACCGACGATTGTAGGGATTCCTTTGGCTTTTGCTACAATTGCTGCATGACTGGTTACACTTCCTTCTTCTAGAATAATGCCTTTCACAAACTCATTTAACTGAATCGTCTCTGATGGCTTCAAATCAGGTGCAATCATAATGGTGTCTTCCTGTATGCTACCTAAATCTGTTTCCTCGATTCCAAGATAAATTCCAAGAATCCTGTCTGTCACATCTTTTACATCTTGTGCCCTTGCCCTGATATATTCATTATCAATTGCCATAAACTGTTCTACCAGCTCATCCCTGACTTTACATACTGCCCATGCACCTTGAAGAAGTTCATTTTCAATCCTATCTTTTATAGAATCCATCAGCATAGGATCTTCCAACATCATAATATGTGCTTCGAATATTTCCGCCTCTTCCTCACCTACTGTATCTAGTGCATGTTTCTTTAATAATTCAAGTTCACCAAATGCCTTTTTCACATTTTCCTGAAACTCAACTAATTCTGTCTGTATTTGCTCTTTTTTGATTGTTTCCTTTTTTACAAGAGTGCTTCGTTCAACTTGTTGGTGAACTACTGCATTCCCCTTCCCAACTCCTTCAAACACTGTAATTCCCTTCATGTCTCATCACCATTCTTTCTATTCAAAATACAATATTTGCTCGTTTCTGATTGATTTAATCTTACAATACCAATCAAATACAATCAATAGAATTTTTAAGATTTTTTTAATTTCATCATTTTGTTGGTTTTGATTGACTGTTTTTGTGCGTTTTGCACAAATAAAATGCTCATTTTTGATTATTCTCATTCAATTTTCTTATTTTTGCATTTAATAATACTTTAATTCATTATTTCCGTATTTTCCAAATATTATAAAGAGAATTTATAAATCGGTGTCAATAACCTACAGATGGTGTGATTAGTTATTATAATAATTCAAAAAAAGACAGACTAGCATGAAATAGTCTGTCTTTTACTTGAAAATTTGGATCAACTTATTTTTTGCAGCCAAGCACAAATTTCATAGGTACGTCCATCCTCTGTGCTACTTCTTCATCAGTCATACCGCTACTGATAAAACGCTGGCATACGGTTTTTATAGGTTCGGCCACTTCGATGATATGCTTGTCTGGATCATAAAAGCGTACCACACGCTGTCCCCATCTGTGTTCCTTGATGGGATGAACATAGTCAATCTTCAGATTCTCCAATTTTTTTGCAAAGGCATCAAAATCATCTCCCTCAAAGTAAAGCTCTGAATCATTTCCGCCAAATTGCAATGGCTTCTCATCAATAAATTCATTCCACGTCTCTGCTGTTTGAAGGCAGACACCTCCAGTCAACGTGACATTCATTCCAAAGTCCATGATGACATGAAGACCAAGAACCTCCTTGTAAAATGAAACTGACTTTTTAAGATCTGATACAACAATAAGTGGATTTTTGAACTTCATTTTATTACCCTTCTTTCCCTTTATTAGCTATACATTTTTTATTGCAAATTACAGCTCCATTCCTCAATTAGTCGTTCTATCGACCATGCTGCATTCGCAGGGCTTGTCGAAGGTAGTTTTATTGCCTCCCGATTGATTTTCGAAAACATGTATTTCTGATACAGTTCATATGATTTTGTTCCATTACAGAATATTTGTCGAATATCTGCCTTTTCCAAGATAGGCGACAGGTCATTCGGAATAACATTTGTAATCGATGCATCTGAAGATCCTACAATATCACAGGATGAAATAACATCCCATACCGCTATTCCATGTGACAGAAGCAGTCCTTTTTTCTCCTGAACTGTTTTTGGTAATGGCTCCTTATATATGGCTGAAATCACCTTCCAAAATCGATTCTGTGGGTGACCATAGAAAAAATTTTGTTCGCGGGATTTAACGGAAGGAAACGTTCCTAATAGTAATATTTTTGATTTATCATCATAGATTGGTTCAATGCAATGCTGTTCCATTTTCACACTCTTTCTATGATTGATTTACATAATTCTTATGCTATTCCCAATTTCTTTTAATTCTTCCTCCGATGGTTTCCCTGGTACCCATCCAATCGTCTGATGATCTTCCTTGTATCTTGGAATTAAATGAATATGAAAATGAAACACTGTTTGTCCCGCTGTCTCACCATTGTTTTGAACAATGTTAAATCCATCACACTTTAATTGATCTGTCATATGAGTCGCCATTTTCTTAGCTAAAACAATTGCTTTGGCTAATAAATCTTCTGGCATCTCATAAATATCTGCATAGTGTTCTTTCGGTAAAATCAAAGCATGTCCTTTGGTTGCTGGTGAAAGATCTAAGATTACTTTAAAATCGTCATCCTCAAATATTACGTTCGTTTGAAATACTCCATTTGCTAATTTACAAAAAATACAATCATCCTTCATGTTCATTCTCTCCCTATATTATTATTATCTTATCCTATAAATATGTGAGATTTAGTAACTCTAAGGAGCCATATTTTGGCTCCTTAGAATTACTTCTCACACTGTGAAACTTAGATATACTTAGCATGGTTCTCTCATGCGTTAGTATATCTTTTCACACTCTTCCCATAAAATTAAATATCTGATCCAACATACGCAGGATTTTAAAATCCCCTTTTACCTGCATGTCTCCTGACATAAAAGCTCTTTGAAATGTCATACGTCCCGAAATAATATTATTTATTACCTCCGAATTCATCTTACATAGCACGGTTGGATCTTCCATATTTCCATAGTTGATATTTAACTCTGAATTATTTATTTGTATCAGTAAGGGTTTTTTCTGTTCTTTTATTATAAATTTGTAGCTAGCCTGAAAATTTACCTGTGGAGCAAAGCAATTTCTAAATTCCCTGACAAACATCCCATCCTCTGAGGATCCTACTCCACCTAGTAAATCCTTAAAGTGATTGGCCAATTCTTTTATATCTTCTTTTTGTGTCTGCACATAGTTTTCATCTGATGCATATTTTGACAATTGTTCGGTTTCCTGGGGTGTTAGGTCAATGGTACTGGTTGCCGATACCATTTGCTTCACGGCTTGATTACTTGCAGGTAAACACACCGTTTTTTGAGAAATTGTACGGTACAGATTCTCAGCTTTCTTCTCAATTAAAGAAATATATTGTTTGTTCATTTCAAATGAGACGGAATCTTTAATATATCCACAAATTCCACTACATGGCAGTCCGCCAAGAATTTCCCATGCAACAGATAAATTTAGCTTTCCTTCCCGTTCCCCATAGGTTGTAGACATTACAATCGGACACATATAGATCCCTGCAATCTTTTCCTTATTACCATAAAGCCAGCAAGCATCTAAAAACTCCTGCATATATCCACCAATTCCATACCACTCAACGGTTGATGCTAAAATAACACCATCTGCATCATTTAATGTATTTGGTAATGAGGTAATATTTTTCTTTAATTCATACAGATTAAATCTTTCAACTGTAACATGGATTTCTTCCAGTACTTCCTGCATCTTATTAATTGCTACTAATGTTGGATCACTTACAATCCCCCTGCCGCCATAATAAATATTAATCTTCATAGGATGAAACCTCCGATTTCCTTCTATACAAAATTACTGCTAATAAAAATCCAACTAGCAACCCTCCGATATGCGCTGCATTGTCAATTCCTTCACTCGTTAATCCAGAAAACAAACTATACCCAATGAGCAATAGAAGCTTTGCTGTTGTCATATCTTCCAGTCTTCCTTTGTTCCTTATTACTATGAAAAGAAGTGCTCCAACAACGCCAAAAATGGCTCCACTTGCACCTGCTGAAACAATATTATTTCCAAGTAATACTGCATATATTAATGAAAAACTACTCGCACCAAGTCCACTGATCAAATATAAGAGTAAGTATTTTGTTTTTCCAAGTGCTCTTTCCACATTATCCCCAAGAAAATAGAGTGCTAACATATTATAAAAAATATGTTGAAATCCAAAATGCATAAACATACAGGTAAATAATCGATAATACTGATGTCCCTTTTCAATGTAAGGTGGAAATAGTGCGCCTTTTTCTACCATATAAGACAAATCTGTTGTTGATCCAAAAATTTCAAGCCCAAGAAAAACAATAATATTTACTAAAACCAAGCAGGCATTGATTGGTGATAAATTACTGATTAATATCCCCTTTGTGGCTCTTTTTTGGTTTCGTATTTCACGGTCATAGGCATACTCTTGTTCTGAGTTGACTTCAGATTCAGACAGCATATCTTCCAACATTCTTCTTGCTCCATAAAACTCATCAATATGACCTTCATATACAACTAATCTCTTTGAGCAGGTGTCTAAAACCCAGCTCATAGAATCCATCACACATAGTTCCTTTACCGCTTCCACATCTTCCGTAAGAAATAGAGAACATATTTTTATTTCTGTATATCCTTTTTTTAAGAATAACTTTTGTATCTGTTCTTTTACATGCTGATATTGTTCATTTGTTAATTCCATTCCCTTATGATAATCGACGGCATGTATTATGTTAACCTGATTCCCCATTTCCTCGTAGTACATCGTAAATTCAGGTAATGAGGAGGGTATCTTCTTATAATTATGTGTCATTAATAGATGTTCAATTTTCTGTTTCATTCTATTTCCTATTCTTATTTTCACAATTTCAAACATGTCCGCCTCCCTTGCAGGTGCAGTCATTGGATGATTATTAAAAATAGTTGCAAATACTACTTAGAATTTATCACTTATAAGGGTGAGTGTCAATTTTGTTTCGCCTTTTGTTTCAAACTATGCTGTGATATATTATGGTAAAGAATCAAAAAATAAAAGGAGCTAATACTTTTATGTTTATAAAAAATGCAACTATTTTTACCGAGAAAAATCTTTTTCAAAAAGGTTCTATTGAAATCAAAAATGACCTTATTCATTCTATTGACTTCTCAGATAAGAATCGTTCCAATGAAAATACGATTGATGCAGAAGGACTCTATGCAATACCTGGATTAATCGATATCCATTTTCATGGTTGCATGGGGGTAGATTTCTGTGACGGGACAGCCTCTGCTTTTAAAAAGATTGCCGACTATGAATTGTCCCATGGAATTACCTCTATATGTCCTGCTACCATGTCTCTACCCTTCGATAACCTGAAAAGCATATTACAGAATGCAGCTCTCTTTTCTTCCGATCATAGCTCTACCCTAGTAGGTATTCATCTGGAAGGTCCCTTTTTATCTAGAGAAAAGAAGGGAGCACAAAAAGAGGAATTCCTGACAACCGCTGATCTCTATCAATTCCAATCCCTTTTTCAAAGTTCATCAGAACTAATCAAAATTGTTACCATTGCACCTGAAATAAGTCACCATCTATCCTTTATTCGTGAAATCAAGGATCTTGTCAGAATATCCTTGGGACATACCGATGCCGATTACTCCACCTGTTGCGAGGCTTTTCAAAATGGTGCATCTCATGTCACTCATCTCTATAATGCTATGTCTCCCTTTCATCACCGTGATCCTGGCCTTATCGGTGCTGCATTTGATCACCATGCCGAAGTAGAATTAATTGGTGATGGGGTCCATATCCACCCAAGTGTTTTACGCTCTACCTTCTCTATGTTTGGTGATGACCATATTATACTAGTCAGCGACAGTATGGAAGCAACCGGAATGCCTGATGGAGTATACTCACTTGGTAATCAAACCGTTACTGTACAAGGAAATCGAGCGACTCTTAGTGATGGAACAATTGCTGGATCTGTTACAAATCTTATGGACTGTGTCCGATATCTAATAAGGGAGGTTCACCTCCCAATGGAAAGCGTCATAAAGTGTGCAACAGGTAATCCTGCAAAATCCATCCATATTTATGATCAGTACGGAAGTATCTCCATTGGCAAAAAAGCAGATCTCTTATTACTTGATTCTGAACTAAATATTCGTTATATCATTAAGAATGGAACATTTATAAACAGTCTCTGCAAATCACTTAGTTCAAACGATTAAGTTTAGTTTTTATAAATACCTAAATTTCTATTGCATATAACCGCTCAAAGGATTAAGTAATTTTACTCATTTATTTACTTGATTTTATTCAATATATAATTAGTATTGTCTATATTCCTCCAATTTTGTTGTTTTATGTATCATTGTTTTATCTAAATTGTATAGTATTTTATCAATACCTCTTGAGTATTGGTAAATAATGTTATATACTTATTTCGAAATCGTTTAAGCCTTTCTAGGCATTTCATGACGCTATTACCATTATTCGTTTGTTTACATATGCTTATCCAAATACATTATCGCTGCATTGCCATCGGTAATGTATAAGAATAAGGGTTCCTTCTAAAGAATCAGAAAACGACATGCTTCTCCGGGCATGTCGTTTTCGATTTCTATTGTCTAATACTGATTGCCTTTTCCTTTGTTTAACAGAGAAATTTCAGTTTAATATTTGATAATATAATTTCATCTTCGTTACATAATTTAACGATATCGGTACCTATTAGCTTTTCATTATTTACAAAGGTGCCATTGGTCGAATTGAGATCAGAAATATAAAAACTTCCATGATCTTTTCTTATTACCGCATGAACTCTACTTATTCTTTTGTCTTCTATGATTCCCTTCGCATTCCCGGATGATTTTCCAATGATATACGGATTCTCGTCAATAACCAGTTTGATCTGTTTTCCATCTAACTCTCCCAATAATCTTGGTTTTAGTGAAACATCACCCTTTGATAAAATAACAGTTTCCATACTTTCACTACTATCATTTCTTTTTTCTTCAAATTCTTGTTCTTCTAGTTTATCCGATAGAAACTCTTGATTCTTCATTCGCTCGATATTTTCACGAACTTTTTCTTCTTCCTTCTTTTGCATTTTACAAGTGTAAAAGCGTATAGTAACAAAGATAAGCAATGAAAATATAACTGCAAGAACCCCTCCAATTAGGAAATATATTTTAGTTGAGATCCAAGGAATCTTTATGTATCCTGGGCATAATAAGAAAAAAATATAGATACCAATAGCAAAGAACGTCAAACAAAAACATATACCTATTTTTTTAATAAAAGAATTATCATCTAACTCTGATTTTTCAATTTCAGGTTCAACAAAGTAGTATCTGTTTTCATTTTCTGTTTGTTCCTCACTTACATTTTGAATTTCATCCTCCGACCATAATAATTTTTCTATTTTATTTATTTCTTCCTCCATAGGTGAATACTGGTTAACTAAGGAGGAAGGATTATACCTTTCTTCAACCACCATTTCGTAATATTCATATGCTAACTTTACAGAGTCCTCATCATCATGTTTCACCCGCTCAATCAGAAATTCAGCCAGCTCCATAAAAATATCCTTACATTCTTTTGTTTGTTCCGGATAGAAACAGAAGAATACCATTTTCCGCTCTTTATCAAAAAAAATGCATTCTGGATTTAGAACTATATATTTTACTGTCAGGAGATGTTTTTCTATTTCAGAGAATAAATGATCAATACATCGAAATAGAACAATTAAATCCTCTTTTTTTATCATTTCATATTCAAAGAGATTCTTTAGTGAGTACTTTGACTGAATATCATAATAGAATTTCCCTTCTCCATTTAAATATCTCGTACTAACACTTAGAAGACTTTTTATATTTGCCTTTTCAACCATTTTCATTTGGTAGCCAATTAATACTTCACTCTTTTTATCTAATACCAAATAACAATGATTTCCATTTCTATGATAATTAATATTCAAGCTTTCACCCATCTGTAACCTTCTTTTACCTTATTTTTCAACAATTGTTTCAATTACCCTGCATTCCCGGATAAATTGGATACTATCTATTCTCTTAGCTGTTCCAATTGCATCGATTTGAATATTCTTTTTCCCAAGATTTTTAATTAATATAGTACCCATCGGTATCTGAAAATCACCTTTATAGGAAACAGCAATATCTTTTGCTGAAATTTTTATATCTGTATTAACATTTTTTGTAATTAGTAATTTATTTTCTAATAATTCATTACTACTCTCTTCTACTTCTTTAAATATCTTTTCCTCATCACTTTGAACCTGACTTCCACGTAATGCAGCTGTATATGCAATGGAGTATAAGATACATCTGTCATGGAGATAAAGGGACAGAAAAATAAGAATTACAATTATAGATAGAATCATTGGTAATAGTAATGATGCCTCTATTGTATAAGAACCTTTATATCTTTTTTTCTTCATAAAATCACCATTCCCATATACCCTAGAAATAAGAATGGGATAAACGGTAATTCTTTCTTTTTATCTGCTTTTTTAAATAATATTAAAAACAGAGAGCAAACTGCTGCTAGTAATAATCCACTCATTAGAAGTTCAAAATTTCTACTTATTCCAAGAAAAATACCTGTAACAATTAATAACCACCCGTCGCCCTCACCAATTTCACCCTTTGTAACACGATAAAGTAAAAGAATCAGAGCCCCGATTAATATCCCTCCTATTTCTTCCATTAAGGAGATTGGTCGTCCAATTATGTATAATCCCAGCCCAACTACACCAAAAATGATAAGTAATTTTATCGATACCTCTTTTCTTTTTATATCAATGATTGCACTAATTGCTAAAAAGATTCCTAAAGAAATTTCTCTTAAACCCATATATTCTTCTCCTTTCATTTTCCACATGTTTTACATGCACTTCTTCCATTCACTTCTGATATTGGTATTGCTTTCACATCCCTTTTTAATCCACTACAAGATATCACTTTATGATATCTGTCACCAAAATCAGTAATATAGTAGCTGCCATTTCCCTGTTTGATTTTACAATATTCGCAAATATAGTATTTTCCACCATTCCTATTTCTTCTATTTTGTATACTTTCTGCTGTGACTTTAGAAATGGAAACATTCAAATGTTTACAATTCCTATCTCTATGATAAACACTCCCGGTAGGGGTAATAAAAACGATTTCTTCGTCCTGGTTTAGATTTTCACTTAGTGTATTATCATATCCTGTAAAGGCCCGTACTCTTGCTCTATTAACAAATTTGAATTTGTCAATTCCAAGAAAATCATAGGGTACATTTATTTCGTAGACTGCAATCAAATCAATCATTTCTTTTTCTAATATTTTTGATCTGGAAAATGAAATTCCTTCTTTTCCACCCTTGATTCCAATAAAAGCAGCTTCCTTTTCATCTAAATCCTGAATTACTTTTTCTTTGATATAGGTATTACTAATGAGATAGCTTCCAATAAAATTTCCAGTATTAACTGGCTTATTGATTGATTTTTTATATGCATATGCATAGGTAGCTATTTCTTTTGCATGCTGGTGCAGACTGTTTTGACAGCAATTTGATAATCGAATCATTTCTCCAAAATATAGAATTGAAATCATTGCAAAAAGAAAAAGGGGTAATACTAATGCTGTTTCTACAGTCAGGCTCCCTTTTCTGTTTTTTCTAAGGTTAAATAAGGACACCCTTTTTTCTGTTTTATTTTTTTGAATATATTTGTGTGGGGTTTTTATAGAATTTTGTGTGGGGAACACTGTTCGGAGAGAAGCAATTTTTGTTTTTTTATTGTTATTCAGAAAAAAGGGCATCCTTATTCACCTCTCTTATTCCTTTTCTATTTCTTCATAGGAAAAATTTCTATCTATTTGAAATTGATACCCGAATCTACTAAACACCTCAACTCTAGCCTCAATATACTCTATACATCCGTCTATCAAAAAACTTGTATTACCCGCCGTTTTACGAATATTCAATTCGATTACATCCAGACATCTCATTACTTTCTGATTTTTATTCTCAAGACTTAACAATATTTTCAGGTAAGTTCCATAACTAAGACCTCTTTTTGATTCTTTCCCACTATTGATATGTTTTTGAAATTCTCCTATATTTTGTAAGGATAATGACCAGTCGGAGGGTGTCTTGATTAGAGGAACTTTACCTCCTTTCAAAAGTGTCCTGACGTCAATAACACTTTCTGCAAATGCCCATGCAAATAGTAAGGTGCATTTTACTATTTCTGTAATCATTGGTAATCCAGCTGCTGATGCAATAAGAGCTGCCATGCTTTCTGCCTCCGCCTGCTTTTCTGCATCTGAAAATAAGTAGATTACATTTGCAGCCTCCCTTATACCAATTAGAGTTTTTACTACTTCTTTTAGATTTTCTCGGTCCGAATTATTTCCTTCCAATATGTATTCCACTTCATAAGAGAGCATTTCATGGTTAAGTGAATTTGTATAAGTAGAAAACTTCTTAGATATATACTCACCAAATAATAGTTCATTACTTGCAGAATCTAAGTCTTCTGTATTACCTTTAAAACCATCACCAACATTTTTCTTTCTATGAGATGCCAGATTTTCTATGGAAACTGTACGCGTTGAAATATCCTCCGTGTCACCTAGTACTAGATTTAAAATATCCGTCCGTGCACGATTCACCTCATCTGCCGGGTTATCAACTTCTACCTTTCTGGTCGTCCCATCCTCATTTACTATCTCTAAGTCCGTTAATTGCGATTCTACC
Source organism: Lachnospiraceae bacterium (assembly GCA_028694115.1). The sequence continues at coordinate 79,549 of JAQUUB010000005.1, forward strand.
TCGTTTCTTTCTTGATTAATATTCCTATCTCCTATTCCTAACGACTTAAAAATATCTAACTGCTCTGCAATTTCGTTTATCATACTAATCCCGTACTGATCCTTTATTGCATGGATTGCCTGTCTTTTAAAAACATTGCCACCTTCATCTGTTGCTAAAGTAAAACTACTGATATTGACATCCTCTACAGATAAACCAGTATAATTAATTCCTTTATATACAAACAAATTTTTACCTGGTTTAAGATTGTACTCGATATACTCCCGTAGATGTTCCCCTGTAAAGTAAGAAGAGGGATTCCCTGAACCATAGGCACTATCAATAAAATATAAATCATATTGATCTAATAATTCTCTGTGAAATTCTGCAAATATAGAATTCATGCCCATATCCATTGCATTTTCTATCTGCATTCTCATAGCATTTACCCTTGCACTCTCTATTGATGCACATAATAAAGATATAATGATTGTTAAGGATAAACTTAGAAATACCGTTATTTGTCCTCTTTTTATAGGTTTCTCCCCCTTCTTTTCTGTTTTAAAATACAAATGGAGTTCTATTCAGATACGAATTATACAGAATTACTTTGACTTGTGATCTTATCAAAAATGGAATTAACAATCGTTGTAAGTTTCCCTTTAAAAATGATGACTAGTCCTATTAATACGACTAATATTAGAATTAATTCAACCGTTCCAATTGCATCCTCCTCCATAATGAAGTTTTTTACAATACTCATCCTTTTCACTCCTTTCCTTCTATTATATCTATAAACTAAAGGATAAAAATGCAGGTACAATAATAATGATCATAACCACCAGAAGCATAATTCCCATTGGTAATAGTAATTTTGTTCCTGCTTCTTCTCCTAGTTTTCTAGCCAGACTTTTTCTTTCTTCAAAGGCTTCTCTTTCCTCCGACTCCATAATTAGCAATAAACCAGTACTGCCTTTTTTAAGATTTTGACTTAGTAATGCTCCTAATTTGAGATACTTCTGGACTTTACAACGATTTCCAAACCGTACATATGCATCACTTTCTGAAATTCCGCCTTTCATTTCCCTTGTTGTGAAAAGCATTTCTTCATAGGCATAGCGAATATTTTTACTACATTTTCGCTTTTCATAATCAAAAGCGACTTTTTCAAATGCTCCCCGAATCGTCATACCTGCACCTAACAGTAATGTCATTTTGCATACGATTTCCGGATAATCCATCTTCATTTGCTTTTCTCTCTTTTCAACCTTTTTATCCAACTCCTTATTTTTTCCATAATAGATAAACACCCCTCCAACAATAAAAACAAGAAAAATCAGAATATCGTTGTACTCTCTTTTTGTTTCAAACGATAATTTATTACCATTCCATTCCTCTGGTAAAATCATATCTTTTAAATAAACTGTCTGCTTTTCATATTTTTCTAACAATTCCTGAATCCCAATCGATAAGGATTCCTTTTCATCTTTGGGAGGCGGATATACCATTCCATTAAAAATATGTTCCTGCTGATTATCATAATAGGTAAGAACTGCTGTGATTTCTAGTGGAGTTCCTCCTTTTACCGTAGCTTCCTTCTGAATCTGACCATTTCCATTTATGACATTATAGTTATTAAATTTCCAGCTAATTTCAATAGGATATGGTGGTAATTTGCTTATAAGATTTAAATCATAGCAAATCACATCCAATGAATCATTATCTTGTAAAATTACTTGTTCTAATTGCTGTGAGATATCATTAAATATGACTTCTAATTCTTTATCTGAGTATTGCTGCTCCTGAATTGTAATTGGAAATGAATCCTCTAACTGATCCTCTCCTAATGTAACATCTAACTCTATATTCTTTTCTCCCATACCATAAGTATTTCTCTCTATGATTCTATTTTCTAAACTCATTTTATTTAGTTCGGAATTTATTGATATTGCAAGAGAAAGGAGCGTTCCTATAAAGAGCATAAATAAAAAATATGCAATCTTTTCTGTATAAAATTTTTCATGAAAAAGTTTTGTATCCTCAGATGGATTTAATAATTTGTATTTATTGATGACTCCTATATTTGCAAATTTTACTTTTAATATCTTGTTTTTTTCTATTTTTTTATAAATCCATCTTCCTAGTTTATAGAAAATAATCATATACGTTTTATTACAAAAATCTTTTTGTAATGGCGTTACTGAGGTAATATAAAAAAAAATTAAGTACATAAATAGAATAGAAATTAATAGAGTCATCATGTTACACCTCAATATTTACTATTTTTAGTGATAAATAGTATGCAAATAAATAGAGAACCAAGCAAACTGTCATAACAATTGCTCCAGACCAATTTCCATACAATGCCTTCATAAATTCGGGTGAACTTTGCTTTACATATAAAATGATAAAGAAGGGCACCACATTCATAATTTTTTGTTCAAACTTCTTAGCACTCATTAATGTTTCTATTTCCCTTTTAACTTCTATTTTATCTCCTATTGAGTCAACTGCCCTTTTAATTATCATGGAAAAATCACCACCACTCCTTTTTGCTGTTACAAACACATCCGTAAAATCTTGGATATCATCGATTGCACTCCTTCTCGCAAAGTCCTTTAAGATATTTTCTAATGTCTCATTGGATTTAATTCTTCCAGATAGTAGTTGAAATTCCTTAGTAATAATGCCTTCTTTTCCATAAAGTGTTAACATATCATTTCCTGCTTCTATAAATGCATTCTCAACAGAATATCCTGCATGTAGGGCACTGCTCACGGCCTGTATTGCATCTTTAAATTGAATATTTACTTCTCTCTTTCTGCTACAACACAATTGTTCTTTTTTTTCCTTTATAAATAACATAAGCAATGGTAATAAAATTAAAAAAGCTACTAAGTTCTGATAAAATAAGTATGCAATTCCCGCAACAATACTAATCCCTTCCAAGCTATACAGAACCCACTCCTGCTTTGAAAAAATATATTTTTGGTAATTAATTTTCACCTTCCATTCCTCCACCTTTCCATTTATCCAGATTTCTTAATTTGCCTACTTTCTTTAACTCCCCTATTACACTTCCTTTACATTCTCCGGTTTCCATAAATGAATAAATAGGATTACTCCTTATTTCTCCATCTTCATAAGATAGAATTTCCGTTATCTCTAATACTTTTCTACTTTTATCTCTTAGTCTTCCCAAATGCACAATGATATCTATTCCAGAGGCTAATTGTCTGCGAATGGCTGGTAACGGAAGATCAATACCCATTAGAATCATCGTCTCTAATCGATTCAACATATCTTTTGATGAATTTGCATGTCCTGTTGATAAGGAACCGTCATGCCCTGTGTTATAGGCGGATAAAAGCTCTAGTGCTTCACTTCCCCGTACTTCTCCAACAATAATTCGGTCAGGTCTCATACGGAGGCTGGATTTTATTAAATCCCTAATTGTAATTTCGACACAACCTTCCACATTGGCATTCCTTGTTTCCAGCCGTACTAAATTTGGTACCCCTTGTATCTGTAATTCTGCACTGTCTTCAATTGTAATAATTCTTTCATCTTTTGGAATATCATGCGATAATGCATTAAGAAATGTGGTTTTACCAGAACCGGTTCCACCTGAAATAAATATATTATAGCCACAAATAACTAGTTTTTTTAGGAATTCTGCTGCTTCTCTTGATATTGCACCAAACGATATCAGGTCTTTCATTTCAATTGGCTTATCAGGAAATCTCCGAATCGTTAGGATTGGACCATTTAATGCAATTGGATTTAAGACTACATTTACTCTTGAACCGTTGCTTAACCTGGCATCAACAATGGGTGTTGCTTCATTTACCACACGATTACTCTTTGCTACAATCTGTTGTATAATATCCTGCAATTTATCTATTGTTTCAAATTGATTTTCCCACCGGAATAGACGTCCAGCCTTTTCTACAAATATTCCATCCATTCCATTTACCATTATTTCGGTTACGGAAGAATCATCAATTAACTCCTGCAAAAGATCAAGTTTTCGAATTGAAAAAAATAAATCTTTTTTCAAATCTCTTTTTTCTTCCAGTGTTAAAAAATTATGCTTACTTATTTGAATAATCCTTTCATCTATCAACTCTTCAATTTCCATATCCGATACTTCTCTGGAAAAGTCAATTTTTTGCATGATTTCTTCTTTTATAACAGCCCGTAAATTACTGATTTCTTTTGCCATTATACTTTTCCCTCGTCTACTTCTAGTAATTTCTTTACATAAGTACCCAGCTCGCTATGAACCAAATTTTCAATTCCATATTCGATTCCTTTAAAGTAGGAAAAGCTTAATTTTCTGGTTTTTTCTAATACATCCGCATAATTCATAATTTTCAAAAGTGCTTCGTACTGTTCCATTTTTGCATAGGATACGCCATCATCCCTGGTAGGTGTATAAATTTTTGTGCAAATCCTTAAAATATCAAATATTCCTTCAACTGCTTCACCCAAATCAAGAATAATCACCTCATAATTACATTTTTTAATTTCTTCTAAAAAGCTAATCCATTGATCTCTTCTTACTGTTTTAATATCTAATGGTGATAAGGCAGGTGGGATATAATCAAGCTTCCCAATACTTTGCACCATACTTGCTAATTTCCAGATAAAATTTTGTCTGTTCTGGCTGATATAATACATCAAATCTGACATATCTGTCATATATGTAGTACATAACAGTGAATTAAAACCTGCATATTCTTCTAGGTTAATATAAAGAGTCCTTTTTTCCTTGGCAAGAATTTGTCCTAATGTCATTGCAAAGGAAGTTTTTAAAGTTCTTTTAACAGGAGAATAGACGCCAATTACTTCCATTCCCGTTGTGATATTATTTCTACTTTTGATTACACTTCCTGCTTCTGCATAATAGCACATGACTTCTCTTAAAATATTTTCGGTCTCCTGATATTTATAAATGGATTTGTGCCCTTCTTTATCAAGAGTTGTCTCTTCTTCTGATAACACAAAAATTTCTCCGATGTTTAGTTCTTTTAATTCTTGTGTAATTGCCTCTTCTGAAATTAATAGAACATCAATTTTTTCTTTTTTTGCGTATTCTATTAATTTTTCTACAACCGTAAATGCCTGCACTTCAAACGGCACGGTCTTCTTTAGGTTTAAATAATCCATAAGCTGACAGGCATAGGTTTCTTCTAGGTCACAAACTGCTAAAATATTTTTATCCATTTAAGCTCTCCCTTTTATCCACTCTCCTCAATAGGAGAATATACTTTTTATTAAAACAGATATTGCTACACCCAAAAATATGGGAATGGCAAGTGGTATCACTGCATCTTTATCAATGGGCCCCCGATAATAGGGTACTACCTGCCTTGTGACTGCATAATTTTTGAAGTAATCCTTTAGGTATTTTATTCTCTTTTTTAAATTCTTTTTGTAATAAAGTTTTATTAGTGATAGGACTCCCCCTGAAATCAGAATTGGAAATAAGTATTCTACAGTTCCATCTGTTCCAAAAAAACATCCCAATACCATAAATAATTTAACATCTGCTGCACCAATCATATGAAAATAGTATGGAATACTTAATACGGCTAGTGGAACTATCATACCGATCAGACTTTCCAGTACCCCTGCCTTTCCATCCTTAGAATAGGAAAAGTAAATTCCAATAGCAATTCCAATTAGAATGAGCCAATTCTTTATTTTTAGATAGAATAGGTCCATAAATGCTGCAGTAAATAAAAGAAGCAGTAACACTACCTGTCTCATCATTCGCCTTTCTTTATTTAATTCTTTGTTTGGATAATTTGTCCGATGTGGACGGATTAGAAATAATTTGAATTTGTAAATGAATTATAGTATGATTTTTTTCCAGTGTCTATAGCTAATGATTCTTTTTCTGAAATTTGTTACTTTCTTACAAATTTTTGAACGCCATGACACCATAAAGCAGCGCGAGGCCAGGCAATCCGAGGGTTCCACATGTCAAAGCGGTAATATAATTAAGACCTACATAGAGGCTTCCCATACCAATTGCCAGTAATCCCTGATTAATTAAATAAATAGATACCATCCCGACTAGAGCTCTCGTTGCAAAGTTAATTAAGAGGTCAATTCCCTTTTTAAAATAGACAATACATAGCACAAGTAAACAGATACCTCCAATACATAGAAAACCTGTTAGATAATCCATATTCTTAAACCTACCTTTTTGTAATCTGACTACTTGTATTTTATGATTTTAATAACCATTTTATGTCTAAGTATGTATAAATTACCATTGTACGACCATACTATATACTAATCATATTAATTTATTTTCAGATAGGAGATAGGATATGTTTGGAAAACGCGAGCTTTCTTATGAAGATAAACAACGCGCAATTCTGCTTTCCGATATTGAAAAAACAAAATGCGCGCTGGACAATGCCTATTCCAATTTTGACAACGTAACTGACCCTGACTTAATTGATTGCTACATTTATGAAGTTAATGCTGTTCAAAAAAGGTATAAATATTTATTAGAAAAAGCTGGTTTTTTATACACGGAAACCTCTTGATACTCCCAAATCCTGCAGGCTTTCATTTAAGGTATTCTTACCATAAGTGAGGCCTGCGATTACACTTTGTGCATTTTCCATAACAGGCTGACTGTTATCTTGTTTACTTACTTCTTTAAAAGACCCAAGGAGTGGGACTAATACATGTTCGATATGATCTAAGTGTTCCCTTTTCCTTCTGATATTTGCCTTGATTGCTTCACGGTTTACATAAGTATATAGCTGCATCAACTGATAAGAAATATCATATTCGAAGTTTAAGGAATTCATTAATTCCGAAATACAGTTTTGTATCTTTCGGATGGATTGTTTATAGGACACCCATTCTTTTTGTTCCATCTCACTTTTTGCATCCCTCAAATAAGTAAGAGCAATTTCATATAATAAAACAATAATTTCTGAACGGTTTGCCTGCGTGATTTTTCGTGTAAACTCCTGTTTCTTTTCCTTTGTCATGCCTTACCCCTATTCCGCTTTTATTGAAGTAGCTGCAATGCCTGTTGAGGGAATTCATTTGCCTGTGCTAACATGGTAGTTCCCGCCTGCTGTAATACTTGTAGTGTTGTGTATTCCGTCATTTCTTCTGCCATATCTGTATCTACCAGCTGGGAATAAGAAGCCGTCATATTTTCACTTGTTACATCAAGACTTGCAATCGCATGATCTAGTCGATTCCGATAAGCACCAAATTTTGAACGAACTTCTGAAGAATAGTCTAATGCATCGGATAGTTTGTCAATTGCCGCCTTTGCATTGTCTGCATTTGTACAATCAATTCCCGTTAGTCCCATTTTATCAAGAGATAACTCTGGAATCGATAGTTCTAAAATCTGGCCTTCATTTGCACCAATCTGTAATCTCATAGCTCCGATTCCTGTAATGTCTACATTTACATTATAATTAAAACCCGTAGTTAACTGAGTGGGATCGATTTTAAAATTAATCTCTGTTCCATCACTTGATTTTATGGATACATTTCCATCTGTATCAGACTCTACTTTTGCATTTGTTGTTAATTTATTCAGGTCACTGCCTGTAACTGCTATTTTTCCATCCGCACCTTTTGTAAACGTAAAATCATATGCCCCAACTCTTGTTTCATCACTATAGGAAGATACTTTTACCTTTGCTGAATCGGTATATCCTTTTTCTTCAAATGTTCCATCAAGTAAAGGTTGTGAATTAAAATCTGTTTCACTTGCTATTCGTTTGATTTCACTGCAGAGTGCCTGCACTTCCTCTTGGATTGCATTCCTGTCGACTGAAGTAACCGTTCCATTTGATGCCTGTACAGCAAGCTCATTCATTCTTTGGATCATAGATTGTATTTCAGACACAGCACCTTCTGCCGTCTCAATAACGGAAATTCCATCATTTGCATTATTGGTAGCCTTTTTTAATCCTTCAATCTGGGCTTTCATTACACTGGAAATAGCATAACCTGCTGGATCATCCCCTGGATTATTAAGTTTATTACCTGATGACAATCTTGTCATGGAAAGTTGAAGTGCATTTTCACTATTTAATAAATTATTATTGATCCGATAAGCTGTTGAATTTCCATTTATTCTCATGTGGGCTCCTGTCTGCATGACTGATCATGCGTTACCATTTTTTAATGTCATTAATAAAGTTTTTGCAACTTTGTATAAGTCTTTCGTACTAACTTTGTCTTCCTGGTTTGGATTAAATTCAAAGGATATGGAAGAATTTGTTCGAATCACCTGTATCTCTTCTATTTCTTTTCCTGTTTCCTTAATGCTGCTAGCAAATTCCTCTTGTTTTGATTTTAAGAAATTGACTCCTTCTTGTGAATCTGCTGCCATATAGCCGCTTACTATATTTTTTGCTACCTTAAACTCTGATGCCAGGTTTCCATACTTTTCCGTATACAGAGTACATTGTACCTTTCCGGATTCCTTGCCATGTACAATTTGTAAGTGAATGGCTGATGTCTCTCCATCAATCGTAATTGGTATTTCGTAACATTCATTTTGACTCATATGAGACATTAAATTTAATTCTTTATGAAACAATTTTAATTCTTTAATATCAACTGCTTTTAAATCGGTATCATCCATTTCTGCTCTAATTATCTCTTTTGATTCCTCACAAAATTGCTGATATACCGATTCTGCCTGATCTTTTGAATCAAATTCATCAATTACATTATCGGCAAGATTTGTATAATCCTTATCTTGTTTTTCAGAATATTCATTTAATTTTTTAAATAGCTTTGTCCCTTTTCCTAATAGATCATTTGCTGCCTGTAACATCGTAACCGTTACAGGTTCCTCTATATCGATCAGTCTCTGCATAACAGAGGCTTCACTTTGGTTTACATTACGGATGATCTGAGCTTGTTCTTCTCTATAGGCAAGCTCTAACTCTTCATTTCCTGAAAGCTCTCTCATGTTATCTAATACTTCATCTACCGTTGCATCTAGCGTAATATCCATTTGATGTAACTTATAAGGATCTATTTTGTCCATTATTTCTTTTCCCGCAGACTGATAATAGTTAGCTTCTGCACTACTATTTGTAAATCCTTTTTCAATCTGATCCGATATACTGAGATCCTTGGCATTTAAACTTTCTAATCCTCCAAAATTATCATCTATAGAAATATTCATTCCCGCTTGTTTTCTACTTCTACTTGCAGATAATAGATTACCTAATGATAATTCGGCATTCTGATTTAATACATTTCCAATTAATGCACCATCACTTTTTTCAATTTGACTGAAGAGTCGATAAATACCAATAAATGCTTCTCTTTCTTCTTGGGTAATGGCATCCTCTTTCTCTAGTTTCCATAAAAATTTACTATATTTTTCTGTTTCTTTGCTATCTGTACTTTCTAATGCATCGATCTTGTTTGTAAGAGAATCAATACTCTCTTTTAATGGATTAATCCCTTCTTTTATTAGCTGCAATGTGTTGGCTGGTATCATTTTTTCAATTAATCGGTTTACTTTCTGATCTGCTTCCTTCACCTGATTCATCGATTCTTCATTGACTGACATTTGGTTATATCCGAGTATTCGAACCGCTCTTTCATTATCAGTTGATTTTGGCATCCCTAACTCCTCAAGCAGACCATCCATATTTCGAAATGCCTTTTTGATGGAGTCCCCGAGATCTCCTCTGACTTCCGTTTTTAAGGATTCATAACTCTCGCCAGCTTTCTCATACAAGTTCTTTAAATTTGACCCTTCGATTTCAATATCTTTTAAAGTGAAGGTTTCTGTACTAGAAATTTTGGCAACCACATCGGCAGGAACAAATTTAATCGCATTTAGGGTACTTGTAGTCTCCTTATACTGATTCACTTTATCTGCTAAATTCTCAGTGTTTTTACCAAAAAGAACACCATAATACTGTTGTTCTAATTCTTTTAGTGAATCAACCAGTTGTGACAAATCTGCTGTTTCTATGGAATAATTACTCTTCAATAATTTTATATTTGCTTCCACTGTCATTTGTAGTCTAGTTTCTTCCAGGATTCTCTTTGCTGATATTAAATCATAATCTGTCTGTGAATAGGTAGTATTCTTTTGCCCATCAGAAGTTAAATTATCAATGGTCAATGCTTCTTTGTTATTAACTACCTTTTGAAGCTTCGTATCTGTTATTGATTGAACCTTATTATAAATTTCCTTTGCTTTTTCTGAATAGGGTTCCTTTTCAATCAGGGAAGCCTGTACTGCTGATTTACCTTGACTTTTTGCATTCCCAATCGCGTTCATTAACTGATCTTCATTAATTGGAAATGTAATATTTTTTATATCCTCAAACAATTCTAAATTTTCTGGTGTAAGCGGAAGACCTTTTTCTATCATCCACTCTGCGTCTTTCCTGCTCTCATCATTTACTTCTAATCCTGCAGTCTCTATTACTTTCTCTATTTGATCTTTTATACTATTAAAATCAACTTCCTCTGCTTTTTTTGTATAATAGTTACCGGAACTATATTCCGCCAGATAAATATTTTCTATTGTTGGTTGCATTTGATTTGTAACCATATATTTCATGGCATTTTCTGACACGCTCGTCATTTCTTTCGCTTGTTGAAGCGCCTTCTTACTATCATCTATATTTTCTTGTGTAAGTGGCAAGTCCTGCTCTTTTAATTTGTTTTCAATAGTAATTGCTCTACCTTTATTGCCTGTAACGGCCTCTAGCTCCGATTCATCGAGTGTATCTGTATATCCAGAAACCTCAACTCCTGCCTCCGCTAATTTTGCTTTTATCTGGTCTACGACCGTAACTATTTCCTCAGGAGACATATCCCCCGGGTCAAATCCGCCTTCTTGAAGTTTTGCATAATCCTCTGTAGACAAAGAATTAGACATAACCGCCATGTATTTTCTCTGTAAAGCAAGATCAACCTGCCCTACATCCTGCCTGCATTCTTCCAAAGTCTTTCCCTGACTTTTCGCCCTTTCGGGGCTTGAATATGCTGCGTTATCCATAACTGTGCCGGAAATGTCTATTTTAATTCCATCATAAGAACTCTTTTTTGTATTCTCTGATGTAAGATATGAAGTTTTTAAATCATTTTCTTTCTCTACATTAGACTTTTGATTTTCATGATAAAATGTAATCTTCATTTATATCCCCATCTCCTAAAATCTCATCTAACATACTTATCTTTTATTTCGGCTCAAAGTTACGGAAACTTAACCTATTCCTCACCATCTATTTCTGCCCACTCATTTTCAATTAATGTACATATTTCATCCTTACTTGCACCATTTACATATTTTTTCATAAGCGTACCAAATTCTTCATGCCAGCTATCTGTTGAATAAGTGATACTTAATTCTGCAGAACCCTTTGTTTGTACTAATTCTTCTCCCTGCTTAATAATTTCTAAATTACTTTCTGATACGGTAGCAATAGGCGGTACCACCTTCGCCACATTTGTGAACCAATTGATTCCATAGTCCGATGTATACCACCAATTAACAAAATCTAACGTTTCCTGTAAATGTTCCGAGTCATTATATACATGTAAAGCCGAATCTGATCCAGCTATAACCTGGCATTCCTCTGGATCATTTGTTACGGGATATCCATTAAATCCTATTTTCAAATTAGGATTCTGTGCTAAGCAATCCGCCTCTATCCATGCTCCTTGTCCTACCACAAATGCCGTCTCTCCTTCTGAAAATGTTTTTATCTGGTCCATTAAAGTTGTATCTATTGGTGAAAGATCCGCATTTTCTTTCGTTAAATCTATAAAGTCAAAATAATTATTATATAATTCTTTATAATCTTTTATATTTGCTTCCCCTATTTCAAATTTATGTACCAAGGCTGCAGGATCACCACAAGGACTGTTTTTTGCTGCAACATCAAAATAGTGTTGCCAAATATGCTTATAAACCCACCATTCTTTATATCCCGTAGTGAAAGGAGTGTAACCAGACGCTTTAATCTTTCTACAAGCATCCTTCATTTCCTTTATCGTAGAGGGAAATTCTGTTACACCGGATGACTCCAACACGTCTTTATTATAAACGATTCCAAAATAATTACCCTTCAAAGGAAAACCATAAATTCCGCCTCCCGATTTCATATCAAAGGCTACATAGGGAAGCATTGCTTTTGCCAAGGGTTCCTCTTCTAAATTATAGGACCACTCCCTAAACATATCCGTTTCTTTTCCTGCCGTGGTAGAAAAAATATCTGGTACCTCTCCTGCATTCATTCTATTTATTAATTGGGTAGGATAATCACTTTGTATTGTCTCATACTTGATTGTGACGTTTGGCTCCACCTTTTTATATTCTTCTATTAGTTGATCTATAGCATACCGATATTCCGGTGAATTAATGAACATCACGATTTCCACATTTTGATTTTCTACTTCTGCCTCTGTATCTGCTTCTGTATTCTCACTAGAAATTTCTTCCTCATTTTTATCCGCACTAGTTTCTGATATGGTTTTCTCTTCTTCTTTTACGTTGGAACTACATCCAATTAAACTAGCTGCTACCATAGAAATACATAAGATTACACAAATTATTTTTTTCATTGACCCCTCCGAAATGCTGTACTTCCTATAAACCATAGAAAGAATTCAAAAAGAACAATTAATAGGTTCTCTTTGAATTCTTTGATTTTACTGTCCATCTATAGGCTGATATCTTGTAATTCTTTTAATACATCTCCACCATAACTAGCTTTACTATTTTCAGATATTACTATTTTACTATTTTCAGCTGGAATGCTGGTTTCGTTCAAGTAGGTAACATCCGAAAGATTTTTCATATCATCTAAAATAACTGGAAGCTTATCCAGTAGTTTTGAAGCCATCCGTTCGGCTGCAAATCTTGGATCTGTAATCATCAATTTCTGATAGGCATTATCAGATGCTACTTTCGTTTGCCGCACGCCTTTATAGGATTGGTCCCTATTTGATTCTTCGTTATGAATGGAAACCTGAGTTTTTAAATCTGTATTTTGCAAAGTTGCGAGAACACTATTTCTATTCTCCATTGAATTTATTTTGCTGGATGCATTATAAAAGCTTGGCATACTACTATCTATTTTCATGGTCTCGCACCTCCTTTTTAAAAATTTCTAATTAAAATTTAAATACAGCTGCACCATAGGCTGGTAATTCAAATCCAATTGAATATGGTTGTCCATCCCAGGAAATTTTCTCTGCTTTATAAACCTTTTTTAATTCTATTCCTTTTCCACCGAATTTCTTGTCATCACTATTTAACAGTAATTGATACTTTTTATCTAATTCTGGAACTCCCACTCGGAACTCATTTCTATCAACAGGTGTAAAATTTAAAACAAATAAAAAATTATTTTTACCTGTTGAGTTTTTTCTTACGAAGCTGTAAATACTTTTCTCCGTATCATCCGCATTAATCCAGTAAAATCCATCCTGCGAATTATCAAGTTCGTAAAGAGAAGGATACTTCCTATAAAGTTTCAATAATTCACCAACATACTTTTTCATGCCGCAATGGAGAGAATCTTCTAAAAGATACCAATCAAGCTCTCTTTCCTCGCTCCATTCTCTTTCCTGTGCAAAGTCCTGTCCCATAAATAATAATTTTTTACCACAATGACCAAACATATAGGCATAACCAACTCGAAGGTTTGCAAATTTGTCATCGATAGGTCCTGGCATCTTATTCAGCATGGAGCATTTCAAATGTACTACTTCATCATGCGATAATACTAATATGTAATTTTCAGCAGAATTGTAGCTCATGGCAAATGTCATTTTATAATGGTTATCTTTTCTAAAATAAGGATCTAATTTCATATAATCACAGAAATCATGCATCCATCCCATATTCCATTTAAATGTAAAGCCTAATCCGTCCTCCTCTGGTCGCTTTGTTACCTTGGGCCAGGCGGTTGATTCTTCTGCAATCATCATAATTCCAGGGTATTTTCCCGTTATCACGGAATTCAAATGTTTGAAAAACTCAATTACCTCTAAATTTTTGTTTCCACCATATCTATTTGCAATCCACTGACCATTTTCTTTTCCATAATCTAAGTAGAGCATAGAAGCAACTGCATCTACTCTTAGCCCATCAATATGGTATTCCTCAATCCAGAATATTGCATTCGCAATTAGAAAATTTTTGACTTCATTTTTTTCATAATCAAATATTTTCGTTCCCCAGTCCGGATGTTCCCCTTTTTTTGCATCTGCATATTCATAAAGAGGTGTACCGTCAAATTCAGCCAAACCATGGGCATCTCTTGGAAAATGCGCTGGAACCCAATCTAAAATGACACCGATTTTATTTTTATGAAATAGATTAATCATATACATAAAATCATCAGGTGTTCCATATCGCGACGTTGGCGCATAGTAACCTGTTACTTGATATCCCCAGGAACCATCAAATGGATATTCTGCAATTCCCATTATTTCTATATGGGTATAATTCATTTCCTTTAAATACTCAATCATACTATCAGCAAATTGTCGGTAGGAATAAAATCCTTCGTTTTGTCCATCCGGATGTTTCTTCCATGATCCAATATGTACTTCATAGATTGCCATTGGTTGTTTGTTCATATCAACCGTTTTTCGATTTTCTAACCATACTTTATCAGACCATTTATAATTACTAATGTCTGTGATTTTTGAAGCATTACCAGGTCTGTTTTCTGCATAATTTGCATATGGATCCGACTTATAAAGTTCTCTGCCATCCGCTGTAATAATATAATACTTATATAAAACATCCGGCCCTACATCTGGAATAAAAAGCTGATAAATTCCTAATGGTTCAAGCCTTTCCATTTTATTCCGTTCTTTATTCCAATCATTAAACTCTCCCACTACACATACTTGCTCTGCATGTGGTGCCCAGACTGCAAAAAAAGTGCCTTTTACTCCATCTTCTATGGAAGGATGTGCGCCTAATTTTTTGTATATTTCATAATGAATTCCCTGACCAAAAAGATATTGATCCATTTCAGAAATAAAAACTTTCTGAGCAGGTAAAGATTTTGCTGATGCCATGATACGTCCCCCTAGAGCACTATTTTTTCTTGATAAAATCTTTTTCTCTTAAGATAATTAAATCATCTTCATCATAACGTTTTGCAAATAGTACATCTACTAAATGATTCATATTCTTTTTATCGACATGTTTAATCGCTTCATCAAGTATTTCTTCTACTTCTTTAATATTTACAAAATGTTCTACTGTCTGTAATTCATCAATTCTTGTATATAATGCCAAAACTCCCATTTCATCAATGGTATATTCTCTTTCTTTTGCATATGCTTTTGCATGATTTACCAAATCATCATTACTATATGTAGGAATATGAACATTTATTGTAAATAATTTATTTACATATTCTCGCATCTTTGTGATTTTTCTCAAATTACTTTTTTCATCTTCAAATATAATTAGTAATCTTGCATCCGGATGGTTAATTGCCTTTGTTAAGGTATCAAGTGTATTAATATTAATATCACCAGCCTTTTCTACAATTAAGGCTCCGTCACTTAATGCCTCTACGGATTTTTGTATATCCTTCGTATTAAGTAACTCTCCTGATATTTTTGCTACTTTTCCCATAAAGTTTATATTGGTTCTCTGAACTGCCTTTGCAATCGCTAATGCCATCTTGACCCTGGCAGATGGTTCATTACCAGTTATTAAGATATTTCCCGTGATTCCCATCATTTTAGCTTTTTGAATTGCACCGTCAATTTGTTCCCTCATCCCATTCATATCCAGGAATTCAGTAAATAGCTCTTCAACCTCTTCAATTGATTTATTTAATACTTTTTTAGGTTCGAAATAAGCTTCCTCTTCTGGCTCTTCTGAATGATCATTTTCTTCTGAAAACTCTTCATCCTCTGCTTGATCGCTTACATCTTCCTCATAATCATCATATTGTGATGATTTGTCATCTTGGTAAGTTTCATTTTCTGAAGAATCTTCTTCATAATCATTGTCTTCTAATGATTTATCATTGTCTTTTAACGATTTATCATTGTCTTCTGATGATTTTTCATCTTCCTCATAGTCTTCGATTTCGTCATCCGTTGGTAACGGAGTAGGTGAAACACCTGGTATAACCCCCACTAACTGGCTCACAATATCATTTGTTTGCTCTAAGGAGCGTCTCTTAGCCTCTACAATTCGTCGTCTCTTATTTTCTTCCTTCATCTTCTCCCATTCAGAGAGAGCTTCTGTAAGATCCATTTGACCAGTAATTTGTTTTTCTATCTTTTCGGGTTCCGGTACTACAATACTAATCTGTCCATCATATTCCTGAGATAGTATTCGGTCAAATTCAGGTTCTTTTGGGACTTCTGCATTAACTACTGGTTGTAACTTTACTCTTTTTTTGGAATCATCATCATTGAAAAGTTCCTGCATGCTCTTTGATAATTCTTCCTGGAGGTTCATGGTGCTGTATTTATCAATGCTAACCGTCTTAACTTTAATTTCATCTTCAATTTGTTTCGTTGGCATTTCAACGGTTGGTTCATGAGATGGTTCGACCGCCTTAATCTGAATTGGAATTACTTTTTCTTCTGTTGTAGCTTCTGATCCTCTTGGAGTCTCATCAAAAAATTCATTGTCCTCAGAAATTTCATTTTGAACATCGTATTTTTCTTGTTGACTATCTGATAATGGTTGATGTAGCATTTTTAATTCCATAGCCTTTTGAACAAACTTACCCTCGCCAAACCATAAAATTAATTCATCACATTCTTCCACACATTTTGTTGCTAAACCAATTCGATGATATAAATAAGCAAGTTCATAAGCCCATTTTTCCCGATAATCCTTTTTCTTAAATTCTTCTAACACCGCAATACGCTCTTCTAAACTTACCTCTTGAGCTTCATACAGTTTATACTGCAAAATAAATCTTCCTGTATCTTTGGGAGCAATTTGTAAAAATTCTTTGTAATATTCTACTGCCTCCACAAATTCTTCTGTTTTAATAGCCAATTCACAGAGAGCATAAACAATCATTCTTCCATTTGGATATCTGTCATAAGCCAATAAAAGAATTTCCTTACTTTCTGCATATTTCCTGTTTATTTTATAAATTTCACTTACAGTACATAACATGGAGATGCTTTTCACTCTTCCCCAATCAATGGTATTTGCTATCTCCATCGCTTCTGCATATTCTCTGTTTGCCAGCAAAGATTTGATTTGCTCTGCGCGAACCCGGTATTCGTACTTATCCACAGATTTCCACCTCTATTATTCCCTATTCTTTATGTAGAAAAAATCAATGATTCTTTAATTATTCTAAAAAAATGTATAGTTTTACACTTTGTCATTAGTTTACCATAATAAGTTGTATGTGTCAAAAAAACAGTCGAATAAATTGACATTTACCCGACTGTACTTATTCTTATCTTTTAATTAGGAGATTACTTAATTCTGCAAATTCCTGAAGAGTTAAAGCTTCTCCGCGAATCGTATCTGACTTACCTAGTTTTCTAATTGCTTCTAATATTTCTTCCTTTTCCAAATTTAAATCGGAAGCATTTTTTAAACCATTCATTAATGTTTTTCTCCTTTGATTAAAGGAAGCACGAATGAGACGAAACATAAATTTTTCATCCATCACATTCACTGGTGATTGCTTATGTCGTGTTAATCGAATGACAGCAGATCCAACATTTGGTCTTGGCATAAAGCAGTTGGGTGGCACGTTTGCCACAATATAAGGTTCTGCGTAGTATTGAACAGCTAAGGAAAGTGCTCCATAATCCTTTGTTCCAGGTCCTACCTGCATACGATCGGCTACTTCTTTTTGTACCATGATCGTAATGCTTTCCATAGGAACATTGTTTTCAAACAGACCCATAATAATCGGTGTTGTTATATAATAGGGAAGATTCGCTACTACTTTAATTGGTTTTCCATTGTTCTTTTTTTCAACCAGTTCATTGATATTCACCTTTAATATATCATCATTGATAATTGTTACATTTCTATATCCACTTAAAGTATCCTCAAGAATAGGAATGAGCGCCTTATCGATCTCAACAGCTGCTACTTCTCTCGCATTTTCACATAAATACTGTGTCATTGTCCCAATTCCTGGACCAATTTCTAATATAAAATCTTCTTTCGTAATATGAGCAGAAGCAATAATCTTATCTAATACATGGGTATCAATTAAGAAATTCTGACCAAATTTCTTTTGAAATACAAATTCATATTTTTTAATTACTTCTATGGTGTTCTGCGGATTTCCTAATGTAGCCATCTAAACTCCTTTATTCAAACGATATAATTTTAATGCATTCTGATAAGTGGTATCATATACCTCTTTTACCGATCTATTTTTTATCCCTGCTATTTCCTCAGCAATATACTTGATATTCATGGAGTTGTTTCTTTTTCCCCGTAAAGGTGCCGGTGATAAATAGGGGCTGTCCGTTTCCAAAACTATTCGGTCCATTGGTAAATAATCAACCACCTCTTTTAATTTCTTGCCATTTGGGAAGGTGACCACTCCACCTACTCCGATATAAAATCCCATATCGAGGAACTCTTTTGCTACTTCTATTGAATAAGAGAAACAGTGGACCACTCCACCAATTTCTCCACACTTTTCCTTCTTCATTATGGATAATGTATCCTGTGCTGCATCTCTACTGTGGATAATCATAGGCAGCTTTACTTCTCTGGCAAGATTTATTTGTTTACAAAACCATTCTCTTTGAATTTCTTTTGTTGGCTCATCATAATAATAATCTAATCCAATTTCTCCAATTGCGACGATTTTTTCCAGAGCGCTCTTCTCTCTTAACCATTCCATATGATGTTCATTTAATTCCTCTACCTCATTTGGATGAACACCGATTGCTCCATATATAAAATCATATTTTTCTGTCAATGCAATCGTGTTCCTTGCAGTTTCCATACTTGCTGCTACGTTCACAATCCATTTGACATCATTATCTGTCATTTCTTTCAATAATAATTCTCTGTCTTCATTAAATTTTTCATCATCATAGTGTGCATGTGTTTCAAATATCATTTGTCTACCTTATACAATCCCTTTTTACTATTTATTCTTTTCAATTATAATGACATTATGAACTTTATACAACCTATTTTATGAATCCTATTTTATTATTCGACGATCTTTTTACTCCTTATCATCCAATTTTCATTCATTTTTATTCAATTTTTAAAAAATACTTGCAATCTGCTTTTTGTTATACTATAATTACCTTTGCATTGTGATTGTATTCGCGCTTCTAGCTCAGTTGGTAGAGCACCTGACTCTTAATCAGGGTGTCCAGGGTTCGAGCCCCTGGAGGCGCATTTTAAGGCATTGATTTTGTGGACTTGAGCCATGGGGTCGGTGCTTTTTGTAAATTAGTATTTCGATGCGTGGCTCAGCTTGGTAGAGCGCACCGTTCGGGACGGTGAGGTCGTGGGTTCGAATCCCGTCGCATCGATATAAAAAGGGCTGTCGCACGAATGATTAAAATAGTGTGACAACCCTTTTTTATTATTACTTGCCCTTCAGAACTATTTACTTCTGATTTACAATTCTATAATACACTTTAGCGGTCAATAGATATACGATTACATAAACTACAATAAAAACAAGGATTGTAACGATTGTACAAATTACAAATAAATTCACATTTGTTAAATTTAACATTGCTAACAGTTTCACAAGAATCGGAAATGCAACGACTATATGAATAAGTGCCATTACGATTGGAATAAAGAATACGGATAACACCTGTGAACTAATTGACTTCTTTACCTCTTCCTTACTCATACCTACATTTTGCATAATCAGGAATCTTTCTTTATCTTCAAATCCCTCTATCACCTGCTTATAATAGATAATAAGAACGGTTGCCATTAAAAATAAACTGCCTAAAAATAATCCCAGGAATAATAACCCACCATATAGAACAAAAAATTCTTCTCTTGCAAGCTGCTTTGATTTAATGGAATACGAAAAATCAGATTTCATGGTATACAGCTCATAACCGCATAATTTTTTTTGATCTTCTGTTCCATCCAAATTAAAGGATATTTGAAAGACCATTTTGCTTGCATCATCTCCATAAAGCTCTTCTTGTTGATGAAAGATTTTTTTCATTATCTCATTATCAGAAACTACAATAAAATCGGTATCCACTAACCATGACGTATATTTTTCTCTAACACAAATTTCTTTAAGTTCTTGTTTGATCTGGTACTCCTCTTTAAATAGATAAATGGTTTTGTACCCAGTATCCTGTTTGCTATATCTTAATACTTCATTTCTACCCAGAGATATTTTTTTCCCAGATAATTGATTGTATTGATCTGCTGTAATAATCATTAAAGGAATATCTTTTTTAGAAGATAAATAATTACCTCCATTATCATAGCTATTTTGATCTTTTTCACAAACAATAGATAAATAAGAATATTTTTCATAGTTCCCTGTCTTTCTACCTTGCTTATCTATTACAGATCGTACTTCCTGCTCGATTCCTTCTTTATTAATAGAATCCGTTGGTGAATACTTACTTTCTAAATAAATATCAGTAGGATATCGATTGACTAATGCATCCTCTACTCCAATAAACATACAGACGGTTGTGGAAACAAGAACAAGTACCGCCGTAGATAATAGACAAATATTTGCAAGTCCCACCGCATTTTGCTTCATGCGATAAATCATGCCAGATATATTAATAAAATGTTTTGATTGATAATAATACTTTTTATTTTTTCTTAGCAATTTTAAAAGAGATATGGACCCAGCTGTAAACAAACAATACGTACCTATCATAACAAGTATCACTGCAATCAAAAATGCTTGGATTGCTTCTACGGGTGAATCAATTACTAGTGCAAGTGTATATCCAGCTCCAAGAGTAATGATACCTAATAAAGTAATAAAGATTTTTGTTTTTGGTTCTCTTTCGCCTACGTTTCCGCCCTTTAATAATTCGATTGGATTTGTAAGATGAACAAAATATAAATTACTTAAAAATGTAAGCATAAATATGATAGAAAACAAAATAACTGTAATTACAATCGCCTTACTATTAATTTCAAATTGATAACCTGGATCAAAACGTAGGATTTTATATAAGATGAGACTGATTAACTTGCTGAATATAATACCAAATAATAATCCCGTTATCATGCATAAGCTAATCATATCAATGGTTTCCCAAAACATGATTCTACCAATATGTTTCTTTTCCATTCCCAGAATGTTAAATAGTCCAAATTCCTTTTTTCTTCTTTTTACTAGGAAGCTATTTGTATAGAATAAAAAGATAACAGAAAATATTCCAGTTACGATCATACCCACCTGCATCATGGATGCAACACTTCCGTTTCCAGTGGTCTCGTGATAGGTTAAGGAACACATATTATAGAACATAATAATTGTTCCAATGCACGTTAGTGTATAGGGGATATACGTCTTACTATTCCTTTTTAAGTTTATAATAGCAAGCTTTGCATAAAAAAACTTACTCATGACATTCACCTCCATTAACAAGCACCGTTAATGTATTTGATATTTTTGTGTAAAATTCTTCATTCTTCATATTCCCACGATAGATTTGATTAAAGACCTCCCCATCCTTAATGAATAGAACACGATTTGCTGTCGCTGCGGCCTTAATACTATGGGTAACCATTAAAATGGTTTGGCCATCCTGATTTATTTTTTTGAACATACTCAATAAATGATCACTGGATTTTGAATCTAGTGCACCGGTTGGCTCATCCGCAAAAACCACTTCAGGATTTGTTATTAATGCTCTTGCTACCGCTGCTCTTTGTTTTTGTCCTCCAGAAATTTCATAAGGAAATTTATCTAAAATATCCTCTATCGCTAATTTTTTTGTAATTGGGATTAAGCGATTATTCATTTCCTGATAGGATTTTCCTGATAAAACAAGTGGTAAAAAAATATTATCCCTTATTGAGAAAGTATCTAACAGGTTGAAATCCTGAAAGATAAAGCCTATATTGTCTCTCCGGAATTTTGATATATCTTTATCTTTAATTAAGGATATATTTTCTCCAGAAAGTAAAACCTCTCCACTTGTTGATTTATCAAGAGATGCTAAAATATTCAGTAACGTGGTTTTACCTGAACCAGATTCTCCCATGATTGCTACATACTCACCCGTTTCAACTGAAAAGGTAACGTTACTAAGTGCCTGGACCTGGTTTGCGCCAAATCTAGTATGGTAGATTTTTTTTAAATTTTTTACTTCTAATAGTGACATTTTAATTTCCTCCTATATCTTTACAAAACTAGTATACTTTTCTATTCCTTACCATATTTTTTGTATATCAAGTTTGATTATAGATTTATTTTAATTTAAATTTTTATACGCTACCATAACTTATCCTTACAAATATAAAATAAACCTTACATTAATGTAAGATTTACACGAATGTAAGGTTTGCTATTTCATACTACTTTTTCTTCCAAAAAAGTGATCATTACTTTTGTCCCACTGTTTAATTGTGAAGTAATCTCTATTTTATGAGATAATCTTCTCGTTATCTTATTACAGAGATATAAACCAATTCCTGTTGATTTCTTATCCATTCGTCCATTATATCCAGTAAATCCTTTCTCAAAAACCCTTGGAAGATCCTCCTCACTAATGCCAATCCCGCTATCTTCAATTACAAGTGTATTTGATTGTTCCAGATATATTTTAATTGTTCCCTCTGACATATATTTTAATGAATTGGACAGAATCTGCTCTAGTACAAAGCACATCCACTTTTCATCTGTTAAAACCGCTAGCTCCATATCTTCGATTTCAATTCGTATTTTCTTTCGAATAAAAAGGGGAGCATATTTTTTTACTGCTTGATTGATTATTTTTTGCAATTTGTAGTTTTCCAGTTTTAAATCGGAATTTATCGATTCCAGTCGCAAGTATTGTAAAACGAGTTCCACATATCGTTCAATTTTAAATAATTCATCTGCCAGTAATCCTCTATTTATTTCTTCCTTTTGCTGTAAAAGAATACTCATAGTAGAAATTGGTGTTTTAATTTGATGTACCCATAAGGTATAATAGTCGACCATATCCGTAAATCTTTCATCATTTTTTGAGATGATACTATTATTTTCTAAGCATAAATTCTCAATTAATTGTTGATAATCTTTCTCAATAAGAGTATCGACCGTAGGAAGATTGGTAACACCATCTAAAATATAACGATTGTTTATCATTAATTTCTTATGTTTTTTTACATATTTACAAAAATCAAAAATAGCTATTATAACTCCAAAACAAAAACAAAGAAGAGTAGCATAAAGCACAGCCATTAATGGAATAGAATAAAGATAAAAAATGACTGCAAAAACAAATGTAAAAAGAATAAGCATTAATAATATTTTTATCCGGTCTTTTAAATAACTGATCATTATCATATTATTTCACCATGTATCCTAACCCTTTTTTTGTAATTATATAATCAGCTAAACCGATTCCTTCCATCCTCTTACGTATCCTTGTCATATTCACGGTAAGGGTATTATCATCTATAAAACTTTCATTTTCCCAAAGTTTTATCATGATATCATCCCTGGATACGACATTTCCGGCATTTTCAAATAATATTTGTATGATTTTAAATTCATTTTTTGTTAAATCAAGCGTTTGATCATTATAATTAAGCGTTGTGTTTTTAAGATTTAATAAAACTCCTCTGTGTTCTAAAATATTACTTGATCCATTAAATGAAAAGGCCCTGCGTAAAGATGCCTGCACTTTTGCAGAAAGAACATTTAAATCAAAAGGTTTCTCTACAAAATCATCGCCCCCCATGTTCATTGCCATGATGATATTCAAATTATCATACGCAGATGAAAGAAATATAATTGGAACATTAGAAACTTTACGGATTTCGCTGCACCAATGATAACCATTAAAAAAGGGTAATTTAATATCTAAAAGTACAAGTTGAGGATCATATTGGACAAACTGAGTGAGAATATCCTTAAAGTCAGTGATATATTTTGTTTCATAATCCCATTTTTTGAAATGATTTGCAAGAGTCGATGCGATTGTCAACTCATCTTCGATTATAAGTATCTTATACATAAAAACCTCTCTAAATTTCCTTATAAGTTTATCTCATCTAATGTTTTACACCTTTTGATCCTGGTATCATATTAATCTTAATATATAAAAAAGTAAAATGATATATTTTTGTGAAAGATTGACCCTTTCTAAACTTACAGATATACTGTATTGTAATAGTATTAATATCATATATCAAATGGAGAAAATTATGGAACAAACGAATAAGAGAATTTACTATTTTGATATGGCAAAAGGAATCGGTATCATCCTTGTGGTACTTGGCCATTTAGAATACATCAGTATGCAATTGCGCTATTTTATTGTGTCTTTTCATATGCCAATGTTTTTTATTATCTCTGGAATGCTCATGCAATTTATTCAAGAAGAAAAAAAAGACATGAATATAATTTTAAATAGAAAAGTCCATCGCATGATGCTGCCTTATGTTTATTTTAGTATTCTTTATTTTTTTATAGAAATCATATACTTAAAACTAACAGGTATTGGAAGCTGGGAAAGCATTTGGTTAAATGTCTATCAATCCTTATGTTTGTACGGTGTATCTGTATTATGGTTTTTACCTGCAATCTTTTTCGGAGAAATAATGTTTCTATTCCTACGAAAGCATTTTTCAAACCAACTTACCGTATTTTTTGTTTTAGCATTAACAATTATTATGTACTTTGCTAATTGGGGATTAGAAATGCTGAATATGCTGTATGGTAATCTTTTATGGTTTAGCCTTTTGCATTATTTTTTTGCAATGATTATCCGTTGCTTTTTCTCCATGTCATTTATCTGTATTGGATATTTTCTTTTCTACATAATAAAAAGAAAACAACATTTTTCCATAATAGAATTAATTTTAGGAATTGTATTTCTAATTATTACGATTATTATTAGTCAGATCAATGGTGCAGTTGATTTACACTTTCTAGTTTTTAGCAACGTTTTTTTATATTATGCTGCTTCTATATTTGGTTCTCTTGCCGTTATCCTTCTATGTAAATGTCTAGAACCTATTAGTAATTTTATTCCTTGTAAAATTTTAAGATATTACGGTGTGAATTCACTTATTGTAATGGCTACCCATATTAATTCCTATGTACTTTATGGAGCAATTCTTGTATCTCTTAAGTTAATATCTTATATAACAAGAGCAAGGAACTATATCTTTTGTGCAAGTATTATGATTATCGTATTTATTTCAGAAATATTCATTATTGAGTTAATTAATCGATATTTACCATTTATGGTAGGAAGTGTGAGAAGTAATTCTAAGGAGCAAAAACACTGCTCCTAAGAATTACTAAATCTCACACGGAAGAAGTCGCAAGCTCCTTCTTCTCCTTAACTATTTATACCGCCTTAAAGAAAAAAAAGGAAACTTCCGTTTCCTTTTTTTGTCTCAACTATTATAAATAATTTTTCAATACTTCTTTTAATTCATTTTTTGTTCTGGCGCCTACCAGGGTTTCTACTACTTCTCCCTGATTGAATAAGAGTAAGGTTGGAATCGATAAAATTTTATGTTTTTGTGCAATTTTCATATTCTCATCGATGTTACATTTCCCTACTAAAATTTTACCATCGTATTCTTCAGCAATTTGATCAACGATCGGAGACATCATTTTACATGGTCCGCACCAATCAGCATAAAAATCTACTAATACTGGATTTTCACTTTTATAGACTTCGTCATCAAAGGAATCTTCTTTAAATATTTTAATCATAAAGTACCTTCTTTCCCCGTTTTTCGGTTTCTCTTTTTGTATATCTATTATATCCTTATTTTTCATAAATAGACACTAAAATATACTTGTTTCATTATCTATTAATAATATATTTATTTATTGGATTTCCAATAGAAGAAAATTTTTCCTCATATTCTGTCATGATATTCCCTTTATTCATTTCCTGATCATGATGTAAATCATATGTTTTATTTACTAAATTCCATCCAGCAGGTTCTAGCTCTTCCATAGCAAAGTCAAATAATCCTCTATTATCTGTCTTAAATTCAATGGTACCCTGACGATTCAGGATCTTATCATACCTGGCTAAGAACTCTTTTGATGGAAGCCTTCTTTTTGCATGTCTATCTTTCGGCCATGGATCAGAAAAATTTAAATATATTTTATTTACTTCTCCTTCATCAAATATATTTGGCAGATTTTCTGCATCAATACATAAAAATTTTAAATTATCTATTTTCTCAACTTCTACTTTTTGAATTCCTCTTAATAAAACACTGGTGTATTTTTCTATTCCAATAAAATTAATATTAGGAAATTCTTTTGCCATTTGAATAATGAATTTTCCTTTTCCCATACCTATTTCTATATGAATCGGATTCTCATTCGAAAAAATTCGGTTCCAGTTCCCCTTTTGCTTTTCTGGTTCCTGTATCACCCAATCACTTTCTTGTATGATCTGGTCAGCACCACGTATATTTCTTAATCTCATCAATCTACTCCTTTATCCACATTTTATCTCATAAAAACTATTTACATTAACAAAATATTATATAATTGTTAAAAACTAAAGTGATTTAATTATTAGAAATAATTCTTTTATAATCTACTCAAATAGTGTATTATATTAAGGATATACTTGCAATCATTATCTAAATTAATTTGAACAGTTTAAAGGAAATTATTATGAAAAATCAATATATAAAAAGGGCTTCCATGCTATTAATGAGCCTTTTTATTATTTTAAATAGCACAACACCTGTTTTGGCTGACATGCTAGAAGCAGCTGAAGCTCGTAAGTCAATCCCTGTAGAATCTAATCAAATCACTAATTGGCCAGAGGGACCTACCATTGGCGCTGAGAGTGCAATCCTTATGGATGCTGAAACTGGCACTATCTTATATGAAAAAAATATTCATGCAAAAGAATTTCCTGCTAGTACAACAAAAGTTTTAACCTGCCTTGTCGCAATTGAAAATTCAAAAATGGATGAAATGGTTACCTTTTCTAAGGATGCAGTCTTCGGTATAGAAAAAGGCTCTTCAAATGTAGGAATGGATGTAGGTCAATCAATTACTATGGAAGAAGCGATATACTGCATCATGCTTGCTTCGGCAAATGAGGTTGCCACCGCTGTTGCTGAACATGTAGGAGGTACTGTTGAGAACTTTGCTGCTATGATGAATCAAAAGGCAAAGGAACTTGGTTGCACAGAAACGAATTATGTAAATGCAAATGGGTTGCATAACGATAATCATTATACAAGTGCACATGATTTAGCTCTTATAACAGCTGCCTATTTTAAAAATGAACAATTACAAAAAATTGCTAGTACAAGATCTTATGAGATAAAGGCAACTGCTACTCAACCAGATACCTTTTTAATGTCAAATCACCATAAAATGCTTCAGGGACAAAAATATTACTATGAATATGTGATTGGTGGTAAGACTGGTTATACTAATACAGCAAGACAGACACTTACAACCTGTGCTGAAAAAGATGGTATGAAGTTAGTATGTGTAATTATGAGAGAGGAATCTCCATCACAATTCACTGACACAAAAGATTTATTCGAGTATGGTTTTAGTAATTTTCAAAAAATAAATATTGCTGATAATGAAACGAAATATACGATTGATAATGCTAACTTCTTTAAAACAGATCATGATATCTTTGGTAATTCAAAGAATGTTCTGTCATTAAATCCTGAAGGATATATCATATTACCTAATACAGCAATTTTTTCAGAGGCTGTACCCTCTCTTTCCTATGATGGATCTGCTGAGAATGTGGTTGCAAATCTTTCCTACACTTTTGAAGGCATTTATGTAGGAGGTACTACGATAGATGTTGCAAAGTTAAATACGAGCACCTTTGAATTTGGTAATCCTGAATTGGAAGATCTTTCTGTTTCAGATAATAATGCAACCGATTCTGAAAATACTAGTCGTATATTTATCAATATTACGTATATTATTTTTATTGTTTTAGGTATTATTGTTTTTGTCTTTTTCATATTTGTATTGGGTGCTTTCTTTAAAAATTATCATATTTCTAAACGAAGAAAGAAGAAAATAATAAAAAAGAAACGTAGATACTATTCAGAATTTGATGATTATAATTTTTAATAAAAAATCCGAGGTTTATTTCCTCGGATTTTTTTATATTAATTCTTTCTTTTCTTTCTGTTCGATTTTTCTTTTTACTTTTTTGATTTCTTTTATATGATTTTTCTTCTCTATTAGATTCATTGCTTCTTCTTCATTAATTAGCTTTAATGTTTTTATAATATAGATTTTTCCATCCTCTGTTTTTTTAATCCTTATCTTTCCTCTAAGATATCCGTGATGATTGCAAAAAGACAGACTGTAATAATGTTTCATATTTACCGAAAACCATTTAATTTTTCTTTTCGCATTTTTTCCACAGATATAACACCGTGTGCTTGTTACTTCTTTATCAGCTAAAGCTACTGTCTTATTCTTAAAGTCCCTGGATATATATTTGGAATAATCATCAAACGTTACAAAAATTTCTTCTTCTTCACTTCTTGGTATATGATAAACATCAATCGAAAAATGACTTTCTGCACTTTTACTGTTTAAATGTGCAAAAACTTTAGCAGTATAATAGGCATCACTAATTGCTCTATGAAATTCCTCATCTTTCTCTATATTTAAGAAATCCACAGCATATTCTAAGGATCTTCTTAATTTACCTTCTTTATATGCAATACTAAACATCTTTTGAATATCAAGAAACATAATAGGTCCTTTTGAAAGTGGATCCAATTTATAAAACTGCATATTGCGTTGCAGTTCTAATAAATCAAGAGAACCCCAGGTACAAAAAATATAATCATCTCCACACCACTTTAAGAAATCTTCTATTACAATAGAAAATTCTTTTCCTTCTTCTAGCTCATCCATATTAATATGAATAATTTTCTTAGTCATATAATGCATTTGAAGATAAACTTGTGGTTTAATCAACTGACTATATTTTTCAATAATCCTTTTATTCTCATCAAGTTTAATAGCACCTATTTCAACTATTTCAAAAGGAATCTCTCTATTCTCTTTTAGTTTTCCTCCGGAACATTGATTCCATTCCAGGTCAAGAATTATATAATTTCGCATGTTTTTATTATACTATTCCATAGATTTATTTTCAACAGATACCTCTAAGTATGATTCATTTCGTTCAGTATATTTTTAGTTCAATTTACATTTTTTAAATATCTTTTCCATATTTATCATGTTTTGACCTCTGCAGGCCCTTAATGCAGATTCTAAATATCTACTATTTAAAAGGAAAGGCCACCATTCATAAACAAATAGATTATAGTCAAATTCATAAGGATTCAGGATATATGAGAACATTGTATTGTTAATATCAATCTTTTTAAAATCATTTATATTTTGGATAAAACCAAACATATGAAGTTTAAAAATTACATAAATCGGATTCCTTAAATTAATTACATTTTTTATTATATCAGGAGTTTCAAAAATTAAGTTTCTCATCCGCTCATATACAACTTGATCATATTTAAGCACTCCGCTTAAAATAGCATAGTATATGGTTTCGCATTTGATATTTGAGATATTATTTCTACATAATTCTTGAATGTTCATTTTCACTCTATTGGAACATAAAATGCTTAATTGAGATAAAAAATGAATGCGTATATTAATTGAGTAAGATTCTATTGATTTTTCGAAATCAAATACTACCTGATCATAGAGAATACCATCGTAGTTACTAAATATTAAATAGGACATATCATATAGTAAATTATATCTGTAAAGTATTAGTATCATTTTTTCTTTTTGAATATCATTTAATCTTACAAATTTATAAAGTAATTCTTCAAAAAATATAATTACAATATCATTATCAATACTACTGTTATTTGACATAAATATAATTTCCATATCACTTAATAATTGTATATATCGGTTTTCTTTTTCGCTATCCGACACTCCATCTTCCCACTTGCTTACGGACATAATAAAATCTATAATTTTATTATATATTATCCTTTCATCTTTAGTTTCTCTACTCATTTTAACCTCCCAAATATTGTATTTTTATTTCATGCTACTATCTTATTCTACACTATTCTTTTCTATTTTTTATCTACATGTAATAATTAGCATACTTAATGTAAAAATTAACATCTAGTCAGTTACTATTTCTACTTAAAGTATAATTATATTTAGTTGAACATTTTAAAATATAAGAATCTATCTGTTTCTATTTATTTTTCTATAAAATATTCTAATTGTTTATATTTATAATAGTAATCATTGTACCAAAATTACATAATACCTCTATTTTTAATTACACTTTACGTAATAAAAGAATCCCCAAGCACTTTATTAAAAGTACTTGGGGATTTCAACAACGTTCCCAGCCAGAGTCGAACTGGCGACTAACCCTTAGGAGCACGAGAAGGGGCTGTCAAGTTCGGTTAACCTCGGAAACTATATGTCAAGAAAAGCCTTGATTTATCTGCCTTTCTTGTTATTTTAGGTCAAAACAAGAAAATATGAAATAACTCTGGAAAACAACATTTGGGTGGCAACTGGGTGGAAATGCCACCCTGAGGGTTCAACCATTGAGTTCCATGGAGTTCATAGCTATGACCATCATTCCTCATAAGCTATGCAATAATGATTTCTCTATCTTCTTATTAGATTACATATATTATAACGTGTCTGAAGTCGGATGTCGATTACTTTTTGACCATCATTGACATATATATGCTGTTTTTTTCTTTAGATACCAATAGCATTGTTTTCTTATTTTACCTTTGCAATTCTTTTCCATAATTTACACTCTTTATATAGAAGAAAGTGCTTCATTTCAAATTCATCGTTTTAGCCATCGACGTAAGAAGAGCTGCCATTTCCGGATTTCCTAAAACCTTCATCAGAAGTTCTGGATCGACTCCTTCCGGTACCGCTATGGTATTCTTGTTTTGCTCCTGTTCTCGCATCGCCGGATTCATGTTATCTCCACTATAAAAAGCATTCTCCATCAGCTCTGCATTCTTTCTACGATCTTCATCAATGATATGACCATATACTTCTGTTACCATGTCGGCCTGCGCATGTCCGGAATCTCCCTGAACTGCCTTGATGTCTCCGCCACTCAGTTTCAACTTGTACGTAACGCTGGTGTGCCTGATGCTATGAAATACCACATCCGGAAGTCCCTGCTCATCAATAATCTTCTGCATCTTATCTCTCAGATAGCACTCCCCGAGAGGCAGTCCAAAGGTTGTCGCCATTACCAGATTGTAATTCTGGTATTCTGACCCAAGAGCTTCTATGACCTCATCCTGCTCTTTTTTAAGTTCAATCAAGCAAAGAGCAACCGACTTCGGAATATATACTTTTCGGTTACTGGTCTCCGTCTTTGGTGTCTTAAGCACTCTAACAGTCGTGTTATTTTTCTTAGTTGTTGGAAAAACCAAGATAACCTCCTTTGAATTCAGTTCCTCTACCGCTTTTTTTGATACACGTTCTACCTGTTTGTTGATCATAATATAAGCGCGATTCTCCTTGATAGCATCTTCTGATATATCTACACAATCCCAAGTTAATCCCAGTAATTCACCTAAACGAAGTGTGGCCGTGAAACTCAAATGAAAGGCAACCATCAGCCATTTGTTATCGCATGCATTTATTGCCTGCATCAGCATATCAGCTGTCCAGATTTCTCTTTTCTCTTTCTTATGTTTAGGCACTGTAGCATCTTCTGCCGGGTTTTTCTCCATCATGTTCCATTTCTTTGCCTGTCTAAAACAGCTTCTCAATATCTTATGAATCTCATTGACTGTAGCTGTTGAAATCTTTTTATCTGAGCTTTGATTTCTGGAACTGCTGACTGCCGGCATATCCAACAATTTCTGATAATATTTTTCTAAGAAATGGGTATCAATCTTATTCAGATCGGTTTTACCAATCGTTGGAATAATATAGTTATTGATCACACTGATATTTCCGCCATACGTAGATACTCCCCATTTATCACGACCATAAATCCTGATATATTCCTCTAGTAACTCATCCAGCCTTGTACACTTCGACACCTCTAATTTGCCAATTGCCGTTTTATACTCAATCTCTTTCTTCCTGGTATCCGCTTCTTTGCGGGTATCAAAGCTTTCTGACTTCTGATGAACCTTTCCATCTTCTCCCTTTATTTTATATACGACGCTATACTTTTTTCCTCTTTTTCGGATGAATGCCACATCACTCGCCTCCTTCCCGATATTCCTTCAGCCATGCCAAAAACTCTTCACGGTTAATGCGAAGTACCCTGCCAGCTCCTACACATGGAAATCTATCCAACTGAATCCACTTCGTTATCGTAACTGATGTTACTCCTGCAAGAGCTGCTGCTTCTTGTCTTGAAATATATGCTTTTGTCTCAACCACAGTCCCGTTTACCGGCAACCCGCTTTCTGCTGTATTTTTCACCTTATACACACTCTGGGCATTCAAAAACTGCTGAAAGCTCTTCTTTGATATCCATTTCCTATTTTCATACACCCTGATCTCAAAATCATCCTTGAATCTGCTCGTTCTTGTAATCATCGAAAGCTTCTCTCTTGTCACTCCAATAAGTTTCGCCGCGTCATCCAAAGCTATGTAATCTTCTTCTAACTCCGTCAGCGTCAGAAACTTATCAACTTTTTCATACCTGATCTGACCCTCATACCAGCTTTCAAATACATCTATAGGAATCCGTTTTGCGAAATCAACCGTAATCGTCGGCAGATTCTCTTCTTTCCAAATCCCATATAAAGTAGCTGCATTGATGCTCAAAAGATTTGCCGCATCCTGAAAGGAATATGATGTCTTCAAAAGCTCCGTTCCTGGTTTTTCTCCGGTGACTTTTTTATGCTTCACCTGATTTGCATACCACTTTTCAAAACTCTCAATATCCACTCTCATTTTTCCATCAATGATTTTTGTTTCAAAGAAATTCCGATGCACAAGCCAGTAGCTTTCCGTCTTTTTGACTCCGAGGAGTCTTCGCATCTCCGGTACTGACATAGTATTTTTCAGCTTCGGATCTTTTGTTGACCTGTACTTTTCTAATTTTGTCTGGATGTCCATATTTTCTTCCATAATACTCATTGCCTGCTTCCTCCTGTTTTCTACCATGCGTAAATGGTTCTTATGCCCAAACTATACCACGTTGACCCACATTTCATTTAGAAGGTAAACGATTCATTTTCAGATGCCTTGTCCAGCCATTCATCGAAGCTTTTCTTGGAGATACGATAATTTGTTCCAATCCGGATCCATCTAAATTCATTTTGTTTTAATAAGTCATATACTGTCGGTCTACTGATTCCCAATATTGCCTGTACCTCTTTTACTGTATAACATCTCTTATCTTCCATTACGCGATACCTCCCTTTCCCTCCATGAAGCTGATGACCTGTCTTTTTACTTTTAATTTGATCCTCTGAATTTTCTGTTGAGCTGACTCATAGGTAATCCCATGTTCCTCTGCAATATCTTCCAATGTTTTTTCTCGAAGCAGGAACTTCTCAAAGCATTCCTTCTCTTTTCCAAGAATTGCCAACTGATGCTTGAAAAGCTCATAATCTTTTCTCATATCGCGAAGTAGGTAAGCATTTCTTATAAATTCCTCTGCCCGGTCCACACCTTCCAGAACATCTCCTGAAAAATCGCAGTTGATAAGAGCATCCCTGGTCATTACATTTCTGATTGCCTTTTTGGCGGTGGGATCACTGATAGCTCCTCCGCCCTGTATCCTTACTCCAAGATCTCCGTTTTGCTGATGTGCATTGCTTTCTTTTTCACATTCGATCATATAACGGAGCCCATCTACATACCCATCCACAATCCCTATAAAATTCGTATAATTCTTGATAATGATATCGACTCTCTTTGCTGAGTTTGCATCCACATAAATCTTAATCAAGTTTTTCTCTGCCATGTTTCTCTCCTTTGACTAATTTGTACTTGTTTGCAAACGTTTCGCGCGCTGTTTACAAGAATTATCATAAATTAACTCGGGATACTTTTCCTTAGCGGATTATTAAAGGAATGGGCAAAACTTAAATGAGATTTAAGTTTTTCTAATCTCTATGTAGTACTACATATTGTTTTGTGACACAAAAAAAGATCAGGACAATGTTACCCTGATCTATTATTGCAATATTCTAATTTACTTTTATAAAACAAGTTCTTTTAGCTCTTTTGGAAAAGCTTCCTTTTCAGATTCATACAATTCCTTCTTTATCTCATAAAACAAATCTTTATATGTATTTTCCTCATCCTTCTTTTGAAGAATAAACATAATTTTCTTCGGTCTCGTACAATATTCCGTTATTGCATTATTTAACAATGTAGTTGGCATAGGTACTTTTTTTCGATTCACCTGAACAGTTCCTGTTTCTTTTATTCTGGAATCGTACCCCACAACACCTCTATCATTCCCCGTTGCCATTTCAAAATCATTTGAACGAGTTACCAAATCTTTTTTTCCTATTTTATAGCATTTACTATTGCGCAAATCCAACAACTGCTCTAATACAGCCACTTTTGCATACATTGTATTCGCATTTCGTCTTGGATTACAATGTTCTTTCTTTATTGTTCCAGCTAAACAATGTTCATAAAATTCAATTGCTGTCAGCTCTACACTTTTTATTCCCGCCAGATGCATGAAATTATTTCTACCGTATCTCACTTCATAGAAATCATATGCATCTGTTTTTTTCTCTCTGAAAATGAATAGTAAAGTTGTGTCTGCATACTCTGAATACAACATTGCACTTTTTTTCAATACTGATAACAATTCATCGGAAGACAATGGCTTTACATTCTGTATCTTATATTGCATAATTCTCCTTAACGTAAAAGAGAAACCTTTATATCAAAGGTTTCTCCAAAATTTCAAAAAGACTGGTTTCTTTATGGTGCTTTGCCACCAATTCACAGGCCTCACACCTGATCGGCTTGTTTATCCTCTATGCTAAAGAGTAATTGCAAAGTTTTTACGTTGCCAGTGCAACGGAAGCAAACACCTTATGCTTCGTGTCCTTTTCAGGAAGAGATTGCTCTCTTGGTATCTTTATTATATACAGAATACGCTAAATTATCAACTGATTTTTTCAATATCTCAATGTGCTCGCAAGCTACGAGAAAAAAATGGATTGGGTGGGGCATCAACTCCTATTAAAAATTTACACGAGATACACCCTTTAACGGATGACATCAAAGGCTCTTTAAGTAAAATTTTTGGTAATGATAAATTCAACCTTGATGATTATATTGATAATTTTGATTTTTTAGCAAAAATCGTTGGCCAAACAGACACGGCATTTATTAGTTTTCTTGAAACAACCCAAAAATCAGGTACGCTCTATAAAACATCAGGAGAAGCAATTGCTGGCTTTCAAGCATACCTTAAATCAACATCAAATGCTCTCTCACATACAAGCATAAAAACCAAGGCGCTCTCAGCTTCTATGCAACTCCTCTCTTCTATTGGCTGGACGGCTCTCATCACTGGAATTACATGGGCTTTTGGTGAAGGTATCAAGGCAATAAGTAATTACATCCACCGGGTCGAACTGGCGCAACAAGTAATGAAGGAACTAAACAGTGAGTTCAATGAAACTCAACAACGTATAAGCTCACATAAGCAACTGGTTAATGAAGTAGCTAAATCCTTTGATGAGTTGTCAAAAGGTGTAGATACTGCTTCTAATAAGAATATAGATTTATCAACAGAGGAATATGAAAAGTGAAAAACTTCAGGTGTATTTTCTACAACCCTTGAAATTACTGGCTTTCCAGTATCGTATCCATCAAAAATATAGCAATTTACCACTCACTTACCACTTACATGAACTCTGCGATTTTAGCCATCTCGTCCTTAATCTTATCCTCACGAACATGACAATATAAATCCATAGTCATCTGTAATGTGCTGTGCCCCATAATTTTCTGTAATACCTTTGGCTCCATTCCGTTTTCAAGGCAATTGGTAGCAAAGGTATGGCGCAATCCATGAGGTGTCAGATGTTCAAAGAAGCTGTCAGGATTCTCTCGATTGATGCGATCCACAATATAATTGATTGACTCCTTAACATTTGCAGCATTGATAGGATAGTTGGTCTTTGATGTAAACACCAAATCCTCAAATCCTGCTCTTGGAGAGAAATGCGTTGCAATATCTGCTCTACGCTTTTCCTGAATCACAAGAATGTCATACACCTTCTTGGTCATTGGAATTGTGCGAAATCCAGCCTTTGATTTTGGCTTATGGAACTCATAATTTGCTACCTCTCCATCACCAGGAAGGTAAGTTAATGTCTTTTCCACCTTAATGACTCTATTATCAAAATCAACGCAGTCCCAAGTAAGACCAAGCATTTCTCCAAGTCTCATGCCAGTTCCAAGCCCTACAACAAAGATGGGATACATCATTCCACCTTTTGAGTTTTCAAGTAGAATATCCATCTCTTCACGTGACAGAATACGCTTCTCAGACTTAGCTTTTCCATCTACTATAGGGTTAATGCCAAGTGCAGGATTCTTAATCAACAAATCAGCTTCAACTGCGCGATTAAGAATATCTATAAGTAATGCCTTGCAATCGTTTCTTGACTTATCAGAGCCAAGCTCATTAAAAGCATTCTGTAATACAACAAGATTTAAGCTTGTGAGTTTCCTCCACCCCAAGCTTTCCCTTAGCCTATTGTACTGAATCTCATAGGTCCTCTTTGTGGTAGAACGGCAATGCTTCTTACATACGCTAATCCACTTCTCATACCACTCATCAAGAGTCATTTTCTCATCAACTATATTAATTTGTTTCTCATTCTCGTAAATCTTCTGACGCTGTTTCTTTCCTACCTCCGTAAGAGTTTTGGCATATACACTTCTCTGCTTTCCAAAGCGATCAATGTATCTTGCCTCATATGTGCCATTTGGTCTTTGATAAATTGCACTTCCCAGTTCTTTTCCTTTAATTGATTTTCCCATTATGTTTCTTCCTCCTATAACGAAAAAAACTTATGGAAAAGAACAGTATTGTTCATCTCCATAAGTTTAACATGTGTATTATTTAGTTGCTATGATTATTTTATTTTATTATCTATTTTTATGCCACCAGCTGCTTTAGTAACCATTTATCAACGCTACCTTTGTGCGCATAAAGTCTATTACCTATGCGCACAGTAAAGCCATTACCAGGATCATGTAATAGCTCTCTTGCCTTTGTTTCGCCTATAGATAAATAATCACAAAACTCATAACGGCTAAACATCCACCTCGTTGCGTGCAGCAAGCTGCTCTTCCAAGTCGGTAATTTGCGCATGAGTAAAATTGGAAAACACCGACAGCATTTGCTTCAGAGAAATCGAAGATAGCATAACCTCTGCATCCATTGAGGCGCCCATTGCATCCTGCTCACCGCCTGCTTCTGTTTGGAGATTCTGCATAACCGGCATTACGATTGGCGCGGAACGGGGGTCGTGCATAAGTGCAGCGACAGAGCAATCCAGCGAGAGAATTCCCGCCTTTTCTGGAAAAGCAAACCCTCCTACAAGAGGCTTGCTCATCTCACAATTACCGAAGGTGCCAAAGATCTCCTGCAGAAAGCCGATGCTGTCTGCGACCCAGTGCTGAACCCGGGCAGACATCGTATCAGGCTGCGGCCCTTGCATCATTTGATTGGCTGTCGAAAAACCGTGAGGCCCGAAGGAGTAAATATGAGTCTCAAAGGTCACGCCTGTCTTCTCCAGTGCCTCGATAAACGCGATCGTATTGGTAACTGGTACAAGTCGGTCACTCCGACTGTGAAATAGGAAGCAGGGACAAGTATCGGCATCCACATGGCTGACGATATCCGGAGCGGAAGGATTCCACATGGCGCTGGATTCCTTAGAAAGCACGGCATAGCCAAGAATCGCCGCATTTGGGCGGTTTTGAGACATAGTTGCTGCAGCGCCTGCGAGATGTCCCCCGGCAGAAAAGCCTACAACGGCAATTTTGTCCGGAAAAACCTTCCATTTCTCTGTATTGGCACGAATCAGGCTCATAGCGTCCTCATAATCCTGTAAAGGATTCGGCCAGGTCTTGTTCTCTTGGATAGCATAACGCAGGATAAAAGTCTGATAGCCCGCCTGGAAATATGACACAGCGATGGGATCAGCCTCTCGTTCAGAACACATTTCATATCCACCGCCCGGAATTACAATTATACCTGGGCGCTTTCCGATGGTCTGATACTCTGCGTCTCCTTCCCAAAGATAACATATCAAGGTGGCGTTATGTTCAGCGTTAAGACAGATGGTTTCCTTTTTCATGATGGTATTATCCTTTCTTTCAAATAACGGTCTCTTTTCCGCCTTCCAGTTTGACGGTGTGTCCATCTAACTCAAGCCAGACCGCAGTGGCAGACGGGTTAAAGATAATCGAGCGATCTACCGAATAATCAAGCCGTTGGACCGCTTCCATATAGCTTTGAATCTCTCCGTTTGTCGCATACCAGAGCGATTTGTGCCCAGAAACCTTTTGTAAAAACAGCTCCCAGTCTATCCAACCATCTGCGATTGTCATCTCATAGCTGTGTCCCCAGATATAAAAGATCTTGGGTGAAGGAGAATACGGGCTTGGCTTCAGTTCCATGAACCGCTCCCATAACTGATCCCGGTCGGAATCAAAAATATGGCAGCTCGCGTCCCAAGCCAGAAAATTCTCGGGGAGATCGAATGAATCCGCCCGGTTTACAGTCCTTGCATAGCGATATCCCGCTTTTTTTAGGATTTCCATTGTTCCTGTATTATAGTGCCCATATGGATAGGCAAAGCCTCGCACCCGTCTGTGTAGCAGTTGCTCTAATTTTGCACGGTCCAGTACAGCTTCCGCCAGTGCGGAATCCTCCGAGCAGTCTGTCATGCTCAAATGATGGAAGCCATGGCAGGCTACTTCCTGGTCGGCATAGATCGTTGAAAGCTGTTCCTCTGTAATGACTTCATGATACAGCTCTCGATCCTCAATCGGCATACGATTTTTTTCACCAAAGCACCCGCAGTTAATATTAAAGGTAGCCTTTATCTGATATTTGCGAAGAAGAGTAGCCATCCGAACATCTTCGACGACTGCATCGTCAAAGCTGAAAGTTACCGCTTTTTCTTTTCCTTCCGGGAACAGAACTCGGTCCAGTCTCAGTCCCATGTAATCCCTCCTTTCGATAATAGAGATAGATATAGCTCTGGGTATGCTACACTCTCATGAGCGGAGAACACCCAGAGCTGTTTTTTCAAACCACTTGGATTTTCAAGGATGTTTTCAGGCCGTCGGTAGAGGTAAAGCTCACCTGTACACCCCCCGGTGTATTTCCTGCGCGGATAATGGCCAGAAGATAGCCGTCATACGTTTTCCAAGTCTGACTGTCATAATGGTTTTCGGTCTCCGGATCTGCGCTTCCGAACCCAGCGAGTTCGGCACACCCTTCCACAGATATATGAATTTCCTTTTGCACCTGCAAATCCGTCACACCATTTTCACCCTTACATGAGACCATGATATAACTCAGATCCGAACCGTTAGCATTGAGAACCACTTTGTCCGCTTCCGCATGAAGTGTTCGATTTCCGGATGCAGTTATCAGCGCTTCAGTTTCGGCCGCCTGGCCATTTCGGATATTCATAGCCTCAAGTCTCCCTGGCTCATAGGCAATCTCATAGATGGCGAGATACTGATTTTCCGGACCAGCCGGCTTTTTTCCCAGCGATTTCCCATTGAGGAACAGCTCGACTTCCTCCGCATCCGAATAGACTTCAACCACTGCGCTTTTCCCTTCATAGCCCGTCCATGTCCAGGAGGTCAGGCTGTCAGAGAACATCCAGGACGTTTTGCTGGGTATTTCTCCGTAGTGGTTCAGGCGCTGGATAGCAATACAGGGTTTCCTGCGCAGACCATATATGATTTCGCGATAATAACTAATCGGCCGCCGATTTCCAATGATATCTATATCCCCAATATAGGAGAGACTAGCGGGCCAGTTCTCTCCAAAGCCCATTCTTCCATCGTAGTAGAAGATGCCGCAACCAGATTCCCCAATGTAGTCATAGCCGGTCCAGGTCATGTCGCCAATCACATGAGGCTGGCTTTCGACGAGGCCCCATAACCTGGCGATGTCTGCAGGATATGTCTCCATGCCGAGAACGATTCGGTTTGCGTCCAACTCATGCTCCAACACATGGCGTCCTGTCAGATAGTTCAGGCCGCAGATATCCAGTGCACCTGATGTTTCCTCAATAAGATTGGTCATGATAGGATGGGCGGCAAACGCATCCTCTACACTACCCTTCATTAAAGACAGCATTTTATTAAGCGTGTCGATTCCCCCACCTGTTCCTGTGTCTGAGCCGAGATTGAAGGAATCATTTCCCTTCAACACATCGGAGAGAATGTTCCTAATTTCACCAGCTGCGGCAAGCATTCCGTTGATTGCTGTCGTTGTATAACGTGTGCAGTCGAGGGATTTGATTCGATTGGCAATCTCTCGATTAAGATGGGCACCCATGGCAGTGTTGACCTCGATGATTTCATTACCGGTACTGTAGATGATGACGCACACATGATTGAAATCCTTGTCCACCATACGCTCTACATCAGTCTTCCAATACATAGGGAAGTCTCTGGCGTAGTCGTTGTCGTTCTTGGAACGCGTCCACACATCAGACAGTTCGTCGATTACCAGCATTCCAAGCCGATCACAGGCATCCAGCATGGCCTTGCTCATCGGTTGGTGTGCGCTTCGAATACAGTTGAAGCCAGCAGCCTTGAGTTGCTCACAGCGCCGTTCCTCAGCACGCTCAAACGTTGCAGCCCCGAGTAGGCCGTTATCATGGTGAATGCACGCTCCGCGAAGGTTTACCGTTTTTCCGTTGATTCGAAGTCCTTTGTCGGGCGTGAGCGACAGCGTACGGATTCCCCATAAGCAACCGTATTCATCCAGTACCTGCTCTCCCTGCTTTAACTGGATACGGCAGTTGTACAAATAGGGTGTCTCACAGTTCCAGAGTTTAGGCTTGGGAATATAGATTTTCTGGCGAATTTGCATGCTTTCACCACCAAATATTGTCACCGGTGTTATTGCCTTTCCCGCAGAATTTCCTTCACTGTCCCAAAACTGCGTTTCGACAGTAAATTGATGCTTCCGGGCGGCCAAGTTTTCTACAGGAACCTCAACGGAGATCATTGCGCCTTCTTCATCTGCTTCTGCCGTGGAGAGCCGTGCACCCCTTTCCGAGATGTGCAGAAGGTCTCCATACAGAAGATTCACATTCCGGTAGATACCACTTCCGGTATACCAACGGCTGTTGCTCTCGTTGCTGTTATTGACGACTACTCGGATCCGATTGACCTGACCGAATTTGAGGAAATCGTTTGCCTTAATATAGAAATTTGTGTAGCCGCTGGGATAGCCTCCGGCATAGTTTCCGTTAATGTACACGGCAGAATTGGCGTATACTCCTTCAAATTCGATGATAACGAGTTGATCCCGCCACTGCTCAGGTGCTGTGAATATCTTTTCGTATGTGTAAATCCCGCCTGGGTAAAAACCTGTATGATGACCGTTTTTGGTGTTCTGTGTCCGCTTCTCGTGAATCATGACATCATGAGGCAGCCTTACATTCTGCCAGCCACTTTCCTCCGATCCGGCCATTTCAGAAAAGACGTCAACGACACCGTGTTTTACTTTCCAGTCTTCATTCCATTTTACAGTCCACATGCTCATTATCCTTTCTTCCACTTATTAAATTTAATCGTTTTTTTCTTTCAGCGCAGCCTGCACCTCTTCGACATATTTCTCAATTGTGAAGAAAAGGGTCAGGACGAGGGCGACGGCAGCACAAAGTGCTGGGATTCCGGAGAAAATCATGTTGATTGCATGGAGTGCAGACTCAGACTGAACCGCAGCTGCTGCTTCGTAACCACCCATGGCCAGACCCCATCCGAGGAAAGCAGACCCGAGGCCGGTACCAACCTTGCATCCGAGAGATGACGCACTCTGCGTAATGCCGTCGAGGCGCATGCCGGTTTTCCATTCGTCGTAGTCGGCTACATCGCCCACTAGAGGAATCAGCAATGCAGCGATAATGCCGAGTCCAAAGCCCTTGATTGCAAGTCCGATAATCATCATCGGAAGCATTCCAACCGTGAAATACACAAGACCGAAACCGATCAACTGCAAAAAATAACCAACGACGAGAGCATTTTTCTTGCTCTTCATAAGCTCCACAATTTTGTTCACAAAAGGGAGAACCAGAATGCAAGGTGCCATGCCTGCAATGGTCGCCAGTCCGAACAGGCTGGGGTTTCCGTAGAAGTTCAGACAATAGTAGATACCGGCTCCGTTTGTAGTGCCGATTCCAATGTAGTTGAGAATACCCAGAAGAATAATGATATAGAAGTAGCGGTTCTTCAACAGATTCGGCAGTGCTTTGCTGATTGGAGTATTCTCCTGCTTGGCGATTTTTTCCTCGTAGTTTGTCAGGTGATAGGTTTCACGGCACAGCAGACCTTCCATCGCAAGCAGGACAGCAGCAATCGCTGCATAGAGCAGTGAAACCTTGCTCCAGCCAATTGCTTCTGCGAGAGTAGCTGTGAACATGTTGATGACGATAATGGCGACAAAACCGAAAACATTTGCCAGTGCGTTCATTTGAACACGTTCTTTCAAGTTGCCTGTGATGAGCATCAGCATGGTGTTATTTGCTACAATCATCATCGTGTATGCGATAACAGCCGAGAATATATAGGTGATGTACATATACACGATCTTTCCGGTAGCTCCGAGACTTTGTGGAACATTAAATACCAAAAGCAGGCTGAGTATCAGTGGAATGATACTAATCAAAAACCAAGGCCTTGCCTTACCCATTTTTGTGTTGGTCTTGTCGATGACCGTTCCCATTGCAACATCAGA
The DNA here is from genome assembly GCA_028694115.1 of Lachnospiraceae bacterium. The sequence continues at coordinate 122,668 of JAQUUB010000005.1, forward strand.
AACGCCGTCGAAGAATCGTGCGATCAACATCATCGTGCCGACGACAGCTGCGCTAATGCCCACGCTGTCCGTGTAGTACAGTGTAGCAAATGAAGAGATGGTAGAATAGATGAAGTTGCCGCCCATGCTACCTCCAACGCTGAACCCCAGCTTCTGTTTCCAGTCAACTTTGCTTGTCAAAAAGTTGAAGTCTTTACTCAGTTGTGTAGTTTTCATAATATTCCTCTTTTCTTTGTTTTTTTGGGGAGCATCTATATTTTTATTGTACACAAAGCTGAATATTAGTGCCATTACGCACAGCCCTAACAATTCATTAGCGCTACTACCTATTGCACTCTTTTTCGGTTGTACTCAAATTAAATAAAGCCTTCTGTATCCATTGGGATGCAGAAGACTTTATTCGATTATTCAGTGCTGGTTTTGTCAGAAATGTTCTCTATGGATGCCGCAAGGACACTATGTTCCCGGTAATCACTGGGCGACATCCCGTATGCTTCCTGGAAAATCTTATAGAAATATCCTGTGTTGTTATAGCCTACCAGATGGATGATATCAGATATTGGAAGGCAAGACTCGCTCAGCAATTGCTCCGCGCTTTTCAGCCGCAGAAACTGCACATATTCCGTGAAAGAGAGCCCAGTTTCCTGCTGGACAATCCGGTTGTAAAAATTGCGGCCGTAAAAAAATGTTTCCGACAAAGCGGCTATTGTAACAGTTCTGTAGTTTGCCTCAATATGGTCCATGATTAGTTTGGCATGTATCTCGTTATTGATCTGGCGGTCGTTTCGCTGCATCTTTGCCATATAGTTTTCGGTCAAGAGATTAAGCAGGCGGTTCATGATTCCTTTGATGATATAGGAAAATCCACTTTTTTTCTCCTGCATCTCCTGCATAATCGTCCACAGATAAGCCTCTGCCTCTGATCTGTCCTCTATACGAAAGCGGAGATAGCTTGCCTCGTTCTTTTTCGAGAGGATAATATTCCGGACAAACCTCTGCAAATTACTGTTGCCCAAGCCGCGGAGAAATACTTCATCAAAGAACGCTTTCTTCATGCACAGGAAAAAGACTATGCTTTCATTGTCAGTATAGTCATCTCGATGGATGCAGTTGCTGTCAATCAGAAAGAATTCCCCCTCCCGAAAATGGCGAGAACGGTCCTTGATAATCTCAGTAAAATCGCCCCGATATACATATCCGAGTTCGATATAATTATGCAGATGATTCCCGTTGGAAAAGATCGACTTCGCCTGGTTTACGGCAAAGCGCGCAGCTTTCTCACTCCCCCAGTATCCCGTCATTAGGGACTGACCAGGATAGAAATGGAACCAGCCTACCGCAAACGACCTGACCGTATTGATCACAGTATACTGCTCGGCAGTTTGCAGATAAATCTGGTCGAACATCTCTTTTCCATATTCAACGATGCTGTGATAGTCCTTGATGCGATCTGCTGGGAGATTAGAAAGATAAGAAAGAAAGTTGTCACTCATCAAATTGTCCTCCATGAAGTGAGAAGCCGATTGCAGTGCTGCTCTATATCTCTGATTCGTAGAAGATACTCTTATTTTCTGTCAATACTTTAATTTGAATTATAATTGGCAAAGCAACAAATATCAACAATAAGTAGACAATATTATTTTATTACTTTTTCAGCAAACACCATCTAATTCCTACAGTTCCCTCAATGCCCTGATTTGAATTAATGCTATTCTTTTCGCTTCATCACTGTTAATCGCCATAAATGCTTTCAAGATCTCCATACTATCTGTATCAATTTCAGACTTTATTCCGTCCACAAGATATGACGCAGATACATGTAAGTGCTTAGCCAGCTCTCTGATCACACTTAATGGCAGATCCACCTTATCCTTCTCGTAACAGCAGACCAATGCACCTGTGATGCACATCATTTCTGCCAGTTCTTCCTGAGTCATTCCTAATTCTTTTCTTGCTGCCTTAATTCTTCCACCGATTGTAGTTTTATCAATTGTCTTTTTCATTTTCTCTCCGTTTCTGGAGCGCAAAACGAAAATAGACATGCAAAAAAGGAGTCGACAAAACGATTACCAAATAAGACCGGTGACTACACGCCACCTGGCTCTATTCTCGTTTTGTCGGCTCCTGATAGTTCTCTGCTAAATTCAACTCGTTACAAACTCTTGCTCTCGGATGTCGACTTTGAGGATTCACAGCCTTATTCTAAGGTCCGTCCAATTTGACGATGCTTTCCGATTGCTCATTCTATTCAATTTTATGATTGGATTTTACTTACCGTTTTTCTTAAAATTAATTGATAAATTTTTCAATACCTTCTTTCAATGCATCTCCATCTTGCTCTTCATCAAAATGTCTTACATGATCAAACATTTGTTTCAGATAACTATCTTCATCAATACATTGATCAACAAATTCTTCGTGTAGCACTTCTAGTCCGCCAAGAAAATATGAATTATATATCTTCATATTGTCACTGATGAACTGTTTCTCTTCCTTCGTGTTTTCAGCAAAAGTAAATGCTCTATAAACTCTTTTCTCCAAATCAGGTTCAGAATCAGTATCCAATAACATTAATGTTTGATAAACGAATTTCAATTGTGCTCGTCTTTCTTTAAAAACATCAGCCATCATTCCGGCTTCTCCACTAACAGTATTATCAATAACACCTTTTCTATTATATTGATATCCGATCATTGGGCAAAGAATATATGCATCAATATATGCATTAAATATTTTGAAGTTATTGTGCTGATCTCGATCTGGAACATTTCCTGCCAATTCACATAAATCTTTCCAGTAATTTGCATGTTTGCCTGTTATCCTAAAGCTTGTATCAAACATATCGTTCCTCCTTATCTAAAGTGTGTAGATGTATCGATTTCCTTACCATCTGCATCTCTATCTTTCTCTAAGCTGATTGTCAGACTCCCCTGCGGATCCGCATCAATCAGTAATACCTTTTTTCCTTCCTGGGCCAGCCCAATACCTAAATTCACACAAGACACGGTCTTGCCAACTCCACCCTTTTGGTTTGATACTGCTATTACTCTACACATAATCTCATCCTCCTACTTGTCCCAATAATTACTCATCCATAGTTTCAATATTTCCAGAATCTCTCTTCGCATCTGATCTGCTGTATAACTTGCAGGAAAGAATCTGTATAGCTGTTCATTCTTAAATACCACCCGGTCTATATCTTTTTGCTTGATTTCGCCCAAGATGTCTTGCATGATTTCTAATGTAAGCTTTCCTTCCTCACTCATTTTCTTCATTCGCTGTGCCTGCGATAAGGAAGGTGTACACTGCGTATAGTCCATAGCTTCCAGAATCTCTCTCTGTTCCTTCTTTTTCAGGTAAGATAGCTGAACCGCCGGTGTAAATCCCATTGTGCCATCATCCACTTTTTCCAGTATTTCCGGGATTAAATCTGTTATCTTGATATACCTTTGGACCTGCTTTGGACTATCTCCACATTCCTCTCCAATCACCTCAATACTCTTCCGGCCGGAATAAAGGTCAACCTGACCACATTTTCTTCTACCTGTTTTTCTCTTGATGATGTCATATTTCATTTTGTAGGCAAATGCCTTTTCACTCGGACTGATCCGTTCTCTCTGCAAATTCGAATCAACCATGGATATGACTGCTTCATCATCCTTCATATACCGAATAATCACTGGTACCTTCCAATATCCAAGCTGCTCCGCTGCAAATTTTCTTCGATGACCGGAAATGATCTCATATACCCCTTCCAGTCTTGGTCTTACAATCAAAGGATTTAAGATACCATATTTCTTGATACTTTCCTGTAGCTCAATCATCTGACTGTCAGCCTGCACCTTGAATGGATGTTTCTCAAATGATCTAAGACGCTCCAATTCAATTTCAACTACTTTTTCATCCGAATCTCGCTGCTCTAATTTTTCTACTGCTGTCATTCTCCCTCCTTATCCCTGAACGCACTCGCGATACTCGCTCGTTGACGCGGTATTCGTCAAAGTCCCGAGCAAGCTCAGACCTTGACTCATTACTCACGCAAAAAAGCCCGTCCAGAATAGATTTTTATTTCATCTAATCTGAACGGACTTTATCCGACAGGCTCATTTAATCTTGAGCAAGAAAGCTTCATCATTGTTTTTTGACCCGATTTACCTTGTTTTGACAACCCAAATCTCATGTTTCTTTGTAACTTTTTCCTATGGGTGGCATTTTGACTCATATATCGGGTGACACTTTTTCATTTTGGGTGGCAGATTTCATCATTTTTTGATGCACTGGGTGGCAATCGGGCACCCAAAATCATCGCCAAAAACAAAAAAATGCAGTAATGATTTTTGATAAATCACTACTGCAAAAATGGATGTTCCCTATAGGAATCGAACCTACAATAAGGTCTTAGGAGAACACTTTGGTGCTGTAAAGTGCAGTCAACCTTAGGAACTTTATATAAAGGAAAGCATCGTATTTACTGCATTCCTTGTAATTCCTTGTCAAAATAAGAAAATAGATTATCCGCCTG
>JAQUUB010000158.1 GCA_028694115.1 Lachnospiraceae bacterium
AATAAAATAAAGGATAACACAAGGAAAGCCGGGAATACATGATAGCTGTATCCATATTCGGCACCGCAGTTCGGGTCCATTAAAATCATGCTTGCTTTAATAGGATAGTAATTTAATAAGGTTCCTTCAAATGTTCCGAAGTATCCATAGATAAAAGCAAGTGCAACTCCACCTAAAAAACTAGTGGCTGAACAGCAAAGAAACAGGATAATTGGCAAAACAGCAATATAAACGAAAAGATTAGCCCCGATGACACGAAGGAACATATTGAGTGCATTGCCAAAACTCACTCCTGAAAATCCAGCAAAAAAATTGATTGCCAAGGACAGAATACATCCTATAAAACTGAAACAAATAGTTAAAATCAGCAGCACAAGCAATTTCCCCGAAATTAACTTTTTGTATGAAATGGGAACCGTTAACAGGTTTTTCATGGTATCATCTGTATATTCTCGTGTTATGATATATCCGGCAATCAATGTAATGATGATTGGAAAGAACAAGGTACAGTTGTTGATCATAACCTGTTGCATAAAATAGTCAAACGTCCATGTCTGCCCACCGCTCGCTGTTGAATAAAACAGCGACAACAATGGAGATAGGATTGACATAATAGCTCCGGCTTTTATTACGGAATATCGTCTTAATTTCCAAAATTCAATTTTTATTATATTATTCATATCCTTTACCTCGTCCATTTTTTATAAAAACTCACGATCAGCCATAATGAAAGAATAACAGTAACCGCCATGAGTAACATGGTATGACCAGTGGTTGGCACAATCGCATAGGCTTCCGACAAAAGATTGTCTTTTTGCAGATGATTCATCATAGAACCACTTACCCAGTTCATAACGCATATAACTGGAAAAGAGTTTAGAAAAGCAATTTTAGCAGCACTTATCGATGTGCCGACTGTCCCCAATATTCCCCAGTTAAAAATGGAATAGAAAAATGCGAGTAGGATAGACAACAAAAATGTTTTATTAAAACAGATAATGAGAAATACCATGGGCAACGAAGCCGCTACGATCAGAACCGCAAAAACCAAACTCATGATGATCTTATAGGGCATCCCATAAACCATTCCTACGCCGAACAATTTGCAAAAAAGTGCAACTGACAAGGTACTGACCAGGCAAAATACGATGGCAAAAATAAACAGCATAGAAATTTTCGCAAGGATAAGCTGTGTGTTTGAGATCGGAATGGTTCTGATATTTTTCGAGGTGTCACAATCCCTTTCTAAAAAAAATAGAACCGCCGCAATAATCCCGATGAAGCAAGGGAGCAGAAAAACCAATCCATATCCTAACATCATTGTATAGACATAATCAAATCTTGTTTGAAGATAATGTTCGGTTGTATCTGCACTTACTCCCGCCTTTGCCATATAGGTCAAAATCAAAGGAAAGAATAGAGATAATGACATCAGTGCATACAGTAATCTTTTACGCTTTAATTTCCAGAATTCACACTGAATCAATTTAAGCAATTCCCTCACCCCCTGTTACCCGCTTGAAATAATCCTCAAGGCTTTCCTCGCAGGTATGGGCCTCCGATACTACTAACCCATTTTCCACAAAAGCGGTTACAATTCGACCTACCGACACATCGAGATTATGCAAACGCAAATTGTGGTCGTCCTGTATGGAAAATTCTTTTTCCCCAAAGGTACGCTCCAAAATTCTTGCGGCCTGTGCAGTATCGGAAAGGGAAAAATGAATGTGCTTACTGCTTTTCTGTTCCAATTCCTCAAGGCTTTCTTCTTCCAGCAAGGCACCATGATCGATAATGCCAATATCGTCAGCAAGCAGCGCAATTTCGGAAAGAATATGGCTGGAAATAAGAATTGTCTTACCCCTCTCTGTACAAAGGTTACGGATAAAATTTCTTACCTCCGCAATTCCAATCGGGTCAAGTCCATTGATTGGCTCATCCAAAATCAAGAGCTCTGGGTCGTGCATAATCGCAAGTGCAATCGCGAGCCGTTGTTTCATACCAAGGGAATATTGCGAAAACAATTTTTTGTCTTTATAAGGCAGACCGACTAACTCTAAAGTGTTTTTGATCGCATTCGCATTGGGAACACCTCGCAATGTTGCGAAAATACGCAGATTTTCTGTGGCGGTCAAATTGGGATAAAACCCGGGCGATTCAATCAAGCATCCGATACGGGGAAGGATTTTCTTTTCATGCCCGCGGAGTTCTTTGCCAAACAGCTTGATTTCCCCTTCAGTGGGCTGTGTCAGACCCAGAAGCATTTTCATGGTCGTCGTTTTTCCGGCGCCATTTCGGCCAAGTAAGCCATAAATGCGGCCCTTCTGAACGTGGATGTTCAGGTCGGACACACTTTTCTGTGTGCCATATTGTTTTGTGAGATTTTTGGTTTCAATTAAATAATTACTCATATACGAAAGCCTCCTTTGCTCGTCGAAATAATCATAGCATTCCACTCTTGCATTAACCTTGCCGGAACCTTGCATTAACCTTGCAATTTGTGAGAAAGATAAAACTCCCCATGCGATCCTACGCATGGGGAGACAGTGTTACTGCAAAGGCAGCTCTATGGTAAAGGCAGTATATTGATTCACTTCACTTTTTACAGAGGTCGTTCCGTCCATGCACCGCACCATTTCTCCAACAATGGACAGGCCCAGCCCGCTCCCCTTATCAGAGCGGCCTTTATCACATTTGTAAAGCCTGTCAAAAATTCGGCTCAAATCATTCTTTGCAATTCCGATCCCATTATCCGCAATACAAAGTTTCATCCTTCTGTCATCGGTTTCCATTGTTATTGTGAGCTTACTGGCATGACTATGTGCAACAGCATTTTGAACCAGGTTATTGATGATGCGGGTGTATCCATCCAGATCGACTTTTACCATGATACGCTTTTCGGGAATTTCAATTTCAAAATCCAATCCTTTTTCACGAAAGACCGGAACCCAATCTTTCAGAATGTTTCGGGTCAATTCTGCAACTTCCGCATTCTCAACCGACAAAGTAAATTCATTAGAATTTAATCGAAACCAATCAAAAAGAACATCAATATAATCTTTCAGGTCATATGCCCTGCGGCGTGCAATATCTATATATTTTTCTCGTTCCGAGCCTGAAACAATTCCGTTATGTACAGCATCAAGATAGCCGATCAATGTCGTGAGCGGTGTTCTCACATCATGGGAAAGGCTTGTCATAAGCTGTTTGTTTGCTTCATCTGCTCTTTTTAGAGACAGGAGCTTTTCTTCATAAGCATATACAATTTCATTTAGGCGATACGCTAAAGGAGCCATCATGTCGTGCGTTTCAACGAGTATTTTCCTGTTTCCGTTTTCACCTTGTACTTCAGATAAAATTTCTTCCATATCAGCCAATTTGACCTTGATCCGATGAAATCGGAAAAGGACAATTCCACAACAAGTCCATGATATGAATAATAGAACAATCAGAGCAGCAATCATATGTTCAGACCTCCGTATTGAATTGATACCCGATCCCTTTAACTGTCTGAATATAGGTCGGAATAGCAGGGTCAGGCTCAATCTTTTTTCTAAGGCGGCTTATAATTGCCATGATATTGCTATCATCGTACACATAAGGCTCACCCCAAACGGCTTCATAAATCTGTTGCTTTGTGAGGATTTTCCCTTGATGCTTTGCACAAAACAGAAGTATGTCAAACTCTTTCGGGGGCAGCAGCAGCGTTTCTTGTGCGGTACTTACGGTATGCCGGTCAAGGTCAATGGAAAGACCCTGAAAGTTAAGTTGATGATGTTCCTCATTACCAGAATTAAAGCGGGTGTATCGACGAATCAATGATAAAACACGGGCAATAAATTCCGTCATATCAAAAGGCTTCGTCAGGTAATCATCTGCACCAGATCTTAACCCGTGTACCTTGCTATAATTATCGCTCTTTGAAGTCAGCATTAAAATAGGGATGCTGCTGTTTTTTCGAATCTGTTCCATTGTCTCAAAACCATCCATTCCCGGCATCATCACATCAAGAACGACTAACTGATAATCCCGCTTGCTAAGCGCCGCTAATCCATCTTTGCCGGAATGGCAGTAATCCGCTTCCAGTTGTTCAAGCGAAATGCTTTTTTTCAGCAATATACAAAGGTCTTTATCATCGTCTATAATCAAAATCCTATTCATTAAAATTGTCCTTTCCTTGTTTGCTAATTGGATTTTTCGTACCCTTTGGTAAAAGTCAAATGGAAGCTTCTTTCAAAGTCATGTGGTCCATAGTCTGTACCTTCAATAGGTACTATTATATTTCTCTATGTCGAATAATGCAAGTATGCCAAAGCGTGCTAAATATAGTGCAATCTAACAAAAAGCACCATCATTTTAGTATTCTTTCTTTTGGAAAATAGAAGATGAACCTAGTCAACCACTTTACATACAGGCAGTAAGGAGAGCAGGATATCAGTTTAACCTCAATCTGTAAAGTGAAAATAAATGAAAGATCAGCAATAATAAGTAAAGGAAAAACAGGTGTATCATTCGTAAGAAAATAAACAACTTATATGTTATCATAAAAATTGTTAAAAAAAGTGTCACGATTTGCCATCTTTATGTGTGTTACTAATGAGGAGATAAATATGCAAAATGAATATGTGAAAATGATTTATGAAAAATACAGTAAATCGTTATATAAAATATCTATAATTATGTTAAGAAATGAGCAAGATGCAAGGGATGCTGTGCAGGATACATTTGAAAAATATATTTATTCAAAAAGATGTTTCGATGACGATGAACATGAAAAAGCCTGGTTGATAAGGGTAAACATAAATATATGCAGAAATTATATGCGATTTCATAAGATGCACCCAACAGTAGATTACGAAACATTATCTGTTTGCACTCATTCCAATGAACAAAATGAAATTATGGATGTATTATTGAAATTAAAACCCAAATACAAAGAGCCACTAATTCTATATTACATTGAAGGCTATTCTTGCAAAGAGGTGGCAGAAATTTTAAATATTTCGGAAAGCGCTGCAAAAAAGAGACTTGAAAGAGCCAGGAAAAGATTAAAAGAAGAATATGGAGATGTATAGTATGAATTTACATGAATTATCAAAACTTGCTGATGACATTGAATTTCCAGAAACGGAAAAAAAACAAATATTTGAAAACTGTATGAGACTACAGAATAGAAAGAAGAAAGGCGGTTATAGAAATAATATTATCCGATATGCGGTTTTAGCAGTGGTGGCTTTATTTATCATAGGATGGGGGATTCATTCTAATATGTCGGTTACAGTTGTTTACGCATCTGGAACACAAGGAGCGGTTAAGATGGAGGTAGGGCATACGGTAATATTAGAAAAGCAGGAAACACCAATGGGAGAAGGATATGTATTACGATTGGTTCTTGGGAAAAATCAATACTATTATTCCTTGACCGATGAAACAAACGTATGTCCGGATAATATATTTCAAAAAGGTAATATGATGTATTGGTTTCCAGATGGACTAAGAGGTGGAAATTTCAGGGATGAAGATAATTCAGTTATTCAGTTGCCATCAACGAAAAAATCAACACTGAAAATCAATGTATATGATGGAGAGAATAAAGTAGAAGAACTTATTCTTGTGTTGGAGAAGCAGGGCAATACGTGCAGTGTTGAAATGTTGGGGGATAAATAAAAATAATTATTGTATTCGCCAGGAGGAGAAATTTTATGAGAAAAAATGTATTATTGATTATTGGAGTGTTAGCGGTTATTATAACTGGTATTTGTATTGCTGTATGGAAAAAAAGTCAGTCTGCAATATCAAAAATTGGTGGTGTAGATGGGCCAACAGCAATATTTATCGCTGGGAAAACAAACTCTGCTTTAATTGCAACAGGTATTATAATCGGTATAATTCTAATTGTATTTGCAGTCGTAGCCTGGTTGAAACGAAGGTGATCATAGTTGTCGGACTGAAAATATGATTTACGGAAAAGGTCTTTATCATCGTCTATAATCAAAATCCTATTCATTAAAATTGTTCTTTTCTTGTTTGCTACTTGGCTTTTCCATAGCCATTGCTAAAAGCCAATTGCGGATTCGCAATTACAGCTTATTCGTCATGGATGTGGCTCTCTCGGAGCAGTCCGGGTGTGAGATCATTGCGGCCATGTCGTTGTCAGTCACGATAAGCTGCTGCTGGATACCGCCCGCAGTGCTGATTGCTTTTGATGGAGACGACATTAGTTTATTATAAGAAAAAGTAAAATGAAAGTAATAGAGGGGATGAAATACTGAAGAAAATAATCATAGAAGTGGCACAGGATGACGCTTCAATCCAAAGGCTTGTGCAGCAACTGATGGCTGGTCTGCCGGACAGTACTATTTATACCGTGCAGCAAGACTGCCTCTGTTTCGGCGAACTGGAGATTTATATCCAAGAGCGAAGAGTATTGATTGCAGAGAGGCAGATAATGCAGTATCCTGTCTGGTATTCGGCCTTAGAAAGAAGTTGTTACAGTACAGCAGGAAAGAATACATCCACACAATCCGAAGTGCCGGATATTTCTTTCAACCATAAAAAGATGTCCAATATGTGAATGCTCTTTTTAGTCTGCTTGCAAAGCATATTGTTCTTTAATTAACTGGTAAAATATGGTACGATGAAATCATAAATATATATGAACGCAGACATAGTCATCATAGATGAGAGAGGCGGGGATAATGTGAATGTTTTTCGACGCAGTTACTTATCAATCATAGACAAGCGGAAGAGAAATGTGATTCTGCTTAGTGTGTTTTTTGTACTCTTTGTGATTTTGTTTATTGTGTTTTTTGCATACGTTTCTACAGAGAACCAAATTTCATTTATTCAGAAGTCTTTAGACAGCATGATTATGGTACATAAAGAAAATGTAGATGATTCGGGGATATGCTCATTTACAGATGACGATATTGAGTCAATAAAGGAAACTGATAATGTCAAAGCAGTCAATCTATTGACTTATCATGAGATGGAACTGCAAAATCTTACTCCTTATTCGGAAAATGTTGATTTGACAGGGGAATACGACGAAGCAATGAAACGAGTGATGGAATCCCTTGGAATGTCGGCATATAAAGAGCCGGATAGTCAGGCTTTTGCCGTCACCAGTTCGGAAGATTCTGCTTTTTTTACCGGAAGTGGCTTTTATCTGTCAAAAGGAAAACCTATAACGGCGGATGATGAAGGAAAGAATGTAGTCCTTATTTCAGAGGAAATGGCAAGCCTGAATCACTTAACGGTTGGAGATACAGTAGAAATCAAACTGCCGTATATGGACCGGAGCATGGGGATGTCATCTACCTCCCTGAATTTAAAGGTGAAAGGAATCTTTCATTGGGAATCCATATCAGAATCACCAAAATCGCGTACGGCAAGTCCGGGTAACTTCCTGTTTATCCCGGAAGATCTTCTGAGAGCAAATTATGCTTTGTATCCGGCTATTGTTTATGTGTTTTCGGAAGATGGGTTCCTTTTGGATGATACTGTAAAGGGGTTACAAGATAAGTTAGGAGAGACCTCAATTGATCAAGATCAGCAGCAGGGGAGATTTGTGTATAAGTGGGATACTTCCTGGGGAAAAGAAATTGGGGAGTCGCTCATGGAGGTCAGAAAAGTAACGGCTGTCATTTTGTTATTTTTTGTCT
>JAQUUB010000006.1 GCA_028694115.1 Lachnospiraceae bacterium
AAATCAAAAGGTAAAATTTTGAAATTCACTCTACGGATTTTGAAATTCACTCTACGAACTAAAAGTATAAAATATAATATTAAATGTAAAATATAGTTGACATATAGTAAAATAGAATGTATAATAAGCAATATAGAAAACAGAAAAACAGTAAAGGAACAGTAAAAGGAGATAAGAAAGGCTTTAATATGAAAAATAAAAGGATGAAGATAGCACGTATTGAAAAGGATGTTTCGCAGGAACAATTAGCAACGCTTGTGGGCGTAACAAGACAGACAATCAGTATGATTGAAGCGGGAAAGTTTAATCCTTCTCTGCAGCTTTGCATTGGGATTTGTAAGGCACTAGGCAAAACATTGGATGAATTATTTTGGGAGGAAGAAAATGAAAATATTTAACAAGAAGATCGATGAGAGAGAAGAGTTAGAATTATTAAAGGTAGAGCATGTGGGATTTAATGTAATGTTTTTTACTGCAGTGATTTCATTAGTAATAGAAAGCTACATTATGAATTGTGAATTTAAAATTTTTGCTGGTGAATTTGTAATTGTTATAGTAGGGGCCATTGTTACGCTGATAGGGTCTATTAGAAAAGGAAATTGGGATTATTATTCAAAACCCAATGCTAAGAATTATTTCCTTTATAGTTTTGTATCAGCCATAATTTTTACAATCTGTTTTGTAATTGGGAAAATGCGTACTTATGAATTTTTTCGAGAAAATTATGCACAGAGAATTATTCCGGTAGGCATCATTTTTTTCTTTTCCATATTTATATTATGTTTTGTAGTATTGGCTTTTTGTGGAAGTTTAGTAAAAAAGAAGAGAGAAAAAATTAATAAATCTTTAGAGGAAACAGATGAGGATTAAAGTAAATAAAAGAGTATGGATTGAGTCACTTCAGTTCCATACTCTTTTTTAGTAATTTGCATAAGCACAATCTTATTTATTTTTAATTTTATCAAAGTACGCTTTTGTTTCTGCTGCAACGACACCACTTAATGCAACAAGAGCAATTAAGTTAGGGAGAGCCATTAAACCATTAAAAATATCTGCAATCGTCCAAACAGCGGATACGGTCATAAATGGTCCAATAAATACACAAAGGATATATAACCAGCGATATCCCCTTACTAATTTTTGATTGCCATTTGATAAATATTCCAAACATTTCTCAGAATAGTAATCCCATCCGAGAATGGTAGTAAATGCAAAGAAAACAAGACAAAGCATTAAGATAAAGGATGCAACAGCTGGAGGAAATGGTAAACCTAACTGGAATGCTTTTGTGGTAACTGCAACTCCCTCAAGACCCATATCCCAGGCACCTGTAATAACAATAACAAGACCTGTCATAGTACAAATAACAATGGTATCAATAAATGTTCCCATCATGGAGATCATTCCCTGACGAACAGGTTCATCAGTACGAGCAGCAGCGGCTGCGATAGGGGCACTTCCAAGACCAGCCTCGTTTGAGAAAATACCTCTTGCAATACCTTTTTGCATTGCTACGATAATCGTTCCAATAGCTCCGCCAGCAAATGCACGAATACCAAAGGCATATTGAAGGATCGTTACAACTGCTGCAGGTACTTTTGTAATATTTAAAATAATAATAAGTAGAGCGGCAGCTACATAAAGAATGGCCATAAATGGTACAATAACTTCAGCTACTTTTGAAATTCTTTGTAATCCACCAATAATTACAAGACCAACACAAAGAGTTAAAATAACACCGGCAATCACAACAGTCCATGAATAATCTCTTCCAAAGAGTGCGACTGACCATGTATTATTAGGATCAAAGAAATTATTAACTGCGCTTGTAATTCCGTTTACCTGTGTAAATGTACCAATACCCAATAATCCGACACCTACTCCAAAAAATGCAAAAATCTTAGCAAGCCATTTCCATTTTGCACCCATACCATTCTCTATGTAATAAAATGGTCCACCAAGAATATGTCCATCATCTGCTACTTTACGATATTTAACGGCCAACATACATTCGGCATATTTAGTCGCAGTTCCTAATAATGCTGCAAGCCACATCCAGAATAATGCGCCTGGTCCACCAGATACCAGAGCAGTTGCAACACCAACGATATTACCCGTACCAATGGTAGCACTTAAAGCAGTACAAAGGGATCCAAAGCTACTTACTTCTCCCTCATCTCCGCTTACCTCGTTTTCTTTGATATAACGGATGGCTGTTCCAAGTTTTGAAAATTGTAGTCCTTTTAGACGAATTGTTAAGAAAACACCTACTGCAAGGATAAGCACAATAAGTGGTATCCCCCATACGAAGTCATCAATGGCTCCGAGTATTGAATTAATTGTGTTAAACATTTTTGTTCCTTCCTCTCCTTAGCTCCGCTTTTGCGGATGAATAGTATCCTACCTTTCCACGGTAGTTAAACATAAAAATAAGAGCTGATAGTTATCAGCCCTCTAAAGAGTAGAACATGCGATTACAGATTAGGTTGTAATGCTCTGTCCTTTGTGCCTGAGAGATTAACAGTACAAGGTACTGCCGTACACCTTCGGCGCTTTGCAGATTTCGTAAAGACAAAATCTTAAAGACTCTCCAGAGTTTGGTTTTTGAAAAAATCAACCAACGTACGTAATTTATCATACTTCCGGAGAAAACACAATACACATTTCTTGATTTTAAATGAAAAACTTCTATAATAGAATAAGGTATACATTCCCTTTTGATTTTATAAACTAGAATGTGATTAAAATTAAAATCTTTTGAAGGTGGGGGTACAATGAAATTATTTTTAAGATATGGTAAATCTTTTATTCGTTTCTTGACGATTGCAATGCTGATTATTCTTCAAATAGGTTTGATGTTTGTATTAGCTTATTTCCTTAAGAATAATGCAGTATTTGTCTATTTAGCCATAGAAATATTGTCTCTTTTGATTCTGATACCACTTATGGCGGATTCTAGAAATGAAACATATAAGCTTTATTGGATGAGCGTTATTCTTACATTGCCAATTGTAGGACATATCATGTATGATCTTTGGGGTAAGGACAAGGCAAATAAGATGGAACACCTGCGAATTCAGAAAATAGTTGATAAGGCAAATCAATTTCAACATTTTGATAAGGAATTGATTGTGAAGCTGCATAAGGAGGATCCAGAGAAGTGGAAAATCGCGAATTACTTGTATCGTGTGGGTTATCCACTCTATGCTCATACAAAGCTTACGTATTTTCAATTAGGAGAGCTTGCTTTTGATGATATGGAAAAAGAGTTTGAATTGGCAGAAAAGTATATTTTTATGAGCTTTTTTACCATCGCAGATGGGATTATCTTTCAAAAAATTTGTAATATTGTTGAAAAAAAGGTGCAACAGGGAGTAGAGGTGTTTGTCCTTTATGATGATGCAGGGTCTGTCTTTCAAATTGCAGATGATACGATTGAACAATTACAAAAAGTTGGTGTAAACATCATTCGATTTAATCCTGTTGAAAAGAGCTATCATCGACTTTTTTTAAACTATCGTAATCATCAGAAAATCGTTGTAATAGATGGCAAGGTAGGGTATACAGGTGGTATTAATGCCAGCGATCGTTATGCAAATATTAATTCTCCCTATGGACATTGGAAGGATATCGCCCTAAAATTGCAAGGGGATGGTGTATGGAGTATGGCACTTATTTTTTTGGGAATGTGGGAGGCATCAGGAAAAGTAGTTGATTATTCTAAATATAAAGTAGAAAATTACTTTACCTCTGGTGGATTTTGTCAGCCTTTTGCAGACGGACCCTCGAATAATCCTGAGAATGAGGCAGTTGATATTTATCGCCATATGATACAGGAAGCCAATAAAGAAGTTTTTATTACGACGCCCTATCTGATTCTTGATGATACGGTGAGAAATACCCTTTGCCTGGCTGCGAAGAGTGGAATCGATGTTCGAATCATTACTCCTGGTATCCCCGACAAAAAGAAAGCCAAGCTTTTGACTGAGTTCAATTATGGAACACTTCTAAAATCGGGTGTAAGAATCTATGAATACGAAAAAGGTTTTATGCATGGAAAAATGATTTTAAATGAATTCTCTGTTGTAGTTGGGACAATTAACATGGATTTTCGTAGCTTTTTCCTACATTATGAATCTGCCGTGTGGACGACGCAGGAAGATACAATTAAGGAGATAAGGGCAGATTTTATGAGTACATTAGATTCTTGCCGTGAAATCAATTATTTAGATTGGAAAAACAGGCCTTTAAAGACAAAAATAAAGCAATATTTGCTCCTGGTATTTAAATGCCAATTTTAATAAACAACAGAAGAGGGACAGCATATGAAAAGACTCATGATTTGTTTAAAAGATTATAAGAAGGAATGCATTCTGGCACCGCTTTTTAAAATGCTGGAAGCTTCTTTTGAACTACTGGTACCACTTGTAATGGCTGCCATAATTGATGTGGGAATTGTAAATGGGGATATGCCTTATATTTTTAAAATGTGTTTCTTACTCATTATACTAGGAACGGTAGGTCTGGTTAGTTCGGTCACCGCTCAATTTTATGCCGCAAAAGCAGCTGTTTCTTTCGGTACAGGGGTTCGACATGCTCTTTTTGAACATTTACAGAGACTCTCTTTTACAGAGATTGATACCCTTGGTACTTCAACCATGATCACTAGAATGACAAGTGACATTAATCAGGTTCAAAATGGCGTCAATATGGTATTACGGTTATTTCTGCGTTCCCCCTTTATTGTGTTTGGTGCTATGATAATGGCATTTACGATTGACATTCAGGCAGCTCTCATTTTTGTAGTGACGATTCCTCTATTATCGATTGTGGTCTTTGGAATTATGTTAGTGACGATGCCTTTATACAAAAAAGTACAGGGTAAGCTTGATCAAGTACTATTACATACAAGAGAGAATCTGACGGGTGTCAGAGTAGTCCGGGCATTTGCAAAGGAAGAAGATGAAATAGAGAGCTTTCACGAAGAAGCCTCTTTGCTGTATCATCTTCAAAAACGGGTAGGAAAGATTTCAGCATTGACCAATCCAGTTACGCTTATCATTGTAAATGGAGCAACCATGATCCTTTTATATACGGGCGCAGTAAGGGTTGACAGTGGTAACATTACACAGGGACAAGTGGTAGCCTTAGTTAATTATATGTCACAAATCCTTGTGGAACTTGTGAAGCTTGCGAATCTAATTATTACATTAACAAAGTCAATGGCATGTGCATCAAGAATTGAAAATGCATTAGCAATTGAATCCTCAATGCAGTCAGGCAATATGGATATGACGCATGTGTCAGATACAAATGACATAAAAGTTGAGTTTCGTCATGTGTCCATGGTTTATGCAGGGGCTTTGGAGGAATCACTTACAGATATTAACTTCTCAGTGAGAAGTGGTGAAACGGTTGGTATCATAGGTGGTACGGGATCAGGAAAGACTTCACTTATTCATATGATTCCAAGATTCTATGATACAACCAAGGGAGAAGTGTTAATAAATGGTGTAGATGTAAAGAACTATTCACTGGAAGAATTACGGAATAAAGTAGGGATTGTCATGCAAAAACCAATTCTCTTTAAGGGGTCCATCCGTGAAAATATGCAGTGGGGGAAAGAAACAGCGACTGATGAAGAAATTTATGAGGCAATGGACATTGCACAAGCAAGAGAATTTGTAGAACAAAAGGAAGGTAAGCTATCTGCTCACGTTAATCAAGGTGGAAAAAACTTATCTGGAGGACAGAAGCAGAGATTAACCATTGCCAGGGCGGTAGTAAAAAAACCAGAAATTTTAATACTTGATGATAGTGCATCCGCACTAGATTTTGCTACGGATGCAAAACTTAGAATGTCAATTCGTAAGCTAAAGAATACAACTACATTTATTGTATCACAAAGGACCTCATCCATTCAGCACGCAGATAAAATCATCGTATTAGATGATGGAACCATAGCTGGTATGGGAACACATGAAGAACTTCTAACAGGCTGTGAGATTTATCAGGAGATTTATTATTCGCAATTTCCCAAAGAAAGCCAGGCAGGGGGGAGCAGAGCATGAATACAAAAACATTTTTAAAGGTTTGTAATTATATAAAAAAATATCGAATTGTTTTGGCATTCTCGCTTTTTTTCGCTTTTACCTCTGTCGTGTTATCGCTCTATGTACCGATTTTGATTGGTCAGGGAGTGGATGTGATTGTAGGTCCAAATGACGTGGATTTTAGTGCTTTGTCTATCATTCTTTTTAAATTAGGTATTGTAATAGGAATCACGGCATTCACGCAATGGCTGATGGGTGTATGCAATAATAAAATGACTTATGGTGTTGTAAAGGATATGAGAAATGCGGCGTTTGAAAAAATTGAAAAATTGCCCTTAAAATATATTGATGGTCATTCAACAGGAGACATTGTAAGTCGTGTGATTGCCGATGTAGACCAGTTTGCAGATGGATTGTTAATGGGTTTAACACAATTATTCTCAGGCATTATCGCAATTTTGGGAACCCTCCTATTTATGCTATCCATTAATTTTGGAATTACGATGGTTGTAGTAATTATCACGCCTCTTTCCTTATTTGTAGCTAAATTTATTGCCAGTAAAACTTTTACGATGTTTAAACTCCAGTCAGAAACAAGAGGGGAACAGACATCGCTAATTGATGAAATGATTGGAAATCAAAAGGTAGTAAGTGCATTTGCAAGAGAAGAGTTTGTAATAAAAAAATTCGATGAAGTGAATGAGAGATTATCGGATTGTTCTTTAAAAGCAATTTTCTTTTCTTCTATCACGAACCCAGCAACTAGATTTGTAAATGGTCTTGTTTATACTGGAGTTGCAGTTTTTGGTGCTTTATCAGTAGTAAAAGGACGTATGAGTGTAGGTCAGCTATCTAGTTTCTTAAGCTATGCAAATCAATATACAAAGCCTTTTAACGAAATATCCAGCGTTATTACAGAATTACAAAATGCGTTAGCATGTGCAACGCGTGTTTTTGAACTAATAGAGGAGACTCCACAGGTTCCTGACAGTAGGGATGCAATGGTATTAGAAGATGTAAGTGGAAGAGTAGAACTAAAAGAGGTATCTTTCTCTTATGTACCGGAAAAGAGATTAATTGAAGACTTTTGCTTGTCCGTAAAACCAGGCCAGAGAGTTGCCATTGTGGGGCCTACAGGCTGTGGCAAGACGACGATTATTAACCTGCTCATGCGATTTTACGATGTAAACCAAGGGAAAATCATGGTATCCGATTATGAAATTAAAGATTTAACACGTAAAAGTCTTCGTACAAATTATGGGATGGTGCTCCAGGAAACCTGGCTAAAGGCAGGAACCATAAGAGAAAATCTCATTATCGGAAAACCAGATGCAACGGATGAGGAAGTGTTTGCAGCGGCGAAGGCCTCCCACGCTCATGGATTCATTAAACGACTTCCCAATGGGTATGATACTCTGATTTCAGAGGAGGGTGGAAATCTTTCTGCAGGACAGAAACAGTTACTCTGTATTACAAGGGTAATGCTTAGTTTACCACCAATGTTGATTCTAGATGAAGCAACCTCCTCCATCGACACAAGAACAGAAATAAAGATACAAAATGCATTTTCAAAAATGATGCAGGGAAGAACGAGCTTTATCGTTGCACACAGATTATCTACCATCCGTGAAGCAGATATTATCTTAGTGATGAAGGATGGCAGTATTATTGAAAAAGGCAATCATTATGAATTAATGCAGGCAGGTGGATTTTATGCAAATTTGTATAACAGCCAGTTTGCTAATGCATAAATATGCAATTTCTGTATACGGAAACTTGACCAAGACGGGTTATCGTGGTATGCTAACGCATAGTTGATAGCTCGTTTTTGGGCACGTAACTGAGGAAAAGCCTGTAGGCAGGCAGATAGGAGAATATTATGAAAAAATTATTAGCAATGGCAATGGTATGCGCTATGTCAGCATCCTTATTAGTAGGCTGCGGAACAAGTGAAAAAGAATCAGCAGAGGCAGAAACAGAAGTAGTTGAAGCTACAGAAGCAGCAGAAACTACAGAAGCTACAGAAGCAGAAGCTACTGAGGTAGAAACAGAGGCAGCAGCGGCAGAGGAAGTAGCAACAGACGGAGATACTTTAGTTGTTGGTACCAATGCAGAATTTCCACCTTTCGAATATGTAGGAGATGATGGAGAACCAGATGGTTTTGATATCGCTCTCATTAAAGCAATCGGTGAAAAAATTGGTATGAATGTACAAATTGAAAATATGGAATTTGCATCTTTAATATCTTCAATCGGAACAAAAATCGATGCAGCAATCGCAGGCATGACAGTAACTGATGAGAGAAAAGAAATGGTTGATTTCTCAGATTCTTACTATACAGCTGTTCAGTATGTATTAGTACCAGCAGATTCAAAAATCGCTTCCGCAGCTGATTTAACAGGAAAAACAATTGGTGTACAGCTCGGTACAACAGGAGATTTCATTGCAGAGGAAATTGAAGGCTCTGAAACATCACAGTATAATAAAGCGGTTGATGCAGTGAATGACTTAATTAATGGAAGAGTTGATCTTGTAATTATTGATAAAAATCCAGCACTTGTTTTTGAATCGAAATTTGAAGGTCAGGTGATTGCCATTGATGGAGCAAAATTTGAATTTGAACCAGAGGAGTATGCAATTGCATTGCCTAAGGGAAATACAGATTTAGTTGAAAAAATTAATGGTGCACTTGCAGAAATGAAAGAAGATGGAACATTTGACGCTTTAGTTGCAGAATATATTGAAGAGAACTAGTTTTTCTAGTATAATAGAGAACCGTAGGACCTGATGATGGGCACCTGCGGTTTTTTCTTTAACTAAAAACAGTTGCAAGATGAGGTAAATTATGACAGAGTGGATTGCAAGAGTTGAAAAAATGTTTGTGGCGGCATTTATTACGAAAGACCGCTGGAAATTGTATTTGGATGGATTGGGAGTGACCCTAAAAATTGCATTTTTTGCTGCAATTCTAGGTATGGTCATTGGTACCGTACTAGCACTCATGAAATTATCTACGAGAAGGGATGGTAAAAAGTCAGTTCTCACCGTGATAGCCAATCTGTATATTGATGTCATAAGGGGAACACCGAGTGTGCTCCAGCTTTTGATTATGTGGTTCCTTATTATGTCAAATAGTAAAAATGGTGTATTAGTGGCTGTTCTCTCGTTCGGTATTAATAGTGGTGCCTATGTAGCGGAAATTGTTCGTGCAGGGATTCTGGCAGTCGATAACGGGCAGATGGAAGCAGGACGTTCCCTGGGTCTATCAAAAGCACAGACCATGATGTATATTGTCCTGCCACAGGCAGTAAAAAATGTCCTGCCACCGATTGGCAATGAATTTATCGTGCTTTTAAAAGAAACGGCAATTGTTGGTTATGTGAGTCTTACCGATTTAACGAGGGTTGCAAATCAGATTGCATCTCGTACGTATGAGGCTTTTATGCCACTGATTGGTGCAGCAGTAATTTACTTTGTTGTAATTAAAATTTTAACTATTCTTTTGGCACAGTTGGAGAGGGGGCTAAGAAAAGGTGATAATCGTTAAGGAACTGCATAAAAGTTTTAAAGAGAATCATGTACTCCGTGGAATCAATTATCATGTACACCAGGGTGAGAAAATTGTAGTGGTTGGACCATCCGGTTCAGGTAAAAGTACATTTCTTCGTTGTATGAATTTATTAGAGATGCCAACAAGTGGTGAAATCTGGTTTGATGGTAAGCTTATTACAGATAGCAAGACAGATATTAATAAGGTTCGTGAACATATGGGAATGGTATTTCAGAACTTTAACTTATTTAATAATCTTTCAATTATGGATAATATCACGTTAGCACCTACCAAACTAAAGCTAATGAATAAGGAAGAAGCTTCTGAAAACGCGTTAAAGCTCCTTGACCGTGTTGGGTTAAGAGAGAAAGCAGATGCATTCCCAGGGCAGCTTTCTGGTGGTCAGAAGCAAAGAATTGCCATTGTACGTTCCTTGGCTATGAATCCACGTGTGATGCTCTTTGATGAGCCTACATCGGCTTTAGACCCTGAAATGGTAGGCGAAGTCTTGGCCGTTATGAAGCAGCTTGCAAATGAAGGAATGACAATGGTGGTAGTTACTCATGAAATGGGATTTGCAAGAGAAGTTGGTACGAAGGTAGTCTTTATGGATGAAGGAATTATTATGGAAGAAAACACGCCACAGGAATTCTTTGGAAATCCACAATGTGACCGTTTGAAAGAATTTCTATCAAAAGTTTTATAATAAAAAGGGAGCAGTTCTTTGTGAATTGCTCCCTTTCCTATACAAGATTTTAATTGGAAGAGAAAATCTCTGGGTATTTTTTCTTTATAGAGTCAGTGAAAATTTTTGCTCCATCTGGATTTAGATGATTATTGTCACCAAAGTACTGATTGTCATAAGCAATGACCTCACTATTAATAGATATGGAGGGATAGGTAGCTGATACTTCTGATAAAAATTCATGGTATCCGTCAAAGAAGTCATTACTAATTAAGTCGTAGGAGGCTTGATTGACAGGCGATTGTTCGATAAAGACACGGATGTCATTATCAACACAAAGCTGCAAAAGCTTATAATAATAGGATTCAACCAATAGAGATTGATCAAAAATTTCATGATGTGTTTCATAGTTTTCTCCGTCGTTGCCCTTGTCTGTACCAAAGGCGGAATAGCCTAGATCCTTTTCTACTGATTGATATTTTGAAAGATTATCATTTCTTCTACCAAAAAAAAGTGCATTATATTGTGCTGACAGGTATTTATTTGGGAGACGAAGTTTGTAGGATATCATATCGGTTATTGGGTTACCAGCCAGTACGACTTTGTCATCAAATTTTAATGCGTTTTGATATACTTCTAATAATTCAGGAGTCGTTAAATAATTAAAATATTGGGTCTGACCCCAGTTATCAATATCACAGAAGTGGTAGGGAGCAAAAATAATCATGATGTTTTTGGGAGCTGTATGATGATCTAGGTACCGATTAAGTGCATAATACATTTCGATACTAGTCGTTCCACCAATTGCCATATTGTAAGTATCCTCAGAGAGCAGAGTGGGCATAAGACCGGATTTTGCCCTGGAGTCTCCAATAATTAAGGTATTAGCTGCATTACCTGATTTTGAATATTCTTTTTGCTGTGCCCACATACTATATTCAATTGCCATATAATTCATGGGAAAGAAGTACGTATAGAGCATCAGCAGGTATAAAGGAATACCTATAAGCAGGAATTTATAAATTAATTTCCACACAGGATGTTTCATAATCAGTGGTCTCCGTTCTAAAATTGAAAGTAAATAAATTCTGCACTGCCTAGATTAGCTGATAAAAGGATGGAGCCTATTAAGAGATAATAAAATCCCCATCGGATATACCATCTTTTAGAGGTCAATTTAGTCAGGGCATCGCCAGTTTCCTTTTGATAGTCTACGATAAAAAGGATTATTAATGCAAATGCAAGAAAGAGAAAATTCTGTACACCTAATCCAAGCTTGAAAAAGGAAGTCGTAAGAATACTATGGAACTGAAAGTCTGTAAATATTTTCGTAACAATACGGAATGCATCACTTACTGTATTAGAACGAAAAAATATCAATGAAAAATTAAATAAGCAGAACGTTGACAGGATTGACAATCCCTTACGAAGCTTTCCATTTGGATTCATATGCACGATTTTTATCAACCATTTGCGCACGCCAGAAAGCTCTGCTCCTAAAATCTGAAACAGACCACTTAATCCCCCCCAAATCACATAGGTCCAGTTGGCACCATGCCAGAGCCCGCTCGTTAAAAAGACAATCATCAGATTCACATATTTTCTGACTTTCCCTTTGCGGCTTCCACCGAGAGGAATATAGAGATAGTCTCGAAACCATGTATTTAAGGAGATATGCCACCTACGCCATAAATCACCGCAGGAATCTGCAAAAAATGGCTGTTTAAAGTTTTCCATGAGTGAAAAGCCCATCACTTTGGCAGAACCAATTGCAATGATGGAATAGCTTGCAAAATCACAGTAAATCTGCAAAGCAAATGCAAAGGTTCCAAGAACTAACTGATAGCCAGTACAATCAGCATAGTTGCCATAGATTAAATCTACGGTAATCGCTAAACGGCCTGCAATTACAAGCTTTAAAAAGAAGCCCCAAAGCATTTTGATTAGTCCGTCACGCACACGATCATATTCAAAATAATGCTTTTCATCGAATTGATTTAAAAGGTTTTTGGAACGCTCAATTGGACCTGCTACTAACTGTGGGAAAAAGGATACAAAAAGAGCATATTTTAAGAAATTCCTTTCAGGAGGGGTTTCTTTCCGATAGACATCCATCGTATAGCTTAATGCCTGAAAAATATAAAAGGAAATTCCAACAGGCAGGAGAATGTCAAAGGCGGGTTTTGAATAAGAAATATCAAAACGGGAGCTAAGATTCTCTACGCTGTCTAATACAAAACTAAAATATTTAAAGAAAAATAAAATGACTAGGTTTAAGAAAAAACTGATTCCCACGCACCATTTCTTAGACTTTAAAGATAAAGAGTTCTTACCAATTATGATACCACTTACATAAGTAATAAAGGTGGATAGAAGCAGTAAAAGTGCATACTTCGGGTTCCAGCACATGTAATAGTAATAACTGATTAGAAGCAGCCACAAGTAGCGAAATTTATGTGGAATCAGAAAATATAATAAAACAGCAATTGGGAAAAAAATCACAAATTGCATGGAATTAAATAGCATATAAGCTCCTGTCTATGCACAAAAATCGGTGCAGTGAAATCTAGAATCGTTCATTTACTATGGATAATAATACTATACCCCAAATAGGGTGTCAATTAGACAAAAAATTATCCGTTACAAAGAAAAATAGGATTATCAGATAAGGATGATTTGAAATATGGAGCCTACCATGATAAAATACAGATTGTTAAAACGTTCACCTAATTCTCACAGTAGATGCAATAAAATAGAACGAGGTACCTTAAAATGGTTGGAAAATCAAATTGTGATTGTTGTAGTAACTATATTTATAATGAGGAAGAAGAGTACTATGAGTGCATTGTAAATCTGGATGAAGATGATTATTATAGATTTTTAAAAAATTCATTTGATAACTGTCCCTACTTTCAGTTGGAGGATGAGTATAAAATTGTTAGAAAACAAATGTAAATGCCAAGTAGTCAAAAATAACGTACTTGATTGACTAATTGGCATTTGTTCGTTGAGCAGGAATACTAAAAAACAAGCATACTAAACGTTTTATCTACTGGATTCAAACGCAAAATGCAACAATTGATTCATGAGAAAAAAGTGTACAAGGTGCATAAAAATACTTTGTCTAACTAGGCAAAAATGTTAAAAAAAACTACAATATAGAAAAAAATCAGTAAAACACTATTGCATATTAAACAAAACGGTAGTATACTTTACTTCAGGTAGTGAAACGTTTAACTGTTTAGCTGCTTCAAGGAGAAGGGTATTCCTCAGACGGTGCGCGACATCTGACAACTATCTTTCAATTTGAACTATGAGAAAGCTTATTTAAAAGGTATTTAAATTTTAAGGAGGATATGAAATGAAAAGCAGAAAATTACTAGCATTACTATTAACGGCAACGGTAACAGCAGGTTGTCTTGCAGGCTGTGGATCAACTAGCGCTACAGAAGCTCCAGCAGATGCATCTACAACAGAAGCTGCTACGGAGGCACCAGCAGATGACGCAGCAAAAGATACAGCTACATCAGAGGATGGAAAAGTACATATTACCTATGCACAGTGGGGAAATGATACAGAGACAGCAGCTACACAGGTAGTAGCAGATAAATTTAATGCGGAACAGGATGAAATCGTGGTAGAAGTATTAAAAATTGACCATGATAACTACGTAACAAAATTGAATACAATGGCAGCAGCAGGAGAACTTCCTGATACAGGTATTATGAGTGAGGCGGGTGTTTTGAATTTTGCAGGAAACGGACTTCTACAGGATATCAGTTCCATGTATGCAGAGGGAGAAGCAAAACCTCTTGACAGTCTGACATTTAAATACAAAGGCGCTCCAGTAGCATATTCTGCTGCAAACGAAGTGCTGAACTTGTGGTATAATATTGATTTACTAAATGAAGTATGCGAAAAGCAGGGACTTAATGTAGCTGATTTCACACCACCAGCAAAAGCTGATGATGCATGGGACTTCAAATCTTTCTTAAAGGTAGCACAGACGCTTACACTTGATACAAGCGGAAGAAATGCTCTTGATCCAAATTTTGATCCAGAAAATATTGATGTATACGGATGTAATATAAACAGTCTTACATGGCAGATGGAAGCATGGGCAATGTCTAATGGCGGTGGATACTATAGTGAAGATGGAACAAAGTGTACAGTGAATTCAGCTGAGACAGCAGAAGCGATTCAGGCAGTTGCAGATCTTGCAATCAAATATCACTGTGCTCCAGCAGTAAGTGATGCTTCAACTGCACTTAGCACTTCTCTTGGAACAGAAAAAATTGTTATGGCTACAGATGGTGCATGGAATGTTGGTACTTACCTTGGTCCAGATGCAAAGTTTAAATACGGTGTTGGTGTTCTTCCTTATTTCAAAAACAAAGTTACAATCTGTACTGGTGGACCAAACGTAGTATTTGCACAGACAAAACATCCAGAAGAAGCGATGACATGGTTAAAATGGTATGCTCAGGAAGAAAATTCATGGTCACTAATCGAAGCTGGTACATGGATGCCTATTCTTGATTCATGGTATACAGAACAAGAGCTTACAGACAAGTGGATTTCGAATCCAAATTTCCCAGAAAAAGAGATGTATCAATCAGCAGTTGTTGATTATGCAAAAGATAACTCAAAGTCTGCTTCCTGGTATTATGTAAACGGAACAGAAGAATTCAACAGCACACTTACAACTGTTCTCTCTTATGTATGGACGGGCGACATGACTGCTCAGGATGCATTGAATCAGTATTATGATGAGTTAAATGGTATTTTCGAAGAAAATAATCAGTAATTTGAAGTTTTAAAATAGGGTGTAAACCAGACTGCCTGTTCGGGTTCTGCAGACCCGGGCGGGCAGTCTCTTTACTTAAGAATTGAAAGGAGTTCATTTTTCTATGTCTGGTGCCACGAAAGTTATAAAGGAGAAAAAGATTTCAAGTGCAACGAAAAAGGAATCAATGACGGCATATCTATGTCTGATTCCGGCGTTTCTTGGTCTATCTGTTATTAGTTATGTCCCCACAATTGCAGTTTTTGTATTGAGTCTGTTTAGTTGGAATGGGATTACTACTCCCGAGTTTGTAGGTTTGGAAAATTTCCAAAGAATTTTTACAAAGGATATCTATTTTGCTTCCTCTATTAAGGCGACAATCATATACGCATTGTTAGCAGTAGTAGGTTCTATTTTATATTCCCTTGTGATAGCGATTTTTTTAAATATGAAAATTGCGGGAAGAACATTTTGGAGGTCAGTGTTTTTTATTCCATATCTTCTTCCGGCCATGGGTGTTTTTACTGGCTGGAGATGGCTGTATGAAATAAATTATGGATTATTTAATTTTATAAATCGCCTCATGGGATTACCAGCGCAACAATATCTCGATAGTCCAACACAGGTGCTTCCATCTCTTGCATTAATTGCAATATGGTGCAGTGGAAATCTGATTGTTATCTTTCTGGCAGGGCTTCAGAATGTTCCAAGAGTCTACATGGAGGCAGCAGAAATTGATGGAGCGAATGCATGGCAGAGATTTTGGAATATTACGGTTCCAAGCATTTCCCCTATTATTTTCTATAATGTTTTGATTGCATTGATTACAAATTTGCAGGTAATTACACCTGCGTTAGCGCTTACCGATGGCGGACCCCAGAATGCTTCCATGTTTATGTCTTATGTCATTTATATGTATGCATTCCGCAAAAATAAGGTAGGTTATGCAGCTGCTTATGCAGCAGTATTCTTTATTCTTGTTGGTATATTTACTGTCGCGCTCTTTGCCACTCAGAAAGAGCAGTTCTTTGGAGAGGGGGATGAGTAGGATGATAAAAGGATCTGTAAAAAGTAAAAAGAAAAAAGAAAAAATCATATCAATTGTTGTGTTACTTGCAGTGGTGATTTTATCAGCATTGGTGTTGTTACCACTTTGGTGGATTTTTCGCTCCTCCCTTATGAGCAATGGAACCTTATATGCTTATCCCCCCTCATTTATTCCTCATGAGTGGCTATGGTCTAATTATACGGATACACTAAAAAGCTTTCTTTACTGGAAATATTTTAAAAATACATTTACCATTATCGTGCCAGCTGTAACG
This sequence comes from Lachnospiraceae bacterium, assembly GCA_028694115.1. The sequence goes on from JAQUUB010000006.1 coordinate 16,398, forward strand.
GCAGGAACCATAACAGCAGTTTTTTGTGGGTATGCATTCGCTAGATTGAAATTTAAAGGAAAAAATCTCATATTCAAGCTGTGTGTAGGAACAATTCTGCTTCCTGGAATGGTAACATTGATACCATTGTACATATTCTGGACAAAAGGGATGCATCTTGGCGGAACCTACTGGCCGTTGATTTTGCCCTATTTTACAGGCGGTGGTTTCTTTAATATATTCCTGATCCGTCAGTTTATTATGACAATTCCAAAAGAGCTCGATGAAGCAGCAGCAATTGACGGTGCTTCTAGAATGAGGACACTCTGGACAATTATTGTTCCAGCAATTAAACCAGCAATTGTTGTTGTTGGAATGATGCTTTTTATCCAAATCTGGAATGACTTATTACAACAGATGATTTATATTAACAGCATGGAGAAAACAACATTTGCTATTGGTTTGACGAATTTCACAGGATCCTTTGGAACAAAGTGGAATTTAGCCATGGCGGCGACGTGTATGACGATTGCACCTGGTGTTGTAATTTATGCTATTGGACAGAAGAGTTTTGTAGAAGGTATTGTTTTAACAGGTATGAAAAACTAATTCTTTAAGAGGAATAGCATATGATAAAAGAAATATCGGAAAAATGGAATGCTCCCAAAAAAGAAAATGCCAGACCAGCGCCGAAGAGTGGCGCTGGGAGGTTTTTTTATTTGCTGTGGAATTACTTTTTTCATTTAATAGGAATAAATATTTTGTTTTTTGCCACTTGCCTGCCAATCGTTACCATACCAGCCTCGGCCTGTGCACTGAACCGATATCTCATTAAAATGGTACGGGATGGTTTTGGCTTTTCAGTAAGTGATTATTTTAGGGAATGGAAAAATGAATTACTGAGAAGTATTCCGGCAGGTGTTTTTGTTGGACTACTACTTGTATATGGGAGCTATCTTTTAAGTATCGCAAACCAGATTTCTTCTGGAATGTCTGGAGTTCGATTTGTGGGGTTTCTATTTTTGAATATCGCACTGCTGTATGGAGCGTACTTGTTTTTCATAATTGCGGTTCTGGAAATAAGTCTTGCAAATGCATTTCGTAATGCACTTTTTCTAATGCTATTAGAATGGAAAAGAAGTCTTTTGCTATTGCTAATTGAAAATGCAGTATTGGTAGCAATCATCGCATACTTTCCTTTTTCTATAATGGCTCTTGTTATCCTTCCTTCATGGAATCAGATGATGGTTTGCTGTCTGCTTAATGGACCACTTCAAGAAAGAATTTTGGATCCCTACGGAAACAAGTAAAACGTATAACTGTACAACTTCAATATAAAAAATGCCTATTTCGTATTTGAAATAGGCATTTTTTATGAAGAAATACACGGAAATAACAAAAATTAATAAAAATTATACAAATAGCACCTTTACAATAAAAAATATATGTGATATATATACAAATAGAGTTAAACGTTTTACTATAATAATACAAAACAAGGATTGAAAAAATCAACCAGGTAAATTTATTGCTGCGCACTATAAATTTGCCACTCACAATGTATTGCACAAGATTGGAGAGAAGAATGGGAAGGAAATTTTGGAAAAAGGCGTCTAGGATAACTGCATTTGCGTTATCAACTATTCTGACGTGTACTTCGGTGGATTTGATAGCATTTGCTAGTCCATTGGAATCAATATCCGATTGGTTCGAGGAATTAACTACGGGGAACACAACAGCAACACCTATCGAAAATGGATATTGTTTGCAGAATGATTTTTTTGTTGTGGAAACAGGAAAGTATGGGGAGATTACGTCACTAAAAATTAAAGATGATGAGTTTAACACAAATTATGTTATGAATGCATCGAATAGCCCGCAGCAGGACACGGATGGTCATGAGTGGGTAGGAGAGCTAATGTTTTCTACAAAGCTTGGAAATGCAGGAGAATGGAAAGATTCTAGAACGCAGAGTTCTGGTAATGGAAGAAAAGTGGAACTCGTTGATAATAAAGTTATTGTAACCTATGAAAATGCCACGGGCGAAAAAGCAATCAATGATTTCAAGGTTACAGAGACCTATTCTTTGGAGGATGGAAAACTTCGATGGGAAACTACACTGAAGAATACAAGTGCGGAAACACTTTTAGTAGGAGATTGGGGGATGCCCCTTCCATTCAATGAAATGTGGACGCAGGGCGACGAAATATATGAAACCCGTACAGTAGACCACAGCTTTGTTGGTAAGGACAGCTCTTATATCTATGTTACCAGGCCGAGCGGACAGGGAAAATTTCTTGTCATGACACCAGATGTTTCAACGGGAGCAGGCTTTGAATATCAGGATCATTGGAGAGATTCAGAAAGAGAATCTAATGAAAAAGCATGGTGTCAGGATCAGTCAGGATGGCAGAATGGATTAAATGTATTTTATATTCATTCTGATGCAATTAAAAAAACAAATCGTGGCTATCTGGAAAACACCTCTTTGACATTAGGAGCAGGTGAGTCTAAATCTTATGCATTCAATTTCACTGTTGCAACAGATGAAGATAATCTTAAGAAAAATTTGTATAATGAGGGATTAATTGATGCAGTAGCAGTTCCTGGTATGACCTATTCCATTGATATGCCAGCTAAAATGTATCTTCATACAAAAGCAAATAAAGATGATATTTCCTTCACGATTCAGTGTCCTCATGAAACTGGATTACATGAAGGAAATCCAAAAACAGTCAATAATAATCTTCCCTGTCAAAAGACAGCGGAAAATACAAAGGTTACGTATAATTCTACAAAGATTATTAATGGAGAAAATTATCATATCTATGACATTCAATTTGGAGATTTGGGACAGAACAATGTGATTGTCGATTATAAGATTGACGGACAAGAATGTGAAACTGTTCTTCAATTCTACATGATGGATAATGCAGCAGAGGCCATGGAAACTCATTCTAACTTTATGGTAGAAAGTACCCAACTGGATCTTCCGGGAAAAACTGGAGACAAGGTCTTTGATGACTGGATGATGGATGACAAAAAAAACCGTTATGAGACAGATCCAACTTATTTCCAGAAAAATTACTGGGGATGGGGAGATGATTGGGGATTAACTCATGGAGAGTACATCGCAGAGAAGAATGTATATCAGCCTGTTGCAAAAGAAATTAAAGCAATAGATGATTATTTAAATATAGCTATTTGGAATGGTCTGATGCGAGAACATCAGGAGGATTATCTAATTCATGATTTCCTTATGGAGGAACCAAACAGTTCGCCAACCTATCGAGGATATGCATATCCTCATATTTACAATACATACTTTTCTATGTACAAGATTGCAAGTAAATATCCGGAAACAATCGAATATTTAGAAAGTGCAGATACTTATCTGATGCGTGCTTATCATATTTTAGATGCGCTATATAACGGAAAAGGTGTTGCTTATAACTATGAAACAGGAGTTATGGGTGAGCTGACAACACCGGCAATTATTGCAGCATTGGATAAAGAAGGACATAGCGCTGAGGCAGAAAATATCCGCACCATTATGAAAAAGAAATATGACAGCTTTAAGAGTCAGAAATATCCATATGGATCGGAGTATTCCTATGATAATACTGGTGAAGAGGCTGTTTACACCTTGGCAAAAGTAAATAAAGAAACAGATACAGCAAATGCTAAAAAAATCATGAAGGCAATTGATTTGAAAACCCGTGCATGTCGTGGACTTCAGCCTGTATGGTATCATTATGCAGACCCTGTAACAAATTGTGGAGAAAATTGGTGGCAGTTCCAGTACACAGCATCTCTGATAGGATATTGTATGGATGATTACCTGAGATTACAGGATAATGACTATACAACCGAGGAGTCAGTAGCAAAAGCAGAGAGAATGAACTATGCAGCAAAGCTTGCAAATCTAACATGTATTAATTCAGGACAGATCGATTCTGATCCAGAAAATATTGGTGCAGTTGCATGGACCTATCAGGCAGAAATGGGTAATCTTGGCGGACAGGGAACTGGTGGAGGAAATCTTCACAACGGTTGGAGACAAATGGCAGGAGAGTCAGATTTAGGTCTGTTCGGAGCAATGCAGATTCTTTCCTCTGATGTGGCAAACGATCCTGTATTTGGTTTATTTGGATATGGATGTGAAGCAAAAGAGGTAAGTAATTCCTATGTAGTTTCACCCCTTGATGGACTTAATACAAAGTTGAATATTATTGATAAAAAGATTTATGTAGAATTAAAGAGAGATCAATATACCAAAGCAACCATTAGTAAAGATAAAGATTCGGTTGAATTGGAAATCAAGAATCTGGAAGGAACAGCACATGAATCAGAAATATCCCTTACAGGTCTTGAGGAAGGCACCTATGGAATTAAAGTAAATGAAGATGTTATCGGAAAATTTGCAGTGAAAGAAGGAGAAGATAATATTGTACCTGTAAAGCTTCCAGCAGCTGATAGTGCAACGGTCTCCATTTCAAAGAACATAACCTATATGGGAAGTGTTTCTGTGAATGCAGGTGAAAATCAGACAGTAGCCTTGTCAGAAAAATTAAAATTAATTGGAGAGGCAAGAGATACAAACAATATTAACAAAGTACCAGCAGTTAAATGGACCTTACAAAGTACACCAGAAGGTGGAAGTGCAACAATTAAAACAGATGCAAACCTTGTTTCGTTTGTTGATGTGACAAAAGTAGGAACCTATATATTTAAGTTAACAGCAGTTGGAACAGATCCAGAAGTTTCGGATACTGTTACAGTAACTGTATCAGAGGATGCTCCACTTGCAGAGCTAATTGCAGACTATAATTTTGATAACATGGTTACAAAATTAGATGGTCAAAGCTACGCAGAAAATGCAAATAAATCTGGATTAGATGCCCAAATGGTTGGAAATCCAACAATTGATACAGGAGTATCTGGAAATGGAGTCCGTGTAAAGGGTTCTAATAAAGATGGGTATGTGAAATTTGATAGTGAAATTACAAAAGACGTTAAGAATGCAACAATAGCAGTCGATGTGAAGCTGTATGGCATTCAGACAAGCGGCGCACGTTTAGTGGATTTCTCTGATTCCAAAGGAAACAGTTTTAATCTCCAGTTTGTAAATGGAAATGAAATTGCCATTGAATCGAATGGAACCATGTTCAAATCAGGAATTGTTATTTCTGAGGGATATTGGAAAAATATTGCAGTCACAGTGAATGGCGGAGAAATTATTTTATATGTAGATGGGCTTGAAAAATACCGCACATCAGAAAGCAAATTCAAATTCGCTGATATGGCAGAGGTGCAGCGTAACTTCATGGGAAGAGGAGCGGACACAAGTACCGCATATCTGAATGGAGTAATGGATAATTATGTGATGAAATCTGTAGCATTGTCAGCAGAAGAAATGAGGGCTGAGTTTGGCAGCTCTGTTCAAAGAGAAATGCTTCGAGCTGACATAAGCTCTATTATTACTGGAATTGGTGTAGCACCGAAGATGCCTGAAAAGGTAAATATAGTTTACTCAGATGGAATTTATGAAAAAGTTGCAGTAGAGTGGGATGAGGTATTAGAAGATGATTACTGCGAAGCTGGAGAATTTACAGTAAATGGTTATGTAAATGGATTAAAGGATCCAATCAGCGTAAAGGTAATTGTTGCGTCAGGAGTAATTGCAAACCTGGCACCAACTGCTACTCCAACGGCAATTTATAATAATCCAAGTGATTTGGGTGGTGTAACAGTCATGAATGATGGATTTGATCCATCCACTTCATCAGATACCAGCCATGGTGCATGGCATAACTGGGGTGGCAATCAAGGAGCACAGGCATGGGTTCAGTATGCATGGGAAGAAGATGTTATTCTTACTTCACAGGATGTATATTATTTTAAGGACACAGGTGGAAATTTCTACCCAGCAAATGCAACCCTTTACTATCTTGATTCAGATGGAACAACATGGAAGGAAGTAACTGGAAGTAGTGGAGTGGGTGTAGAAGTAAATAAATATAATTATACATCCTTTGATCCAATTAAAACAAAATCAGTAAAAATAGTTATGACACCAGGAGCTTTAGGCAGTGGTGTGATTGAATGGAAAGTTTATGGATATTCAGAAGTAGTATTGGACAAACAGAAACTAAATGAAACAATTGTTGCAGCAAAGAAAATTAAAGAAAATCTTGTAACAGATGGATTTGCAGTAGTAAAAGCAGCACTTGTTGAAGCGCAGAAAATTGCAGATGATACAAAAGTAACGCAAGGACGTGTTAATCGTGCAGTGGAAGAGCTTCAGGCAGCAATCAATGAATTAGTGCCACTCGATGGAAATTATGCATTCATAGCGAACCCAACCTATAGCTTCTGTTCTTCATGGGAATCACAGACAGCTGTAAATGATGGAGCTATTATGGATAAATCAGGGGTGAAATCTACCTCCTGTCTTGGAACATGGGGAAATTTATCCGATCGAGAAACCGTAACTTATACATGGGCAGCACCTGTTAAAATTGCGAATTCAAAGATTATGCTTTGGTATGATGGAAGTGAACCAACAAACGGTGGAATCAAGACTCCTAAATCTTATAACTACGAATATCTAGATGAATTGGGAAACTGGAAGCCAATCACAGTGAAATCAGGTGGAGTAGTTGAAATTGATAAACCGGCTGCTACAAAATTTGAGGCAATTACAACACAGGCAATCCGACTCACGATGATGAAGCAAAGTAATGACGAAAATGGAATTGGGCTTAGTGAATGGCAGATTTTTGGCGAAGCTGATCCAGCGGACAAGGCAACAATGGAACAAATGATTGCGTTAGCAGAATCCAAGGTGGAAGCAGATTACACATTTGATACCTTCGATGAGTTAATGACAGTTCTAGAAGAAGCAAAAGTACTTAATACAAATGAAGATGTTGATCAAAGTGAAGTAAATGTAGTGGTACAGAAATTATCAAATGCTTTAGAAAAACTTGTAAAATCAGGAAAAGCAGAGAAGAGAAATCTTGCACCAACTGCAAGCGTAAGCGCAAGCCGTGTTTCAAATGGAAGTGTGAGTGCAGTAAATGATAATGTTGATCCAACAAGCTCAGCATATTCTGCAAATATGTGGTATATCAGTGGTGGAGAGAATGAAGAAGACTATGTACAATATGACTTTAAGAAAAATGTAGCAGTCGATAATCTGCAGTCATACTACTATAAGGATTCATCGGATAACAGCGCAGAACTACCTCAAAATATAAAATATGAGTATAAGGATGGAAGTGGAAAGTGGAATACCATTTATGATGGAGATAATGCAGAAAGTGATCAGTATGTAACAGTAGATTGTAGTGGCGACAGTATCAGCACAAAAACTTTACGAATGACTTTAAAGGCTGTCACATCACTAGATGGGGAAGAAAAAGTAGTTAAAAAAGATTTCGGTTTAATCGAATGGAAGGTAAATGGTCTTTTTGAAGGAGAGTCTACAGGAGACACAAGTGTAGACAAAGGTGCATTAAACGACTTTATTACAATTGCCAAGAGCAAATCAAAAGATAATTACACAGAAGTATCTTTTGAAGGACTGGTTACTTCTTTAAACGGGGCAGAAACAGTTGCAGAAGATACAGAGGCAACACAGGATGATGTAAACCAATCCAAAGAAAAGCTAAAAGCTTCCATAGATGCTTTGGTTATTAAACCAAATACAAAAGCATTGGAAGAACAATATAATGAAGTGAAGTCCAAGTATACGAAGGAGTCTTATAGAACCTTCAGTTATGAAAGATTTGAAAGAGCACTGAAAAAAGCAAAGGATTTATTAGAAGCTCCTAGTTGCACAAATGCAGAAATAAATAGTGCTATGTCAGCACTAAACAATGCAATTGAATCACTGGTGAAAAAAGCAGACACAACAGAGCTAAAAGCCAAGATTACAGAAGCAGAAGGTCTAAAAGAAGCGGATTATCTGGCGAAAAGATATGCTGCAATGGGAATGGCTCTTGAGGCTGCAAAAGTAACATTATCACAGGCAGATATTGCTTCACAGGAGGAGATTGATACTGCATTCAGAAATCTGAAAGCAAGTATGGATAATCTAGAGAAACACGCGGACTTTACGCTACTAAAGGAAGCAATTGCTAAAGCTGAGATGCTACATATCGAAGACTATACGGCAGACAGTTATGCAAAATATTGCGCGGTAATTCAGAAAGTCAAAGCAATTCTTAATAATTCAGAAGCTTCTCAGACTAAGGTTGATGCAGCTATTAATTCATTAAAAAATGCAAAGAAATTATTGGTAGTAAATTGTGATATCCGAGCTGCTGTAACGTATGATAGTCAGGGTGGTAGTGAGATTGAGAGCGTTATTATTGAAAAAGGCAAAACGATTGTTCACCAAATGCCAGTAAGAGAAGGCTACAGTTTTGCAGGCTGGTATACAAAGCCTAATGGACAAGGGATTTTAGTCGATGATTATGAAGAAATCAGTAGTTCTATTACATTATATGCATGCTGGTATTCTAATACCGATGCAACAAGAACAATTCTTTCAGAGAAATCTGTTATATTTAGCAAAATTAAAAATCAGATCTATACTGGAAGAGGTTTAAAACCCGCAGTTACGGTTAAATTTGGTAAAGTAAAACTTGTAGAAGGAATCGACTACAGTTTATCTTACAAGAACAATATTAAGGTAGGAAATGCTGCTAAAATAGTAATTATAGGAATAGGGGATTATGCAGGCAGTATAGAAAAGAATTTTGTTATTCAGGCTAAAAAAATCAATAGTACGATAATTGCAATTACTGATACGACGATAAGCAACAATGAGATAACTAATCCAAGCGTAAAAATAATTGACACAAATGCAGGAAAAGTTCTTGAAGAACATGTTGATTATACGGTATCCATTGATAAGAAAAAGAAAACAGTTGTAATTACCGGAATGGGAAATTATACAGGAAGTATAAGAAAAACTTTCAAAGTGTATGAAGAAAACAAGATACAAACAGTTGTTTGTGACAGCAATGTCATAATCGAAGGTGATAGTTTTAGTTATACAGGAAAAGCAATTAAACCAAATGTATCCGTTAATATTGGAGGTAAAAATCTCATATTAAATAAGGATTATAAGATTGCTTACAAAAATAATATAAATGCTGGAACAGCAATCATAACGGTTACAGGAAAAGGAACTGTAAAAGGTAGTTATGTATACAAATTTACGATTACGCCAATATCCATAAAACCAGCAGAAGTGCAGCTGTTAAAAGCGGAAGGATTGAAGTTTAATGGAGTAGCTCAGACGCCTAAGGCTGTAGTAAGTTTAGGTGGTAAGAAGCTTCGCGCAGGTAAAGACTATACCGTAACTTATCGCCACAATGTTCAGGCGAGTGAGGATGGTACTGCAATCGCAACAGTTGTGATTGGCGGAGCAGGTAACTATGATGGAACCGTTACAAAAACATTCTTGATTTCTCCCAAAAATATGGGGGATAAAAAAGCAGTCAATGTGAAAGTAGGAAAAATAACATATGATAAACAAGGAAAAGTAGCAAAAAATCCTACAGTAACAGTAAAAATTGGGAAAAAGATATTGAAAGAAGGAAGAGAATATACAACATCCTATAATTATGATCAAAAGTCCGGAAAAGGGTCGGTTGTCATAACATCATTAGATAGCTATAAGAATTTTGTGGGTAGCAAGCAGATAGATTTTAAAATTAAAAAAATCAAATAATTCTCATATTGTTTTCCTTAAAGTAGCTGCCGGAATAATTCCGGCAGCTACTTCCTTTATATAAAGCTTTTTAAAAATAAATATTTTATATTCTTTCAGTAGAATCTCGTTCAATAATATGACAAGGAAGGCTGATTAAATTTTCCCCCTGATAGCTTTCTCCCTCAATTAGTTTAATCATAATGGAAGCGCATTCAGTTCCGATTTCATGAAGAGGAAGGGCAATAGTAGAAAGGTGTGGACGAACAACGGAGCTAATCTCTCGATTATCGAATCCCATGACAGCGATTTCTTTACCAACTTCTATATTGTGATCCTGAAGACAATCAATTGCGCCAATTGCCATAATATCATTTTGGCAAAGAAGAGCAGTAATGTTCTCTTTTATCAGTCTTTCAGCTGCTTGATATCCGCTTTCATATTCCCAGTCTCCAAACAGAACTAAAGAAGGATTATAAGGAATCTTTTGATCAAAAAGGCAAGCCTGAAATCCAGTAAGACGTTTTTTCGCATGAACACTTTGTTCCAGTCCAGCAATTACACCAATAGAGGTATGTCCTTTTTCACAAATCAGCTTTGTAGCCATATAAGAAGCATTTTCATCATCGTACACAACAGAGGGATAACTGAGATTTGGATCGTAGCAGTATGCATAGACTAATGGAACGTTTAATTCGAGAAAATCCAAATTAACAGGATGATAATGAATTCCCATATAAATGATACCATCCACCTGGCGTGCCAGCAAAGTAGAAGCAGCAGATTCCACAATGATCCGATATTGATCGTTCGAAATGACATTATTTCCATAAGACATGTAGAGACGCATATTACTTAAAATATAATGATAATTGTGGCTGTCACAGTAACTTGCAATGCCATCTATGATTGCTGGTGCATTGAAGACTGTGATATCTTCCACAATTATTCCAATGGTTCGATTTTTACCATTTTTCAAGCTCCTGGCCTGAAGATTTGGGGTGTAGTTCAGCTCTTTTACGAGATCACGAATATGCTGTTCTGTCTGTTTTGAGACGCTGCCTTTCCCGTTTAACACATTAGAAACAGTGGCAATGGAAACACCTGCTGCCGCTGCGATATCTTTTATTGTAACCATAATTTTATTTACGCTCCTTCGTAGTTCAATATATCACAGAATAAAATCAGTGTAAACGATTAACTCTTTAGTGGGAAAATCTTTTTATCTATTTACAAATGCATTTAAAAATGGTAAACTACAATTAGTTAAACGTTTAATTCGCTATGGCGGATTTATGCTACAGAAAAAAGTCTAGATGGAGGATTTCTATGCATTCGGTTGTTAAATATCCACAGTTGTCTAATATAAAAGTAACAGATGAAATGTGGAAACATTATATACATCTGGTTTCAGATGTGATTATTCCCTATCAATGGGATATTTTAAATGATAAAGTAGAGGTTGCAACACCATCTCACTGTCTCGATAATTTCCGTATTACAGCAGGTGAAATGAAGGGCGAATACTATGGAATGGTATTTCAGGATACTGATGTATACAAATGGCTGGAAGCGGTCGCTTTCTCGATTGATAACGGAACGGGAAAACAGTATGAGGTGATTGCAGATGAAGTAATTGAATTAATTGGAAGAGCACAGCAGCCAGATGGCTATTTAAATACATATTATACAATTAAAGAGCCAGGAAAGCGCTTTACGAATCTTCTGGAAGGACATGAATTGTACTGTGCAGGACATATGATGGAAGCTGCCTGTGCGTATTATGATGCAACAGGAAAAACACGTTTCTTGGAGATTGCAAAAAGATATGGTGATTTGTTGTGTCAGGTCTTTGGACCAAACGAAGAACAGATTCATGGATATCCTGGTCATCAGGAGGTAGAGGTTGGACTGGTTAAATTGTATCATGCTTCAAAAGAGTCAAAGTATCTTGATCTAGCAAAATATTTCATTGAGGAAAGAGGAAGCGAACCTAATTATCTTTTAGAAGAAATAAAAAATAGAAAAGGACCTGGGATTTTTCCAGAGATGGAGAATTATGATTTGTTGTATTCCCAATCCCATAAAAATCCAATTCATCAGTCAGATATGGAGGGGCATGCGGTAAGAGCAATGTATATGTGCAGTGCAATGGCAGATATTGCGAATGTCTATGAGGATGAACGTTTCATGCAGGCATGTAACCGTTTATGGGACAGCACTGTTAACAAGAGAATGTATCTTACGGGTGGAATTGGTTCATCAGGATATTGGGAGCGATTTACCACAGATTATGATTTACCAAATGACAGAGCCTATTGTGAAAGTTGTGCTTCTATTGGTCTAATGATGTTTGGACTTAGAATGTCAGCAGCGAAAAAAAATGCCGCTTATATGGATGTGGTGGAAAAAGCATTGTACAATACAGTTCTTGCAGGAATCAGTAAAGAGGGAAATCGTTATTTCTATGTAAATGTATTAGAAGTGTGGCCAGATAATTGTCTGCCCTTCACCTCTATGTCGCACGTGAAGTCTGTACGACAAAAATGGTTTGATGTGGCTTGTTGTCCGACTAATATTGCCAGAACAATCGCTTCACTTGGAAAATATATTTGTTTTTATGATGAATCCGGTATTTATGTAAACTTGTTTATATCATCAGAAATGCAATTTTCTATGGGAGAAAATCAAATTTCTCTAAAAATGGATTCTTCTTTTGTAAAGGATGGAAAAGTAAAAATCCAGGTAGATGCATCTATAGATCAGGAGGTATCTCTAAGCATTCGAATTCCTTCCTATGCCAAAAAGCAAGAATTGATACTTGATGGAAAGCCTATAAAGGTTATAATAGAAAATGGATATTTAAAACTGACTGGTTCTTTTGCAGAAGGGCATGTAATTGAGATTGACTACGGAATGGAAAGTGAGTGGATTGCTGCCAACCCTAAAGTACGTTCAGATGCTGGGAAAGTAGCATTGATGCGTGGGCCATTCGTTTACTGTCTAGAGGAAATGGATAATGGAAATAATTTGTCTGCCGTATACGTAGGACCAGAAGTTGAAGTAAAAGAAGGAATTGATCAAGAAGTTTCTAATGTAATTCCCTGTCTGATGTATTCAGGAAAGCGCATGAAAGAGTGGAAAGAAAAAGAACTCTACAAGCGTGTTGGTTTTGAATTGGAAGATACGAGATTAAAGGCAGTACCCTATTGCTTGTGGGGAAATCGTGAAACAGGCGAGATGTCTGTATGGCAGAAGGTACTTCTTGGTTAATGGAATTGGAATGGAGAACATATGGGCAAAAAATATGCAAAGATGATCATTGATAAGGACTTCAAAATTTCCCAGGTAGATAAGAGAATTTATGGATCATTTATTGAACATCTTGGAAGAGCTGTTTACGAGGGAATTTATCAGCCAGGACATAGTTGTGCAGATGAGCAGGGATTTCGAAAAGATGTATTGAAACTGGTGAAGGATCTGCAGGTTCCTATTGTGCGTTATCCAGGTGGAAATTTTGTATCTAATTTCTTTTGGGAAGATAGTGTAGGACCGATATCGGAACGACCTGGAAGACTAGAGCTTGCGTGGAGAACGCATGAATCAAATGAAATTGGATTAAACGAATTTAGTCAATGGGCAAAAAAAGCAGATTCGGATATTATGATGGCAGTTAATCTTGGAACCAGAGGAATGGCAGATGCCTGCAATTTGTTAGAATACTGTAACCATAAAAGTGGAACAAAGTACAGCGATCTTAGAATCAAACATGGAGTAAAAGATCCACACAATATTAAGGTGTGGTGCCTTGGAAATGAAATGGACGGACCATGGCAGGTAGGTTCTAAAACTGCAGAAGAGTATGGAAGGATTGCTTACGAAACGGCAAAGGCTATGAAATTAATTGATCCAACCATCCAGCTTGTTTCCTGCGGAAGCTCCAGTACAGAGATGGTTACCTTTCCACAGTGGGAAGCGACTACCTTAGAACATACTTACGATTCAGTGGATTTTGTGTCCATGCACCAATATTTTGGAAATCGAAGCGGTGATACTGCCAACTTCCTGGCAAAATCCATGGAGATGGATCGATTTATTAAAACGGTAATCGCGACTTGTGATTTCATAAAAGCAAAGAAACGAAGCAAAAAGGATATGATGTTAAGCTTTGATGAGTGGAATGTGTGGTACCATTCTTGTGCGTCAGATGATGAAGAAATGGCAAAACGACCATGGCAGACAGCTCCTGCTTTACTAGAGGACCACTATAACTTCGAGGATGCATTAGTTTTAGGCTGTATGGCGATAACGCTTTTGAAACATGCAGACCGCGTGAAGATGGCATGCTTAGCACAGCTTGTAAATGTCATTGCACCAATCATGACAGAAAAGGATGGACCAGCATGGAGGCAAACCATCTATTATCCTTTCTTACATGTATCTACTTATGGACGTGGAGTGGCACTTCAACCAGTGATTCATTCTACAAAACATGATACAAAGGACTTCACGGATGTAGATGATATCGAATCGATTGCAATTTATAATGAAGAAAAAGATGAAGTTACTATATTTGCTGTAAATCGTGATTTAGAAGAAGGGATTTCCTTTGAATGCGATATCAGAAGCTTTGAGGGATACCATCTCATCGAGCATATTACACTAGAGAGCGATGATCTTCTTGCGGTGAATTCTGCAAAGGAAGAGAAGGTAAGGCCAGGTGTAAATGTTACAACAAAAATAGCGGATGGAAGAATGACGACACTTTTAGGGAAAGCGTCCTGGAATGTAATCCGGTTAGGAAAATAAAGAACCACTGGACTTTTGCAAAGTAGATGAGGAATCTACTTTGCAAAAGTTCTTTTAATATAGAACAGATTTATTAAAAATGATACAATAGAAATACTAAAAGTGTAAAAAGAGTTTCCTTAAAGAAAATGAAATAAAAGAGAGGTATCAATGAATACATTTGGAATAGTAGAAAAAGATGTACATGGAATGACAACAGAAGAAGCGATGAAAGAAATTCACAGACTTTTAGAGGTATCAGGAAGTTCAACATATCGGATAAGAGTTATTCATGGATTTCATGGTGGAACAAGAATAAGAGATGAATTGCGTGAGGAATTTGGATTTTCGCGAGAACCAAAGGTAAAAAGGATTGTACCCGGAGATAATATGGGAATAACAGAATTGATTTTGAGGGAATTATAAACTAGAGCTTGACTATAAATAGGTATTATGGCATTTACTTAAAGTTTCATCAATGGTAATATAGGAGATATGGTAAATAAAGGAGAACAAATCGTTATGTCAAAAAGAAGTTTTTTAAGAGAAATTGCAGAATGGGCAGGAGTAATTCTGGCAGCCATTGTCTTTTCTCTTTTCATTAATCTCTTTATTATTGTAAATGCTACGGTACCATCTTCTTCTATGGAAACGACAATTATGAAGGGAGATCGTGTAATTGGCTTTCGTCTATTTTATCTATTCAATGAACCAGAAAGAGGGGAAATTGCAATTTTTAAATTTCCTGATAATGAAAAGATGCTTTTTATTAAGAGGATTATTGGTATGCCTGGTGAAACCTTGGAAGTGCATGATGGTCATGTCTATATTAATGGGGAAGAGCTGGAGGAACCTTATCTAGATGTAGTAACAGAGGGAGATTTTGGTCCTTATGAGATACCAGAGGACTCTTATTTTATGATGGGAGATAATCGGAATAATTCTGCGGACTCTAGATATTGGGAGAATACGTTCCTAAAAAAAGAAAAGATAGTTGGAAAAGGCATGATAAAGTATTATCCCAAAATTCAGAAGTTAAAATAATAATCTTGAATATTCGGATTACATACTAAGAACAGGATATGAAAGAGATTCAGAAAAAGTTGGAGAATGAAGGATTCTTTCTATAAAATTGATTGAAAATTAGATAAAAATTATATATAATTCAGAAGTATTTAGATTTGAGAACTTTAAAGGATGAGGTGAACTATGATTTCAAATAAAATGGTAGAACTCGTAAAGGGTAGCTCTGTGATCAGAGCTATGTTTGAGGAGGGTAATAGACTAGCAAGAATCCATGGTGCTGAAAATGTATTTGATTTTAGTATTGGGAATCCCAATGTTCCAGCACCTGAAAAGGTAAAAGATGCGGTAAAAGAGATCTTGGAGGAAGAGAATCCAGTGGCTGTTCATGGCTATATGAGCAATACAGGATATGAGGATGTCAGGGAGGCTGTTGCATCTTCTTTAAATAAGAGATTTGGAACATCATTTACACAGAATAATATAATTATGACGGTTGGGGCAGCAGGAGGATTAAATACGATTTTCAAGGCGCTTCTCAATCCACAGGATGAGGTCATTACATTTGCCCCTTTTTTTGGCGAGTACAGGGCATATGTTGCAAACTATGATGGAAAGTTAGTAGTGATATCTCCCAATACGGAAACCTTTCAACCAAATTTGAAAGAATTAGAAGAGAAAATTACAGAAAAGACAAAATGTGTGATTGTAAATTCTCCCAATAATCCAACAGGAGTGATTTATTCAGAGGAGACCATTCTAAAATTAGCAGAGATTTTAGATAAGAAACAAAAAGAATATGGAACAGATATTTATCTGATTTCTGATGAGCCTTATCGTGAATTAGTGTATACAGATACGGAAGTTCCTTATTTAACAAAGTATTATGACAATACCATTGTAGGATATTCCTTTAGCAAATCACTTTCTCTGCCGGGAGAGAGAATTGGATATTTAGTAATTCCAAATGAAGTAGCCGATTATGAATTGGTTTATGGAGCAGCAGGGGTAGCAACCCGTATTTTAGGCTATGTAAATGCACCTTCCCTTTTTCAAAGAGTTGTTGCAAAATGTCTGGATGAAAAGACGGATATTGCATACTATGGAAGAAACAGAGATGCGCTATACGAGGGACTTGAAAAATTGGGATTCCATTGTATTAAGCCGGAAGGAGCATTTTATCTATTTGTAAAATCACCTGTCGAGGACGAAAAGGTATTTTGTGATGTTGCTAAAAAGTATCATGTACTAGTGGTACCTGGTTCCGCATTTGGATGTGCAGGTTATGTTCGTATGGCATATTGTGTATCATATGAAACAATTATTCATTCACTTCCTAAATTTGCTGAAATTGCAAAGGAATTTGGACTACAGTAAACTTTAAGAGGAATGGAGATTCACATGGGATTTGAAGAAAACATTCGAAAGGTCGTTCCGTATGTTCCAGGAGAACAGCCACAGAGAAAAGTAATAAAACTGAATACAAATGAGTGCCCTTATCCACCCTCTAAAAAAGTAGTAGAGGCATGGAAGGAATTTGATATGGAACGATTACGTCTCTATCCTGATCCAAATGCGGAATTATTAGTGAATGCATGGGCAGACTACTTAGGGATTGAACGAAATCAGGTTTTTGTTGGAGTAGGGTCGGACGATGTATTATCGGTAGCTTTTTTAACGTTTTTCCATGGAAAAAAGAAAATTCTATTCCCCAATATTACCTACTCTTTTTATGATGTATGGGCTGACGTTTACGAGATTCCATACGAAATGAAAGAATTAGACAGCCAACTTAGAATTGTAAAAGAAGATTATATGTGTGAAAATGGAGGAATTATTCTTGCAAATCCGAATGCGCCTACGGGAACCGCGGAGGACCTTTCTGTGCTTGAGGAAATTATAAAGAATAATCAGGATTCGGTTGTTATTATTGATGAAGCTTATGTTGATTTTGGAGCAGAATCAGCCATTTCACTGATAGATAAGTATGAAAATGTTTTAATTGTCCAGACTTTTTCAAAATCCAGAGCATTGGCTGGTCTGCGTATTGGGTTTGCTATGGGAAATAAGAAATTAATTCAGTACATGAATGATGTAAAATTTTCCATTAATTCCTATACAATGAATATGCCATCTATTCATCTTGGAGCAAAGGCAATTGAAGATGAGGAGTATTTTAGAGAGATCGTTACTAAAATAGTAAAGACGAGAGAATGGACAAAAGTGGAATTAAAGAAACTAGGTTTTACATTTGGAGATTCAAAGACTAATTTTATTTTTGCTACTCATCAGAATATCCCTGCGATTAAAATATTTGAAGAATTAAAGAACAGAGATATATTTGTAAGGCATTTTAATAAAAAAATTATTGAAAATTTTTTACGAATTTCAATTGGAACAGATGAGGAAATGAAAGTTCTCATTGAAACGCTAGATAATTATATTAGTAAGAATGGAGATTATAAATGTTAAAGAAATATGCTTGGGTATTTTTTATATCGATGGTACCGCTGATTGAACTTCGTGGAGCAATTCCGATAGGTGTAGGTTTGGGTCTTCCTCTTTTACCAACTTATATTATTGCGGTCCTTGCTAATATGGTTCCAGTCCCTTTTATTTATCTTTTTGCAAGAAAAGTTTTGGAATGGGGATCAGATAAACCAGTGATAGGTAAATTTTTTACGTTCTGTCTCGAAAAAGGAGAAAAGGGGGGTAAAAAACTTCAATCAAAAGCAGGAAGGGGTTTATTTTTTGCACTTCTTTTGTTTGTTGGGATTCCATTACCTGGTACAGGAGCATGGACAGGAACGCTCGCAGCAAGTATTCTTGACATGGATTTCAAGTCAAGTGTTTTGGCAGTAATGGGTGGCGTTCTCCTAGCAGGGCTTATCATGGGTGCGGCAAGCGCTGGATTATTCGGAGCGTTAAGTGCAGTCATCGGATAAGGAACCAGATGGTTGAGAGTGAAAGTATTTTTGAAGAAGCGAATAATTAAGAACCCGATATCCTTATGCGGGTTCTTAATTGAATTTTAGAATCATGCTGAAAGCATGATTTTACATGCTAAAGCATGAAGATGGGTGTAATATGGATAAGAGAGATGAAGCGTATTCTGGATTTGCAAGAGTATATGATGAGTTTATGGACAATGTACCTTACGAGGAATGGTGTGACTATGTAACTGGCCTATTAAACGAATATCAGATTATGGACGGACTGGTATTGGATCTTGGCTGTGGGACAGGTACCTTGACAGAATTACTATCCTTAAAGGGGTATGATATGATCGGAATTGATAATTCCGAGGAAATGTTAGAAATTGCGATGGAAAAAAAGCGAAATTCGAATTTTGATATTCTATATCTATTGCAGGATATGAGAGAGTTTGAGTTATATGGTACGGTAAGAGCAATTGTTAGTATTTGTGATTCCATCAATTATGTAATGGAAAAAGAAGACTTGCTACAGGTATTTAGACTGGTAAATAATTATTTAGATCCATCAGGAATTTTTATTTTTGATCTGAACACAATGTATAAGTACAAAGAAATATTAGCGGATTCTGTGTTTGCTGAAAATAGAGAGAATTGTAGTTTTATATGGGACAATCTTTACGATGATGAGGAGCACATTAATGAGTATGATTTAACCCTATTTATTAAAAACGGACAAAATGAGGACTTTAAAAAATATCAGGAACTTCACTATCAGAGAGCTTATGAATTAGAGGAAATAAAAGAATTGTTAGAACAATCGGGTCTTCAATTTGTAATATCTTATGATGCGTTTACAAGAAATAAAGTGAGAGAAGATAGTGAACGAATCTATATTGTCGCAAAATCGAACAAGTGAGAATGAGGAAACCAAAAAGTTATGGAAGATTATATTATTAGAGCAACTGCAGCAAATAATCAGATTCGAATATTTGCGGCTACAACAAAAAATACAGTAGAAACAGCAAGACAACATCATGATTCTAGTCCAGTTGTAACAGCTGCTTTAGGCAGATTATTGACAGCGGGCGCGATGATGGGAAGTATGATGAAGGGTGATAAAGATATTTTGACCTTGCAAATTCGTGGTGGTGGACCAATTAGGGGGATTAC
Organism: Lachnospiraceae bacterium; assembly: GCA_028694115.1. The sequence continues at coordinate 36,021 of JAQUUB010000006.1, forward strand.
AGTAACCGCAGATTCAAAGGCAAATGTAAAAGGTTATGCGTTTGAACCACAGGTATTACTCCATGCAAACGAGAGAGGAAAGCTCGATGTTGCTGGTGCAATTGGTGTTGGTATCATGAATGTAATCAAAGATATGGGATTAAAAGAGCCTTATGTAGGTCAGTGTGCATTACAGACAAGCGAAATCGCAGAAGATCTTACGTATTACTTTGCAACAAGCGAACAAACCCCCTCGTCAGTAGGTCTTGGTGTATTAATGAATCAAAATAATACAGTAGAGCAGGCAGGAGGATTTATTATTCAGTTGATGCCCTTTGCAGAGGAAGAGGTTATCAGTAAATTAGAAGAAAATTTAAGTAAAATAAAATCCGTTACGGAATTGATGCAGGCAGGAAATGGTCCTGAAGAAATACTAGAAATCATAGCTGGGGATCTGGGTGTAGAAATATTAGATAAAATACCAACAAAATTTTATTGTGACTGTAATAAGTCAAAAGTGGAAAAGGTGATTGTTAGCATTGGAGAAAAAGATATACAGGAAATGATTGATGAAAAAAAGGATATTGAAGTAAAATGCCATTTTTGCAATACTGGATATCAGTTTTCGGTTGATGAATTAAATAAAATTCTCAAGGAGAGTACTTTATGAAACATGGATTTTTGAAAGTTGCAGCAGTAACACCTAAAATACGGGTGGCTGATCCTGAGTACAATGCGAAAGTAATCATAGAGCAAATGGAGGAAGCTTCTGATAAGGGAGCCAAAATTATTGTTTTTCCAGAGTTATGTCTTTCCTCTTATACATGTAATGATTTATTTTTACAAGAGCTCTTGTTAAAGTCATGCAAAGAACAATTAAAAGAAATTGCCGATGCTACAGAATTTCTGGATGTTCTTGTATTTGTAGGATTACCAATAGAAAAGTCAGGAAAGCTCTATAATGTAGCAGCTGTTTTACATCGAGGAGAAGTATTGGCATTTATTCCAAAAGCAAATATACCTAATTATTCAGAATTTTATGAAGCAAGATATTTTACTGCTGGTAATAAAATTCCAGAAACATTTGAATTTGAAGGAGAAGAGGTACCTTTTGGAACAAATGTTTTGTTTGAGAACAAGGAATCCCTACAAGGACTTATAGTAGCAGCTGAAATTTGCGAGGATGCATGGGTCCCAAATACACCTGGAACTTCTCATGCAATGGCTGGAGCAAATGTAATTGTTAATCTTTCTGCGAGTGATGAAGTAGTAGGAAAAGATACGTATCGTAAGTCTTTGATTGCTGCAACCTCAGCAAGATTAATAGCAGCTTATATTTATGCGAGTGCGGGGGAAGGAGAATCTTCTCAGGATCTAGTATTTGGCGGTCACAATTTAATTGCTGAAAATGGTGCTATTTTACAAGAATCCAAGCTATTTTCAACGGGAATTTTATATAGTGATATTGATATTAACAGGCTGCGTGCAGAACGCAGAAAAATGAACACTTATGAAAATGGAGATAAGAGAGATTATATTATCATACCATTTGAATTAGACGAAGTGGACACCATAATGGAAAGAAAATTTGGTGAGGCTCCATTTGTTCCAAGTGATGAGAAGATGCGTAATGAACGATGTGAAGAAATCTTATCCATCCAGTCAATGGGATTGAAAAAGAGAATGGAACATACAGGTTGTAAATCAGCTATTATTGGAATTTCGGGAGGACTTGATTCTACACTGGCGTTGCTCGTTACCGTAAGAACTTTTGATTTATTAGGAATGGAACGTAAAAATATTACCTGTGTTACAATGCCATGCTTTGGAACAACCGATCGAACGTATGACAATGCATGTAAATTGACAAATGCCTTAGGCGCTTCACTTATGGAGATTGATATCAAGGAAGCAGTGAAAATCCATTTTAGAGATATCGGGCATGAGGAAGAAAAACATGATGTTACGTATGAAAACGGACAGGCCAGGGAGAGAACCCAAATACTAATGGATATTGCTAACCGATTGAATGGTATGGTAATTGGTACGGGAGATTTGTCTGAGCTATCATTAGGATGGGCAACCTACAACGGAGACCATATGTCTATGTATGGAGTCAATTCTGGGGTACCTAAAACACTAGTACGTCATTTGGTACATTATTATGCAGATAGTTGTGGAGTGGAAATACTTAAGAAGGTACTTAACGATGTACTAGATACTCCAGTAAGCCCAGAACTGCTGCCACCCGAAAATGGATGCATCTCTCAAAAAACAGAGGACCTAGTAGGTCCTTATGAGTTGCACGATTTCTTTTTATATTATGTGCTGCGTTTTGGATTCGAACCTGAAAAAATATATCGTATGGCAATAGAAACATTTCGAAATAAATATGACAGCGATGTCATAATAAAATGGCTAAAGATGTTTTATTCACGATTTTTTGCTCAACAATTTAAAAGGTCTTGCTTACCAGATGGTCCCAAAGTAGGTACTGTAGCTGTTTCACCAAGAGGAGATTTGAGAATGCCATCGGATGCAAGTGTTGCAATATGGAAAAAACAATTAGAAGAAATTTGATTGTGTGGGGGAACTTGGTTCCCCCACATTTTGCGGTTAACAAGGATATCCTTTTGGATTACTTAGTCAACCGTATCTTCTGGAATTTTTGCTTTGTTTAGTGCAGTTTGAATTGCATCAAGCAAAACCATCGAAGTATATTTGTTCTCTTCAGAATAGGTAATTCCCTCAAGAGACTGTGTACTATAGATTTGAGAAACCAATTCATCAAAAGATGGCTCTACCAGAGGATACATGGTTGCAACCGTTTCATCAAGGTTAATCAAACGAATAGAATTAATATTGTCGCTATCTACAGCAACTTCAATATCAATAGCATTTCCATTCAGGGTAAGAGAAGTAGTATAGACGCCAGCAGAGTATTGGGCAGCCCCCACGGTATTATCTGTTGTGTGAATACTAGATTTCTTTTCAGGCATAAACATAAAAATAAGAAGGATAATAAGTAGAAGGCCTAGTAAGACAAAGATTCCAGTATAAATTAATTCTTTCATGTGAAGGACGACAATTTTAGTTTTTGAATTCAAAGGGAACCTCCTAATGGGATGCTTTCTATAAGATATTATAAGTCGAATGTAATTATGACAAACAAAATTGGAAAGTAGAAAGAATTGACAACAAAAATAATACTTGTTATTATGAAAAAGGAACGAAGGCGTTTTCCAAAGGGCATAAACCTTACGGAAACGTCTTTCTTTTTACTATTTATCAAAGGGGATTAAAAAAATGAGCAAATATACGAAAAGTGACATTATTAGAATGGTAGAAGAGGAAGATGTAGGATTTATCCGGTTACAGTTTACGGATATATTTGGAACGATGAAGAATGTAGCTATCACATCAAGCCAATTAGAAAAGGCATTGAATAATGAATGCATGTTTGACGGTTCCTCTATTGAAGGATTTGTTAGAATTGAGGAATCTGATATGTATCTAAGACCAGATCTCGATTCATTTGTGATTTTTCCTTGGAGACCACAGCAGGGAAAAGTTGCAAGATTTATATGTGATATTTACAGACCAGATGGAACACCTTTTGAGGGAGATCCAAGATTTGTTTTAAAGAAATCAATAAAAGAAGCAGCTGAAATGGGGTATACATTTGATGTAGGTCCAGAATGTGAATTTTTCTTATTTCATACAGATGAAGATGGTATGCCTACAACACTTACCCATGAGAAGGCAGGATATTTTGACCTCGGTCCTATAGATCTTGGTGAGAATGCAAGAAGAGATATGGTTTTAACACTTGAGGATATGGGATTTGAAATTGAAGCTTCCCATCATGAGATGGCACCAGCACAGCATGAAATAGATTTTAAATATGATGAAGCTTTAAAAACAGCAGATAATATTATGACCTTTAAGCTTACTGTTAAAACAATTGCAAAGCGTCATGGAATCTATGCGACTTTTATGCCAAAACCTAAGTATGGTATTAATGGATCGGGAATGCATATTAATATGTCATTATCGAAGGATGGAAAAAATATATTCCAGGATGAAAGTGATGAATTAGGATTAAGTAAAGAAGCATACTATTTTATAGGTGGAATCATGAAACATATGAGGGGTATGACAACAATCACCAATCCGTTAGTGAATTCCTATAAGCGTTTAGTACCTGGCTATGAGGCACCTGTTTATATTGCATGGAGTGCTACGAACAGGAGTCCTTTGATCCGTATTCCGGCTCAAAGAGGTGAAAATACCAGAATTGAATTGCGTTGTCCAGATCCATCATCAAATCCTTATTTAGCCTTGGCAGTTTGTCTGGCTTCCGGGCTTGATGGAATAAAAAATAAAATAGACCCCCCAGCAAGTATAAGCTGTAATATTTTTAATATGACAGAACAAGAGATGATAGATGCAAGGATAGAAGCATTGCCGGGTTCTTTAGGAGAAGCGGTAGAAGCATTCGAACAAGATGCATTTATTCAGGGAGTCCTTGGAGAACACATTAGCAAGAAATATATGAAAGCTAAGAAACAGGAATTTGCCAATTACAGGGCAAGTGTATCTCAATGGGAAATTGATGAATATTTATTTAAAAATTAAAGGTCACTTCCTTATATATATTCCGTTAAGAGAGAATGGAATGAGAATAGGATCATAGAGAAAGTACAAAAAACGTGATATAATTTGGAGGTGTGATGAAGCTTGACAAATATTGTTGTAGTATTCCCTAAGATAGAGGATGGAAGAAGCATCCGTAATCTATTAGTGAAAAGCGGTTTTTCAGTAACGGCAGTTTGCACTACGGGGGCACAGGCAATTAATTATGCGGATAATTTAAATGACGGTATCGTTGTTTGTGGCTACAAATTTCAGGATATGATGTATGCTGAATTACACGAGTACTTACCCGAACAGTTTGAGATGCTGCTTGTGGCATCAAGAGGTAAATGGGAGGATTGCAGAGACAATGATATTGTTTGTGTAGAAATGCCAATAAAGATTAATGATTTACTAAATACTGTAAGCATGATGTGCGAAAATATTGAGAGACGTAGGAAAAAGCGGAGGCTGGTACCAAAAGAAAGAAACAAAGAAGAGGTTTTAATGATTAAAGAGGCAAAAGAACTTCTGATGGACCGTAATAATATGTCTGAAGAGGAAGCACATCGTTACATTCAGAAATGCAGTATGGATAGTGGAACAAATATGGTAGAAACAGCACAGATGGTACTGAGTCTTATGAAAGGATAGTGTGACAAGGTATGAAATTTACAAAAATGCATGGTATCGGAAATGATTATGTATATGTGAACTGTTTTGAAGAATCAGTAAGTAATAAAGAAGAGACTGCAAGATTTATCAGTGATAGACATTTTGGAATTGGATCAGATGGTTTGATTTTAATTAATCCTTCCAATCATGCAGATTTTGAAATGGAAATGTATAATTCTGATGGCTCAAGAGCAGAAATGTGTGGTAACGGAATTCGTTGTGTTGGAAAATATGTATATGATCATAAAATGACGGACAAAAGGTGTATCAGTGTAGAGACTCTGGCAGGGATTAAGTATCTTGATCTTGAAATTGAAAATGATAAGGTTGTTACGATTAAAGTAAATATGGGTGCTCCTATTCTAGAACCTAAGCAAATACCGGTGCAATCAGCGAAATATCCTGTCATTAAGGAGATAATCTGTATAGATGAAAAGGAATATCTGATGACTTGTGTTTCCATGGGAAATCCACATGCCATAATCTATATGGAAGATATAAAGGGATTGGAAATTGAGCATTTAGGACCAAAATTTGAGAATCATCCAGTTTTCCCCAAAAGAACAAATACGGAATTTGTAAGAGTGATTGATCGTAAAACTGTAGAAATGCGTGTTTGGGAACGCGGAGCAGGAGAAACGCTGGCTTGTGGTACAGGAGCCTGCGCGACGGCTGTGGCCTGTATACTAAATGGTTTGACAGAAGATAGAATCACTGTTAAACTTTTGGGTGGAGTTTTAGAAATTTATTGGAATCGAGAAGAGAATATTGTATATATGACAGGTACTGCAACTACAGTATTTGACGGTGAAATCTCAATTTAGTAAGATTTCTATGTCTGCGATGTTTGAGGGAAAGGAAATACAACTTATGTTAAAAGTTAATGAAGATTATTTAAAATTACCTGGAAGCTATTTATTTACGAATATTGGGAAAAAGGTAAATGCCTATGTTGCACAGAATCCAGATCGTAGTATTATTCGTCTTGGAATTGGTGATGTAACGCAACCTTTAGCACCGGCTATTATTGAAGAATTGCACAAAGCCGTTGATGATATGGCTCATGCAGAAACATTTCATGGATATGCTCCAGATTTAGGATATGAATTTTTAAGAAATGCAATTGCTGAAAATGATTATACTGCAAGAGGATGCGAGATTTCTCCTGATGAGATTTTTGTTTCAGATGGTGCAAAATGTGACTCAGGAAACATTCAGGAAATTTTCAGTAAAGATTGTAAAATAGCAGTTTGTGATCCTGTTTATCCTGTTTATGTAGATACCAATGTTATGGCTGGAAGAACGGGTGTTTATGATACAGTAACAGAAACATGGAGCAATGTTATTTATATGCCATGTACAAAAGAAACAAACTTTGCGCCAGAAATTCCCAAAGAAACTCCTGATATTATTTATCTATGTTTTCCAAATAATCCAACGGGTTCTACCATTACAAAATCACAGCTTCAGGAATGGGTAGATTATGCGAATAAAGTAGGTGCCGTTATTATTTATGATGCTGCATACGAGGCATATATTTCAGAAGAGGACGTGCCACATAGTATATTTGAATGTGCGGGTGCGCGTACTTGTGCAATTGAGTTACATTCATTTTCAAAGAATGCAGGGTTTACTGGTGTACGTTTAGGATATACCGTTATTCCTAAAGATTTGAAAGTTGGAGATGTAATGTTGCATTCCTTATGGGCAAGACGTCATGGAACAAAATATAATGGAGCCCCTTATATCGTTCAAAAGGCAGCAACCGCTGTATATTCGAACGAAGGAAAAGCACAGTTAAAGCAGCAGATTGCTTATTATATGAATAATGCAAAATATATTTTTGAAGGATTAAAATCAGCAGGCTATTCTGTGTCTGGTGGTGTGAACGCTCCCTATATCTGGCTTGAGACACCAAAGGGAATGACATCCTGGGGATTTTTTGATTATTTATTAGACAAAGCAAACGTGGTGGGCACTCCAGGATCGGGATTTGGTCCAAGTGGAGAGGGCTATTTTAGACTTACTGCATTTGGAAGTTATGAAAATACAGTAGCGGCTATTGAAAGGATTAAGAAACTATAATATGAGAATCGGTGCATTAGAAGCGGGCGGAACCAAGATGGTTTGCGCAGTTGGAAATGAAAATGGTGAAATTTTTGAACAGGAGTCTTTCCCAACAGATACTCCTGAAATTACGGTCCCTAAGTTGCTGCATTTTTTTAAGGATAGGAATATCGATGCTTTAGGGATTGCGTGTTTTGGACCAGTGGATCTAAATAAGAATTCTGATACTTATGGATATATAACGACAACACCTAAACTAGCATGGCAGAATTTTAATATGGTTGGTGCTTTTCGTAGTTTAGATGTGCCAATAGGATTCGATACAGATGTGAATGGGTCTGCACTCGGAGAATATACATGGGGAATTGGAAAGGGTCTTAACAGCTGTATCTATATCACAATTGGTACTGGTGTGGGAGTCGGAGTGATTGCAGATGGAAATCTATTACATGGAATGTTACATCCTGAAGCAGGTCATATACTATTAGCCAAGCATCCAGAGGATTCTTATCAGGGAAGATGTCCTTTTCATCCTAATTGCTTTGAAGGATTATGTGCAGGTCCTGCAGTAGAAGAGCGATGGGGAAAAAAGGGAATTGAACTTACGGATAAAAAGGAAGTATGGGAGCTTGAAGCGTATTACATTGCGCAAGCGTTAGTGAACTATACGTTGACGCTTTCTCCAGAAAGAATTATTCTTGGAGGAGGAATTATGCACCAGACGCAAATGTTACCTTTGATACGTGCTAAATTTAAAGAATTTTTGAATGGTTATATTCAAACAAAACAATTGGAAGATTTGGAACATTACATTGTAGTACAAAGTCTGAATGATAAGCAAGGAATTATGGGAGCAATTAAATTGGGATTACAGGCAATGTGAGTAAAAAGTTAGACATTCCAAGAAAATAGTAATTGTGATAATCGTGATAAGTATAAAATAAATCTTGAATTGCAATAATAATTGTGTTAGTATGTTTGAATATAAAGATATTTTAATAGAAAATGCAATGAAAGAGACTCTTATAATGAAATTTGACAGGAATTAGTAGTCACCGACTGAGAGCTACTATGAAAGGAAGTTATAAAGGGAACGCTCTGGAGCAGGATATTCGAAATGACAAGAAATGTCACGTAGGGTATCACGTGATACGCGTTATGTATAGAGAGGGAAATCAATGATTTCCAAAGCGGGTGGTACCGCGGATAAACTTTTATCAAAGAAGATATTTAGTATATTCGTCCCGGAATGCAATAAACATTCCGGGATTTTTTATGTCCAAAATCAGATAATATTGGAGTTTTGGAGAGAGCTTATATAGATTGTTTTTCTGATGATTGGAAATTACAAAAAGGGGGGCATGTGTAGGATACATGCTTTTTTTGTTCTATAAAACCCGGAAATCGAAACGAAGGTGCCCAATGTAGGGCAGAAAGGTGGAAGCTATGGAATTTATGAAAGGTATTAACAGAAAAGAAACATTAGAATTAATCGAATTATTACAGGCGGATATGGAAGGCAAATGTGTGAAGGTAAATGGAGCTGTCCATACGATTCGAGATATGGGAAATGTGGCTTTTGTTGTTTTAAGAAAGAGAGATGGACTAGTACAGTGTGTCTATGAGGATGGAGTGACAGAATTTGAATTAGCTGCATTAAAGGAAGCATCAACCGTAGAAGTTGAGGGCGTTTTGGCTATTTCAGAGAAAGCACCAAATGGAATCGAAATCCGATTAAAGAGTATTAAGATTTTATCAGAACCGGCTGAGCCAATGCCAATTCCAATCAGTAAATGGAAACTGAGTACTAATTTAGAGACGGCTTTAGACTTAAGACCTATTTCATTAAGAAATATAAGAGAACGTGCCAAATTCAAAATCCAGGAAGGTGTAGTCAGGGGATTTAGAGAAACCTTGATGCAAGAAGGATTTACGGAGATGCACACACCTAAAATAGGTGCAAAAGGTGCAGAGGGTGGAGCGAATATATTTAAAATTGATTATTTTCATCGACCAGCGGTACTAGCACAGAGTCCTCAGTTTTATAAGCAGATGATGGTAGGTGTTTTTGATAGAGTATTTGAGGTTGCTCCAGTTTTCCGAGCAGAAAAACATAACACGAAGAGACATTTAAATGAATATACCTCTCTTGATTTTGAAATGGGATATATTGATGGCTTTGAAGATATTATGGCAATGGAAACTGCCTGCCTCCAAAGAATTGTAAAGGTGTTAGAAGAAGATTATGCAAAAGAAGTGAAATTACTAAATATTACACTTCCGAAAGTAGATGAAATACCATGTGTACGTTTTGATAAGGCGAAAGAGTTAGTTGCAGAAAAATATCATCGTTCCATTCGAAATCCTTATGATTTAGAGCCAGAAGAAGAAGTATTAATTGGCCAGTATTTTAAAGAAGAATATGACGCTGATTTTGTGTTTGTAACACATTACCCCTCTAAAAAGAGACCATTTTATGCAATGGATGACCCTACGGATGAGACATTTACACTGAGTTTTGACTGTCTGTTCCATGGAATGGAAATCACAACAGGTGGACAGCGTATTCATGATTACAATCAATTAATGCAGAAAATCGAGAAACGAGGCATGACTGCAGAAGGCATGGAACATTATTTGATGGCATTTAAGCACGGTATGCCAGCGCATGGTGGTCTCGGTATTGGACTTGAAAGACTAACTATGAAAATGATAGGGGAAGAAAATGTAAGAGAGACCACATTGTTCCCAAGGGATTTGTCGAGACTTGAACCGTAAGTCTAAAACGGGACGGTTCTCAACTATTAATTTTATATGATGCATGACATAAGCATGCAGATGGGAGTAAATATGTCAAATATAATTAATGATGAAACAATAGAATATGTAGGAATTTTAGCCAAACTAGAGCTTTCAGATCAAGAGAAGTCTCAGGCCAAGAAAGACATGGGAAGAATGCTTGATTATATAGATAAGCTGGGTGAATGTGATACGACGGGGGTAGAATCAATGAGTCATGTATTTGCATCCAACAATTGTTTTCGTGAAGATATTATTACAAATGGTGACTTTAGCGAAAATCTGATGAAAAATGCACCGGCTCAAAAGGATAATCAGCTAAAAGTTCCAAAGACGATATAGAAAAAATTCATAACTGAGAACCGTCCCCAGAAAGGAAAAAAGATGAATATATTAGATATGACAGCGGTTGAGCTTGGAAGAAAAATCAGAGATAAAGAAGTTACGGTAAAAGAAGCCTTAGACGCTGTATTTGCTCAAATAGAAAAAAAAGAGAATCATTATCACTGCTATGTGACAATGTGTAAGGAAGAGGCTTATAAAAAAGCGGAGGCGATACAGTGCGCAATCAATGATGGAAAAATAGTATCACCACTCGCTGGAGTGCCTGTCGCTATTAAAGATAATATGTGTACAGAAGGTATTCTGACTACATGCAGTTCAAAGATTCTTGGAAATTTCGTCCCAACATTTTCGTCAGAAGCAGTATTAAAATTAGAAGAAGCAGGCGCAATTGTAATTGGAAAAACAAACATGGATGAGTTTGCTATGGGTAGTACGACAGAGACCTCTGCGTTTGGAGAGACGAAGAATCCATGGAATGAAGAACATGTACCAGGTGGATCGTCAGGTGGATCAGCGGCAGCAGTTTCTGCAGGAGAATGTTTCTTTGCATTAGGATCAGACACGGGAGGATCCATCCGCCAGCCTGCATCGTATTGCGGTGTAGTTGGGATGAAACCAACCTATGGAACTGTTTCAAGATACGGATTAATTGCATACGGTTCTTCCCTTGACCAGATTGGACCGCTCTGTAAAGATGTTACAGATGCAGCTACGATATTAGAAATTATAGCAACACATGATAAAAAAGATTCTACCTCGCTATTACGTGAAGATACTGATTTTACATCCGCCTTAGTAGATGATGTAAAAGGTATGAAAATTGGTATTCCAAGAGATTATCTGGGGGAAGGAATTGAGCCAGAGGTAAAAATGGCTGTGCTACAGGCTGCGGAGGAACTCAAAAAGAAAGGTGCAATTGTAGAAGAATTTGATTTGAGCCTTGTAGAGTATGCAATCCCTGCGTACTATACCATAGCATCGGCGGAAGCAAGTTCTAACCTGGAACGCTTTGATGGCGTGAAATACGGCTATCGTACAGAAGAATATGATGGATTACATCAAATGTATAAAAAATCACGTTCCGAAGGATTTGGAGCAGAGGTAAAGAGACGTATTATGCTAGGCTCCTTTGTGCTAAGCTCTGGCTATTATGATGCTTACTATTTGAAAGCTTTAAAAGTAAAAGCCTTAATTAAGAAGGCATTTGATGAAGCCTTTGCAAAGTATGACGTAATACTTGGTCCAGTGGCACCAACAACAGCACCAAAACTGGGAGAAAGCTTGTCAGATCCCCTTAAAATGTATTTAAGTGACATCTATACAATTTCTGTTAACTTAGCGGGACTTCCAGGAATCAGTATTCCTTGTGGAAAAGATGAAAAAGGTCTTCCCATTGGATTACAGTTGATTGGTGACTGTTTTGCGGAAAAGAAGATTATTCAAACAGCTTTTGCTTATGAAAAAGTAAGAGGTAAATTTGAGAAGGAGAAGGAATCATGAGTAAACAATACGAAACCGTAATTGGTTTGGAAGTTCATGTGGAACTTGCCACCAAAACGAAAATATTCTGTGGTTGTACTACAGAATTTGGTGGGGCACCGAATACTCATACATGCCCTGTGTGTACAGGAATGCCAGGTTCACTCCCTGTATTAAATAAAAAGGTTGTAGAGTATGCTATGGCAGTTGGATTAGCAACAAACTGTGATATTACACAGTTCTGTAAATTTGATCGTAAAAACTATTTTTATCCTGATAATCCTCAGAATTATCAGATATCCCAGCTCTATCTTCCTATCTGTAGAAATGGCTTTGTTGAGATTGAAACAACAAGTGGAAAGAAGAAAGTCGGTATTCATGAAATTCATATGGAAGAGGACGCGGGAAAATTGGTACATGACGAATGGGAAGGATGTTCTTTGGTGGATTATAACCGTTCTGGCGTACCATTAATTGAAATTGTTTCTGATCCGGATATGAGAAGTGCAGAGGAAGTCATTGCATACCTTGAAAAGTTGAGACTGATTATTCAGTATTTAGGAGCATCTGACTGTAAATTGCAGGAAGGATCTATGAGAGCCGATGTCAATTTATCAATTAGAGAAGTGGGAGCAAAAGAATTTGGCACTAGAACAGAAATGAAGAACTTAAATTCTTTTAAAGCAATTTCCAGGGCAATTGAAGGTGAGAGAAATCGCCAGATTGAACTTTTAGAAGAAGGTAAAACAGTAATTCAGGAAACACGTAAATGGGATGATAATAAAGAGTATTCCTATGCAATGAGAAGTAAAGAAGATGCACAGGATTATCGCTATTTTCCAGATCCAGATTTAATTCCTATCGTAATCAGTGATAAGTGGATTAAGGAAATGAAGGATGCACAACCTGAATTACGTACAGAAAAGATGGAACGCTACCAGAGAGAATATGACATTCCGGAATATGATATTGAAATTATTACAGCCAGCAAACATATGGCCGATCTTTTTGAAGAGGCTGTAGCGGTTTGCCAGTTACCTAAAAAAGTATCGAACTGGCTGATGGTTGAGACGATGCGTCTTTTGAAAGAAAAAGAAATGGAACCAGAAGATATTAAGTATTCAGCAGAGAACTTGGCAAAGCTTATTCTGCTTGTTGAAAAGAAGGAAATCAATGGAACAAAGGCAAAAGAAGTTTTTGAGATTATGTTTGAAGAAAATATGGATCCTGAAGAGTATGTGGTTTTGCACAATTTAAAGACAGTAAACGATGAAGGTGCTTTGCGTAAAACAATTGAAGAGATGATTGCAGCAAATCCACAGTCTGTTGAAGACTATAAAAATGGAAAAGAAAAAGCAATAGGATTCTTGGTTGGTCAGACAATGAAAGCAATGAAAGGACAGGCAGAACCTGGACTTGTAAACCAAATATTAAAGGAGCTATTATAAAAGGTAAAATAGAACATGAAAAAAGAGGTCGACCACTTACTATGTGGCCGACCACTTTTTATGCTAATACGTATAATTCATAAAAAGCTCTATTCAATGCATCTGAATAAAAGTTGTCTTTTTGAAAATTATCTCCGGTCTTATGTGTATAAGCTAAAACTCCTTGATGTTTTGGCTTTTTTTCTTCATCCGTATGTTTTTGGGTTTCATTCATTAACAAAATCCCCTTTCTTAAAATCTTTTTTGGAGGGCGCAGCACCTGTATGGGATAGGTGCTGCAAGTAATAAAAACTTTATCTATAGTTATGTAGTTATTGGCATGCCCACCATATTAAATATATGCAGGTGGGTTATATTTAATACCTAAGTGAATAAAAAATTTTATGTATTCCCTTAAGTGATAAATTCATAATAAAGGATATTTGTGTACATTATTTGACCGTTTTGTGAAGTTCATCTAATGATATTCTTAAAGAATTATTAAAATATGTGTATTTTTTATAATTAAACTAATTGACAAAAAATGAATAGTGATGTAGTATACTACATAAGTAATGAACCAAACAAGTAATGAACCGTGAAGGTGAATTAGAATATAATACATACGGGAGGAGGAATAAAAATTTATGAATGAAATATTGACTCATGAAAAGTCAATTTATCTACAAATCTGTGAAATGATTGAAAATGATATCTTACGGGAAATTCTACTAGAAGAAGAGAGAATTCCTAGCACCAATGAACTTGCAAAGCAGTATTCGATCAACCCGGCGACAGCTGCAAAGGGGATTAATATCTTAGTTGAAAAAGAGATAATTTATAAAAAAAGGGGAATTGGAATGTTTGTAACAGCAGGTGCAAAGGAAAGAATTACGGAACAAAGAAAAGAAGATTTTTATGTGGATTATGTTAAAAAATTGTTGGTAGAAGCAAATAATATCGGCATTACAAAGAATGACTTAATTAAAATGATCGAAAAAGCATAAAACATTGATTCGAAATAGATAATGAAAAGAATGGAGATAAATATGGAACATAGATTAGTGTGTGAAAACATAGGGAAAAGATATGGGAAAAAGCTTGTACTTAACAATGTCAATTTGGAATTAGAACCTGGAAAAATCTACGGATTAATAGGGAGAAATGGAGCTGGAAAAACCACATTATTATCAATTATGAGTGCACAAAACAAGGCATCAGCAGGATTTGTAAAATTAGGAGATGTGGATATATGGGAAAATCAACATGCGCTTGACTGTATCTGCTTTTCAAGGGAAATCAATAGTTCCTCCTGGGGAAAAGGTGTTCAGAGTATGAAGGTTAAGGAATATCTTAAAACAGCATCCATTTTTTACCCTAAGTGGGACAAAGCGATGGCAGAGCACCTTACACAAATGTTTGAAATTGATGCAAAACAAAAAATTGGAAAACTTTCCAAAGGTATGACGTCGATGGTATCTATCATTGTTGCACTGGCAAGTAAGGCAGAATATACGTTTTTAGATGAGCCAGTTGCTGGCCTGGATGTAATTATGAGAGAATTATTTTATAAATTGCTTCTTGAGGAATTTATGGAAACTGGAAGGACCTTTGTTATTTCCACACATATTATTGAAGAAGCAGCTGATGTTTTTGAAGAAGTAATTATAATAAAAGATGGTCAGATTCTATTAAAGGAAAATACACAGGAATTGATTGAGAGGACCCTTCATGTCAGCGGTAAATCGGAAGATGTAGATTTAGCTTGTGAAGGATTACACAAATATAAGGAAGAAAAGCTGGGGCGTGGTAAGGGAGTGACTGTCCTCTTAAATGACGGAGAACAGATAAAAGAAAATTCAGGAATATCCGTTCAAACAGTTAATCTTCAGAATATATTCGTAGCTCTTTGCGGTATGGAGGAAAGTGTGAGAAGATATACTAACTCATGAAAGTACCATGCGAAGTATATCTAAATCTCACACGGAAGAAGTCGCAAGCGCCTTCTTCTCACTAATAATTTGTGCCGCTTGTAGCGGCATGCGAATGGGGGTAACTATGAAGAAACGTACATTTTTATACTGGGGAAAGCAAACGCTAATTAATATTATGATTTACCTAGTTACGGTCTCCGTATATGGAATGATTTTAAATAGCTTTGTAACCTTACAGGAAGGTATTGCGAGTATCATACCTTATGCTATCATGATGGCAACCATCATTTTGGTGGTGACTCCGTTGGGTTTTGCAACGTATCAAATGCCATTAACCATTTCCATGGGAGCCAGTCGAAAAGAAAGTTTTGTGGGATTACAATTTGTTAATCTATTATTTGTAGTAGTATATGGGTCACTTATACTGGTCTCTATTAATGCGGTAAGAAATAATTTCCCTAATTATAGCTCAATCAGTCACGCAATTATCGTAGGCTTCCCCTTCTGCTTAGGAATCGGTGAATTATTAGTAATTGTTAGTCTAAAAACAAAAAAAACAGCCACGTCAATCATATCCATAATGGTAATATTGCTTTTTACATTTGGGACTTCCATGGTTTGTTTGCAAATGGTAGACTTTAATTTTTCCAATATATTCAGAATAGTAGAACAGTATTTTTTACTACTGTTATTCATTTCACTTGCATTTTATGCTTTAGGGGCACTGATCCTAAAAGGGGTAATAAAGAATTATTCATTAACAAAATAGAATGGGAGAATAGAATCAATGATGAAATTATTGAAACAACTATATAGGGTACGAAAACTGGAAATATTATTACTATTAGGAGTTGAATTATTTGGTTTTGCCTTTGGATATACGTTATTAAATTTGACAATTGCGTGGGATAAAACGGTAAGTAGTTATCTATTGATTGGAACAACCGTATCAATCATATTTGGCTTATTTATGACTGCATTTTTGGGAATTTGTTCGAATATGTATCATTATAATATGGCAGTGTCTATGGGAAGAACAAGAAGTAGTTTTATTGTAGCAAACCTATTATTAAATATACTAGAATGTGTGATAGTGTTTGCTGTTGGAGGCTTGATTCAAATCGTCGAAAAAAGGTTGGGGAGTTTGCGTTTCCCTAATTTATTATTAGAAATGGATTTTTCCATAATTCTTCAAGCAAAATATATAGTTGCAATCATTCTTCTAATTGTAACGGTAGAATTATTTGTTGCTGCATTAATCCTACGTTATGGAAATAAAGCATTTTGGGCTTTGTGGGCGTTATGGATGTTTATCTGTATTGGGCCTACACATATGTCAGATGTTATCAAAACGAAAAACTCAGTTACGGTTCGTTTTACAGCGGATTTTTTAAATCATTTAATTCATATGAATCTCCTGCAAAAATTTGGAATTCTGCTTTTCATAGTTGCAGTTTTGGGTACGATTTCTATTCAGCTGTTAAAAAAACAACAAGTATAGCGCCTTCTTCCCCTTAATTATTATGCTTGTGGTGATATTCTTGCAAGTGTATAATTACAATAAAAGTAATGATAGAAAAGCAGGTAGATAATCTATGTCACTTAAATTAGTAATAGGACCATCCGGCAGTGGGAAAACGACAAGCGTTTATGATGAATTTATAAAAAAATCAATGGAGCATCCAGAGAGAAATTATCTGATTATTGTTCCAGAACAATTCACGATGCAGACTCAAAAAGACATTGTGATGAGACATCCAAATAAGGGAATCATGAATATCGATGTGTTAAGTTTTGGAAGACTTTCACATCGTATTTTTGATGCATGCGCGGGAAACCAAAAGACAATATTAGATGATACAGGAAAGAGCCTGATTTTACGCAAGATTGCCAGTGACAAAGAAAAGGAACTAAATGTTCTGGGTGGGAATCTTCATAAATTGGGATATATCAATGAGGTAAAATCAGTAATAACGGAATTTATACAGTATGATATTGGAAAACAGGAATTGAATCAGATTATTAAATGGAATGAAAACAAACCTTCGTTACAGTTTAAGCTAAAGGATATCGGGATTTTATACGAGGGATTTTTAGAGTATATACATGATAACTATATTACTTCAGAAGAGTTGTTGGATAGTGCTTTAAAGCAAGCAGAAAAGGCAGAATTTCTATTAAATTCAGAACTTGTCTTTGATGGCTTTACTGGATTTACTCCTGTTCAATATCGATTTTTACAAAAATTAATGACCTTATCGCGTAGAGTGACGGTTACAATATTAATGGGTTCTGGAGAGAATTATATGGATTCTTTATCAGAACAAAAGCTCTTTTATTTAAGTGGAAAAACAATAGAGACCTTAAATAAACTAGCAAGGGAAATCGGAATAAAAAAGGAAAACGATACGATATTGGATGACAGGCCCGTGAAAAGGTTTCCATCGAACCCCGGACTTAGCTTCTTAGAGGAAAATATCTTTCGTTATCATAGAGAAGTGTTCCAGAAAGAACAAGATAGTATTGAAATTACCGAAATGCAAAATCCACTTGCGGAAGCAAATTGGGTAGGTAAAAAAATAACAGAATTAGTAAGAGAGAAAGGCTATCGTTATCAGGAAATTGCAATTCTGACTGGAAATAGTGAAGCATATGAGCGTGTGTTAAGATCAGAACTCTTGAAATATCAGATACCATATTTTATGGATGCAACAAGAGGAATTTTATTGAATCCCTTTACTGAATTTATCCGTGCATCACTTGAGGTAATTACAAATAATTTTACATATGAGAGTGTATTCCGATATTTAAGGACTGGAATTACAGACTTTGAGGATGTTCTGATTGATGAAGTGGAAAATTATGTACGTGCGTCTGGAATCCGTGGAATCAACAAATATCGAGAACCTTGGTCGTTCCAATATGGAGATTTGACAGAGGTGAAATTAGCAGAATTAAATCAATTTCGTGAAAAATTTGTGGGAGATTTTGAAATTTTATTAGTTGCTATGTCAAATACTCGAAAGGAAACAGGCCTTGTACTGACAAAGAGCTTATTTGATTTTATTCTTTCGCAGAATTTACAAAATAAATTAAAAGTATATGAAAACCAATTTAGAGAAGAAGGAAATCTTGCAAAGGCCAGAGAGTATTCACAAATCTACGCAACGGTGTTAGACCTATTTGATCAAATAGTAGAGTTATTAGGTAAAGAAAAAATGACATTAAAGGAATTTTCCGATATTCTTGATGCTGGATTTGCTGAAATTCGAGTGGGAATCATTCCGTCAGGAGTTGATCAGGTTGTCGTTGGAGATATGCAAAGAACCAGACTAAAGGATATTAAGGCGCTATTCCTAATGGGTGTAAATGATGGCTACATCCCTCCGAAAGTAGTAAAGGGTGGAATTATTTCAGAGATGGATCGCGAAATGATTCGTTCACAAGATGTGGAGCTTTCCCCTACGACAAGGCAGCAAGCTTATATTCAGAAAATGTATCTTTATCTGTATTTAACAAAACCGAAGGAAAAGCTGTTCCTATCGTATTCTTTAGTGGGAACGGATGGGACATCATTACGTCCTTCTTATTTGATTACAACAATTTCAAAAATGTATCCTAAGCTTACAATAAAGCATCCAGAAGAAACATCTTCTTATCAATCTGTAGTGACGGAGCAGGAGGGACTTGAACGCATTGTATTTGGAATGCAGAAAGAACAAAATGAGGAATATTTAGAATTATATCGTTTCTATAAAGTAAGTGAAGAGTATCATGAATTAGTTGAGAAGCTGACAGAGGCAGCTTTTGAATGTTACCGTGCAGAGCCAATTGCTAAAGCGGTTGCAACAATTCTTTATGGTAAGATTCTAGAAAACAGTGTAACGAGATTAGAGCAGTTTGCCGCATGCGCCTATGCCCACTTTCTGACTTATGGATTAAAACTAAAAGAAAGAGAGGAATACAGCTTTGAATCAAAGGATCTGGGAACTATTTTTCATGGGGTACTAGAAGAATATTCGCGTCTTTTAACAATACAGGGATTTCAGTGGTTTACGATTACAGGCGAGCAGAGTGATGAATTATTAGAAACAGCGATGGATACTATAATGATGCGTATGTCAGGATCGGTATTATATAGTAGTGCCAGAAATGAGTATATGTTTGTAAGAATCAAGAGGATTTTAAAGCGAACGATAAAATCTCTGACAGAGCAGGTCAAAAAGGGCGTTTTTATGCCTAATGAGTATGAAGTACTATTTCAAGCGGAAACGGATCTATCTACCATTGATGTTTCGCTTTCCGAAGATGAAATATTAAAAATGAAAGGCAGGATCGACCGACTAGATACTTACGAAACAGATGATAAAGTATATGTTAAGGTCATCGATTATAAATCAGGTAACAAAAGTTTTGACCTTCTTTCTGTATATTATGGGCTGCAATTACAGCTCGTTGTCTATCTTAATCAATCAATGGAGATAGAAAAGAAAAAACATCCCGAAAAAGAAATTATTCCAGCAGGCGTTTTGTATTATCATATTGATGATCCAATGATTGACCGCGAAGGACTAAAAGAAACGGATATTAATGAGATCAATCAGCGGATTCAAAAAGAACTATCCATGAAGGGACTTATCAATGGTGAGCCTGAAATTATTCGAATGATGGATAAGGATATTACAGGAAAATCAGAAATAATTCCAGTTTCCATAAACAAAGATGGCAGCGTATCGAAAACATCATCGGTCGCATCTGGAAGCGAACTACAGTTGATTGGGAATTATGTAAACCAAAAAGTCAGGACACTAGGACAAGAGATTGTAAAGGGCACAATTTCTATTAACCCCTATGAACTTTCTGGAAAATCAGCATGTGATTATTGCGGATATCGTGGGATTTGTGGATTTGAAAACGGAAGATTTGGATTTGAGTCTAGAAAGCTGGAGCCTTTAGTAAAAGAGGAAGTAATGAATCGATTGAAAGGGGAAATAGAGTCATGAATTTCACTAAGGAACAGCAAAATGTAATTGAAACGATGGATAGGAATCTACTTGTTGCTGCGGCTGCTGGATCAGGAAAAACAGCTGTATTAGTTGCAAGAATCATAAACATAATTACGAATCCCCAAAAACCAATCGATGTAGATCATTTATTAGTTGTAACATTTACAAAGGCAGCCGCATCAGAGATGAGGGAAAGAATTGAAAATGCAATACAGGAAAAATTATCTGAAAATCCTGAAGATGAGCATCTTCAAAAGCAAAGTACACTCATCCACAGTGCCAATATTATGACAATTGATAGCTTCTGCTCAGAAGTATTAAGAAATAATTTTAATGAGATAAACTTAGACCCTTCCTTTCGCGTTGCTGACGAAGGCGAGCTAAAATTAATCAAGGCAGATGTAATGGCTGAAACGCTAGAAGAATGTTATGCAAAAAAAGAAGAACATTTTTTAAATTTTATAGAATCCTATTCCACAAAGAAAAGTGATGCAGATATTGAGTCAGCAATTCTTCAATTGTATGGGTTTGCTCAAAGTAAACCGTTTCCAGAGAAGTGGCTTAAGGAGTGTGTTAAGAATTATGAAATCCAGAATATGAATGAATTCATGGAAAAGGATTTTATAAAGATTGTTTGGGAAAATATTCAGGAGACACTTGAGGAGGCCATGCAGTATGTAAATATAAATGTTTCAATCAGCAGGTCAGAAAATGGCCCCTACATGTATGAAACAGCGGTACAAGCGGATTATGAAAGTGTCAATTATCTGCTTAATTGTAAAGATATGAATGAACTCTATCGAGGATTCTGTATGCTGTCTTACGAAGCACTTAGCAGAAAGTCAGATCCGGCGGTTGATCAGGACAAACGTCAATTAGTAAAAGCAAATCGTGAGGAACTAAAGAAAGTGTTAGGTGGGATAAAGGAGAAATATTTCTTTGATTCCCCAGAACAACTTATGAAGGATATGATTTCGTGCAAAGAAAATGTTGTGGAATTAATTTCCCTTACAATTGCGTTTGCAAAAGCTTATTCAAAGGCAAAGCGTGATAAAAATGTAGTGGACTTTAGTGATATCGAACATCTCGCGCTACAAGTATTACTTGAGGAGCAGAATGGAAAAATGGTGCCCTCAAAAGTCGCATTGGATTATAGCAATTATTTTCATGAAATTATGATAGATGAGTATCAGGATAGTAACCTGGTACAAGAGTATCTCTTAACATCTATTTCTAAGGAATCATTAGCTAAAAAGAATTTATTTATGGTAGGAGATGTAAAGCAAAGTATTTATAAATTTCGTTTGGCCAGACCAGAATTATTTATGCATAAATATGATACTTATAGTCAGGACTTAGAAAATGCCAGAGAATGCAAGATTGACTTACATAAAAATTTTCGAAGCAGACAAGAAGTGATTGATACCGTAAACTTTTTCTTTTATCAAATCATGGGAAAAAAAGTGGGAAATATCGAGTATGACGATGCCCAGGCACTCTATTATGGTGCCAATTACATAGAAACGAAAGTGGAGGAAAATCCCTATTTAACAGAAATATGTCTAATTGAAGAAGACCCGGACAAACAATTGGATAAAAAGGAGTTAGAAGCAAAAGCGGTAGCTCAGAAAATTAAACAGCTTAAGGGATCTTTTCAGGTAGAAAACAAAAAGACTGGGGAGATTCGTAAGGCAGAATATTCTGATATTGTGATTTTGTTACGCTCCTTGTCGGGATGGGAGGAAGTCTTTACCCGGGTTTTGACACAAGAGGGGATTCCATCGCATGTAACTTCTAAAACTGGATATTTTTCTACAAAGGAAATCCAGTCGATCCTTAATTATATTCGTGTTCTTGATAATCCAATTGACGATATTGCTCTTGCAAGTGTATTGAAAAGTTATTTTGGTGGATTTACAGATGAAGAATTGGCCAGAATCCGATGTGTCTTAGAAAAAGGGAAATTATTTGATGCCTTGCATGAGTCCTCAAAGCAGGAATGGATCGGGGAAGTTATTACGGAGCAGTTATCCAATAAAATCGGGCATTTTTTAAATAAAATAAAGTATTTTAGAGCAATGGTACCTTATACTGCGATTCATGAATTGCTAAGTGCAATTATACTTGAGTTTCGTTACGATTCCTATGTAGGAGTATTGCCTGCTGGTGAAAAAAGACAGGCAAATCTTAGGATGCTACTTGAGAAGGCAGCAGATTTTGAAAAGACAAGCTATAAAGGACTTTTTCATTTTGTTCGGTATATGGAGCAATTGCAGAAATATGATATAGACTACGGAGAAGCTAGTTTAATTGGTGAACACGAGAATACTGTTCGAATTATGAGTATTCATAAGAGCAAAGGTCTTGAATTTCCAATCTGCTTTCTTTGTAGTACCTCGAAGAAGTTTAATACAAGTGATACGAAACAACGCATGATTCTTGACTCAGAAGAGGGAATTGGCATTGATTTTGTAGAAGCGAAATTAAGAATAAAAGAAACAACCCTTGTAAAAAAAGCTTTAGTGCAAAAACAGATTATTGAAAATATAGGAGAAGAGCTCCGGGTCCTTTATGTTGCACTTACAAGGGCGGAAGAGAAACTCATTATTACAGGGACGGTATCAGACATTGAAAATGAAGAGGGTTCTGCAAAAGGGTTTGAAAAGAAAATACGTGATTTATATGGTAAAACCTCACAATGTCAGGAGCTCACGTTGAACTCCTTTCTAATCGGAGGAGCATCTAGTTTTCTTGACTTTTTATTACCAGCAATGGTAAGAAGCAGGTCCTTTAAGGAAGTGCTATGGAGGTATGGATTAGAAAGTTTTCCTGAGAATCCTGTATATTCGATACCATCTCCAATTAAGGTCGAAATCATTACTCTTGAAAAAATCGTACAAAATGAAATGATTAGTCAGATAAATGAGGAAAATCGCTATCAGGTATTACAGAATTTAGATGTTAATCAGGTATATGATAAGAATTTAGAGGAACATTTAGCTCAAAACTTTGCTTATTCTTATCCTTATATTCATAGTGAAAATGTACCAACCAAGGTAAGCGTTTCTGAATTGAAATTGAAACATATGGAGGAAACACAGGAAGTAATCTCTATCATCTCTAATTATGAAGAAGAACTCATGATGCCAAAGTTTATGCAGGGGACAGAAGCAAATGAAATCAAGGGCTCTACAAGAGGAACCGCATACCATAAAGTGATGGAACTACTTGAATTAGAGAAATGCGTGGATGAAGTCTCTGTTAAGGAAGAGATGAAACGTTTCGTAGAAGAAAGCCGCATGACAGCAGAGGAAAGCGCAATGGTAAATGGATTGGCGATTACTTCATTTGTAAATTCTGATTTAGCAAGAAGAATGAGAGAGGCGAGTAAACGGAATCAGCTATTTCGTGAACAGCCATTTGTGCTGGGACGTCCGGCATGTGAGGTAAAAGAAGAATATCCGAAAGAGGAAGTCATTTTAATACAGGGAATCATAGACGTTTACTTTGAAGAGGCAGATGGATTAGTGGTTGCAGATTACAAAACAGACCGTGTCAATCATGAGCAGGAATTAGTAGAAAGATATTCTGTTCAATTAGATTATTATGCAAAAGCATTATGCCAACTAACAGGTAAAAAGGTGAAAGAGAAGATTATATATTCATTTGCTTTGAAAAAAGAAATTGTATTAAAGTAGAGGAAGAATTTGAAGATTTGAAAAATTATAGGTTGACAGGAAAAAAAATACAGTATATAATCCACACATTAGAAAAAATAAAAATAGCAAAGGCGCTTTGAGATAATCTCAAAGCGCTTTTTGTGATTGAAATATAGAGATTATGTGAAACGGTATGGGAGGGTCAAAATGATTAGAATTGATAATCTAAACAAATATTTTGGAGAGTTACATGTATTAAAAGATATCAACCTGAGGGTAAAAGAAGGAGAAAAACTAGTCATTATTGGTCCTAGTGGAAGTGGTAAAAGTACGCTGATTCGTTGTATTAATCGACTTGAAGAACCAACAAGCGGAGAAATTTATATAGATAATATAAAAATGACAAAAAAGAATAAAACAGAGATGGCAAGAACTTATTCATCAATGGTTTTTCAACAGTTTAATCTATATCCGAACATGACAGTTCTTGATAATCTGACATTAGCACCAATGAAACTTCAAAAAGTATCAAAAGCAGAAGCAAAGAAAATGGCAATGGAATTTTTAAAGCGTGTCGGACTAGAAGAAAAGGCAAATCAATATCCACAAAATTTATCTGGAGGACAGCAGCAGAGAGTTGCAATTGCAAGAGCACTTTGCACGAAACAACCAATCATTCTTTTTGATGAGCCTACGAGTGCATTAGATCCGGAAATGGTTCAAGAGGTACTAGATGTTATGATTGAACTTTCCAAAGAAAATATAACAATGATTTGTGTTACTCATGAAATGGGATTTGCAAGACAGGTTGCTGACCGAGTTATTTTTATGGATGATGGTCAGATTATTGAGGAGGGTATTCCACAACATTTCTTTGAGAACCCGGAAAATATTCGAACACAACTATTTCTGAGTAAGATTTTACGTTAATTCATTATGCTAACATATTCCCGAAAGGGCATAGAAAATATATGTTATAGAAGGAGGAAATAATTATGAGAAAGAAAGTATTATCTGTTATTATTGCAGTTTCTATGACTGCAACTTTACTTATGGGATGTGGTAGTGAAACAACTCCTGCTGCAACAGAGGAGACTCCAGCTGAAGAAACAGCAGTGGAAGCAACAACAGAGGAAACAACAGTGGCAGAAGCAGTGGAAGAAGCAACGGCAGAAACAGCGGTAGCAGATCCTGGTTTACAAAAAATTAAGGATGCAGGGGTATTAAAAGTTGGATGTAAAGCAGATGTTCCAAGCTTTGGATATCAGAATACCGAAACAGGTGAATTTGAAGGACTTGAAATTGACTTATCTTATGCAATTGCAGCAGAAATTTTTGGAGTAACGAAAGAAGAAGCAAAAGAACAGGGCTTAGTAGAATTTCAGGGTGTTACAGCAAAAACAAGAGGACCATTACTTGATAATGGAGAGGTTGATTTAGTAGCAGCTACCTTTACTATTACAGATGAAAGAAAAGAATCATGGAACTTCTCTACTCCATATATTCAAGATGCATTAGGCTTAATGTGTTTAGCAGATGCAGGATATACTTCTATGGCTGATATTGATGGAGCAATTATTGGTGTGGCACAAGGTTCAACAACAAAAGATGCCATTGAAAAGTATATAGCTGATGAAGGACTTGATATTAATGTAGAATTTCAGGAATTTGATGGATATCCAGCATTGAGTGCAGCACTTCAGTCAGGTAATATTGATATTTTTTCAGTAGATCGTGCAATCCTTGCAGGATATAACGATGATACTACAATGATACTTCCTGAGAGATTTGGGATTCAGGATTATGGAATTGCAACTGCATTATATGCAAAAGAATTAACGGATACAGTTGAAACTGTAGTAAGTGGACTTTTAAGCAGTGGTGAAATGGAGACTATGATTTCAGGATGGGGTATTGAATAAATCAAGAGTATTCATAGAGTCAGGGTTCATAGAGTACAGATCTATGAGCCCTGCTGCTTATAACAGATGTTAATTTAGTATAAGGATTGAGAGTGGAGAGTATGGTAGAAGGATTATTAAATGCAAGCAGATGGGAAATGCTGTTTGGAGAATTTAATACATTTGCAGAAGGTATGCTGATGACATTTAAAGTGACAATATTAGGCTTGGCAGTTGCTCTCTTTTTAGGAGTCTTATTTGGCATATTTTCTACTACAAAAATAAAAGTGCTACAGGTTATTTCCAGAGTATATGTAGAAATCTTTCAGAACACTCCATTGGTAGTACAGGTTTTTTTCTATTATAATGGGTTGCCCATGATTTTAAAGGCTTTATTAAATTCAAGCAGACCTATTCGGTTATCAAAACTTGTCCTCGGAGTGGTAGGAGTTGGTTTGTACCATGGTGCATATATTGCAGAGGTAATCCGTACGGGTATTGAGGCAATTCCAAAAGGACAGACAGAGGCTTCCCATTCTCAGGGATTTACCGGAATTCAAACTTTGCAGTATATCATTATTCCACAGACGTTTAAAATGATTATGCCACCATTAGCTAACCAGGCATTGAACTTAGTGAAAAATACTTCGGTATTAGCATTAGTGGCAGGTGGAGACTTAATGTATCATGCAGATAATTTTGTGTGTGATACAAGTTTTCTACAAGGATACATTCTTTGTGCCATCATGTATTTTATTATTTGTTTTCCGCTGGCAAAACTTGCTAAATATTTAGAAGATAAATCTAAGAAGACACCAACACCTAAGAGAATCAAGCATAGTTTGGAGGTGGTATAGGATGGCTGATATTTTTTCCAAAGCAAATATTATATTTATGCTAAACGGATTAAAGCTTACTATTATTATTTCAATTGCCACGATGATATTAAGTATGATATTTGGAACAATACTAGCAATTATGAGGAATTATTGTATAGGAAAACTTAAAATTTTATCTTATTTTGCATCTGCTTATATTGAACTATTTCGATGCACACCAAATATATTATGGATTTTAATGTTTCGATTTGCAATGAAAGGAAATCCAATTTATATAGGGATTTTCACTTTTACTTTATTTACGTCAGCAGTTGTTGCTGAGATTGTAAGAGGCGGTATGAATGCGATACCAAAGGGACAATTTGAAGGTGCTCAGTCGCAAGGATT
Source organism: Lachnospiraceae bacterium (assembly GCA_028694115.1). Next base: position 63,153 of record JAQUUB010000006.1, read on the forward strand.
TCATTTCTTTCAGAGTTTACGATTTATTATTTTGCCACAAACTTATAAATTAATTATTCCAGCGCTGCTGTCACAATGCACGACCATCATTAAAGATACTTCTTACTTAAAAGCGGTTGATATTCAAGAATTCATGAGAAATAGTTCTGTAGTTATGGGAAGCGCTAAAACAATAGGACAGATTTGTTCACTTTATGGATTTGTATTGCTAACCTATTTCACATTGAATTTTATTTTATCATTGGCTGTTAGAGCTTATCAGAGAAAAATAGCAATATCATGAGGTGTAATATGGAGAAAAGAAAAAAATTTGTAATTACAATTGGACGAGAATTCGGAGCTGAGGGCCATGAAATAGGAAAGGAGTTGGCAGAACGTCTCGGGATTAATATGTATGATAAGGATTTACTCAGCATGGCAGCAGAAAAGAGTGGGATTGATAGAGATACTTTGGCATCGACAGAGGAGAGGGTAGTCAATCGTTTTCTAGAACCGTATGTTCCTTTGGGATTTAATGGAGAAAAAGTGGCTGATCGAGTGTTTAAAATACAGTCTCAGATTATTCGAGAACTAGCTGATAATGAATCTTGTGTGATTATCGGACGATTAGCAGATTATATCCTTAGAGACGAAAAAAGATGTATCAGAGTATTTATTTTTGCACCTCTGGAAGATCGTGTAAAACGAATAGCAAAAAAGCATAGTATTTCAGAAGAGGCGGCAAGAAAATTAATAAAAAGGATGGATACAGCAAGAAAGAATTACTATTCCTATTATTCAAATGGCAAAGCAAAATGGAGCAGTAAGGAAGGGAAAGATATTCTGCTAAACAGAGAGTGTTATGATATAGATGGATGTGTAGATATTCTGGAAATGATGATTAGAAAACAATTCTATTAAAGAACGGTTCCTTTTGACTTATCATATAAGATAGATCGAAAGAGAACCGTTTTTATGTGATCTATTCAGTTGCCATTTTTTTTACCTGACCAAGTCCCTTCATTACCGCAGGAATAAAAAGTAAAATCAAAGTAAGTATTAATTCAGGTACAAGGTAGGTTGCGTTATAATAAAGCGTATAGACGAATGGATTCATATTCTCAGGCGCATATTCAGCAAAAAATAGGTAGCCAGAAACAACATGACAGAGATAGCGACCGATTACCGCAACAACATATCCGATTGCAAGACCATGTTTCTTAGACATAAAGAATCCGCTTAAGCCAAGGCAACCAAAGGCTAAGGGGTAATCAAGAATCACCTGGAGTGGATGAAAAATATAAGGTTCAACGACTAATTGCAATAGACCATAGGCAATACCAGTCGTGATTCCGATTGTTGGTCCATAAAGGTAGCCAATGAAACAAACGAAAAACATACTAAAAAGAGTAATGGAGCCACCAAATGGCAGAGAACCAAATTTAATAAAGGATGTAACGGTAGCAAGAGCCATGGCTGCAGAACAATACACTAAAGATTTGGTAGACATTTTTGGTGTTTTTTTTCGCTCAATAAAATGAGTACTTAAAAGTACCAAAAGCATGATGAGGGTTAGCAGTACATAGCCTGCAGGAGTTAAGAGATACTCATAGTCTTCAGCAGAATAGTTTAGAAAAAATGACATAAAAAAATCCTCCTTTGTTTGTACAATGGGAGGGCTTTGTTCTATGAATAAACAGGAAATGTATATTCATAAATTGCTTGCCTACGCCGGTATTATCCGGTTCAGGTCATGAGGGTTAGTTATTAAAAAATAACAATCTCAGCATTAAGCTCCCCTAGCACATATGTATACTAGTTATATCAATAAGATATTGACTCTGTTACTATATCTTTAGAAAAACAGATTGTCAATAGGATTCTACACAAAAAGTAGAAATTATGTTATACTATCCAAAAGTATGTTCGTTCTACTATTGATTTGTAATCATGCTTTAAGAATAATTTTGCATGAATTAAGCATGCAGATGGGAGGAAAATGCAAGGAAAAAAATTATTGTTTTATGGATTACTGGCGATTGCACTATTATCCGCTTTCTTTTATTATAATCGACTAAAGTCAGAGCGGAATGCATCAGATATGGATGGAACTGTCACAGATTCTTCAAATGAGATCAGTGAAAATGTGGTGGAAGTGTCTGAAAATGCAATAGAAGTATCCGAAAATGTTGTAAAAATAGAGGCAACTACCTATACCCAGCTATTAGAACAGGTTCATACAGCTATTTTAGAAAATGATATTGAATTTTTAGAGCAGAAACTTTTATATAAGAATGGTGAAAATAATTACAAACCTTATCAGGAGGCACAACTGAAGAATTTTGTTCGATATATGCAAGAGAACGAAAAAATGCTACAGAGTTTTATGAGCCAGCTTTCGGAGGGAGCATCCTATTCTGCAAAAGCTGATGGTAAATTTATCGTAGCATTACCAGTTATCAGTTTTGAAATAACGACGGATATGGAAGAAACATTAATCAAAATTCAAGACTTCGATGACATGGTGATTGGGAAGCAGGATCTATTGACAAGAGGACCTTTATTACCAATGGAATATTCTGTTGTTGCAACAAATAGTAATTGGGAAGAACAAAAAAGCAAAAAAATAAATGTAGATTTAACAAATATAACTATCGAAGTGGCATTTGATAGTGGAGCTCAAGCCGTTCATACCGGAGGACATATTGTTGCAATAGATCCAGGCCATCAAGGAACAGGAGATAGCACACAAGAACCAATTGGTCCTGGTGCTGCTACAACAAAACCAAAAGTCGCATCGGGAACTTCAGGTGTATCATCGGGTTTGCGTGAATTTGAGCTAACACTTGCAGTTGGGATGAAATTAAAACAAGAATTAATTTCGAGAGGATATGAAGTAGTTATGATTCGAGAGAGCAACGATGTCAATATCAGTAATGCTGGCAGAGCAGAAATTGCAAATGCCTCTGGTGCGGAAGCTTTTATCCGGATTCATGCAAATGGAGCAAATGATTCCTCGGTTAGTGGTGCACTAAGTATGGCACCATCTGCTGCAAATCCATATTGCAGTACAATTGCAGCATCTAGTCAATTGCTATCCAAGAAGGTAATCGATGCATTTTGTGCTAAGACAGGAGCAAAGAATCGGGGAGTATCCATAACAGATAGTATGAGCGGTATCAATTGGTGCCAGATTCCAGTAACAATTGTAGAGATGGGATTTATGACAAATCCTACTGAGGACCTGCTCATGGCAACAGAGGACTATCAAAAATCAATGGTGATAGGAATGGCAGATGGGATTGATCAATATTTCGGGAATGTACAGCCATAAGTACAAATGATTTTTTTAGAAAAGGAAATCAATTTATGAAACGGTTAGAAAATATAACAGGTGTTATCGTTCCGATTATTTATCACTATCTGATTAGCATTATAATCAGTGGAACATTAAGCATTTATATTGGTTATCGAGAAAATGTAGATGGTATTGAAGCAATCAGTGATTATTACGTCAGCCAAGGGTTTGGAATCCTTACAGTGGGTCTTACTTCACTTCTTTCCATCCCGCTGTTTTTATGGCTCATGTATTTTGATGAAAAGCATGGATGGATTCAGAAATGGAAAAAACTTAGTTGCAGGCCTTCGTATATTCATTGGATTTTATTAGTTCCATTCAGCATTTTTTCAGCACTTGGATTGAATCAATTTTTAAATGTTACAAGGTTAACAGAAGTAATAAATGGGTATCATACTACAAAGCAGGTTTTGTTTTCTGGTTCATTTTTTCAATCTGTAATTGTACTTGGGATTGGGGTACCGATTGCCGAAGAATTTATGTTTCGGGGACTGGTTTTTAGAAGATTGAAAAATATTGTACCAGTTCGAGTGGCAGTCGTTATTTCCGCGTTACTATTTGGAATTTATCATATGAATCTGATTCAATTTCTGTATGCGTCTGTGTTTGGAATTTTGTTGGCTTTTATTTATGAAAAGTTTCAAAATATAGCAGCTCCTATTATTTTCCATAGTACAGCGAATTTATTTATTTATTTTGCAGGTAATATTAAAATATTAGGGCAAAAGCCCTATATGGCGTATTCTTGCATCATAGGTATTTGCGGAATGCTATTATTCGAATTGTATTATTCCAAAGTACAATTCGACAAAAAGCAAATACAATATAACAAAAATATTAAAAATAACAAATAATCTGACAATTTACAAAAAAATATTATTTACAAGTTGGAAAATGTGTTGTATAGTAATCGAAAAGAAAATGGAAACAAAGGCAAAGGTGTCTATTTAAGTTTACTAGCAATGGTAGATTTAGGTGGGTACCTTTTTGCATATTTTGGAAAGGACGGTAACCATGTTTGATGCAAGAACGGATGTAAAACAGCCGGGACTTTATAGTCCTCAATTTGAGCATGACAATTGCGGGATTGGTGCAGTTGTAAATATTAAAGGTGTAAAAAGTCGTGAAACAGTAGAGAATGCTTTAAAGATTGTAGAAAATCTTGAGCATAGAGCTGGTAAAGATGCAGAGGGAAAAACTGGTGATGGTGTAGGAATATTACTACAGATTTCACATAATTTTTTTGAAAAAGCAGTAAAACCTCTTGGAATTACATTGGGTGAAGAAAGAGAATACGGAATTGGTATGTTTTTCTTTCCCCAGGATGAACTTAAGAGAAATCAAGCAAAGAAAATGTTTGAAATTATTGTTGAAAAAGAAGGTATGGAATTTTTGGGCTGGAGAGAGGTGCCTATTGTTCCAGATGTATTAGGACATAAAGCAAAAGAATGTATGCCTTGTATTTTACAAGGATTTGTTAAGAAACCTAACAATATTAATAAAGGTCTGGATTTTGACCGTAAGCTTTATATTATCAGAAGGAGTTTTGAGCAGGGGGCAGATAGTACTTATGTGGTATCCTGCTCAAGCAGAACGATTGTATATAAGGGGATGTTCTTAGTTGGACAGCTTCGTACGTTCTTTGCAGATTTGCAGAATAAAGAATATGAATCAGCAATTGCGATTGTTCACTCCAGATTTTCTACCAATACAAATCCAAGTTGGGAAAGAGCACATCCTAATCGCTTTATTGTTCATAACGGAGAGATTAATACTATTCGTGGAAATGCAGATAAAATGCTTGCAAGAGAAGAGACGATGGAGTCTGATTATCTAGAAGGGGAACTTCCAAAAGTGCTTCCAGCTATCAACGCTTCAGGATCTGATTCCGCTATGCTTGATAATACACTTGAATTTTTGGTAATGAGTGGAATGGATCTACCACTTGCAGTTATGATTACAATTCCTGAACCATGGGCAAATAATCGTGTGATGTCACAGACCAAAAAGGATTTCTATCAGTATTATGCAACGATGATGGAGCCTTGGGATGGTCCTGCATCAATTCTTTTCTGCGATGGAGATATCATGGGAGCGGTACTTGACAGAAATGGATTAAGACCTTCCCGCTACTATATTACGGATGATGATCATCTAATTCTATCATCTGAGGTAGGTGTTTTAGATATTGATCCAACCAAAATTGTGGCAAAAGAGAGATTACGTCCAGGAAAGATGCTTCTTGTCGATACCATCAAAGGAGAAGTAATTGACGATGATCATTTAAAAGAAACATATGCCAGAAGACAACCTTATGGAGAATGGCTTGATAGTAATCTTGTATCCCTTAAGGAATTGAAAATACCAAATAAGAAAGTACCTGAATATTCCTATGAAGAAAGACAGAGAATGCAAAAGGCATTTGGTTATACGTATGAAGAGTTAAAAGATACCATTCTTCCAATGGCCAAAACAGGCGGAGAATCCATTGGTGCGATGGGAGTAGATACAGCACTGCCAGTTCTATCTAAGTCACATCAATCTTTATTTCATTATTTCAGACAGCTTTTTGCACAGGTAACGAATCCACCGATTGATGCAATAAGAGAAGAGATCGTTACCTCCACAACTGTTTATATTGGAACAGATGGAAACTTGTTAGAAGAAAAAGCTGTGAATTGTAATGTATTAAAAGTAAATAATCCAATTTTGACAAGCACTGATTTATTAAAAATTAAGAGTATGAATAAACCAGGATTCAAAATTGAAGTAATTCCAATTGTTTACTATAAGAACACAAAGCTTGAAAAGGCGATTGATCGTTTGTTTGTTGAGGTAGACAGAGCTTATCGTGATGGAGCAAACATTTTAATTCTTTCGGATCGAGACGTTGATGAAAATCATGTAGCCATTCCATCTTTACTTGCAGTGTCTGCACTACAGCAGTATCTAGTTAAAACAAAAAAGAGAACTTCCGTTGCCATGATTTTAGAATCTGCTGAGCCAAGAGAAGTACATCACTTTGCTACCTTATTGGGATATGGAGCTTGTGCCATTAATCCCTATCTTGCACAGGAAAGTGTAAAAGAGTTAATTGATAATAATATGCTTGATAAAGATTATTATGCAGCAGTGAATGATTATAACAATGCAATTCTTCACGGCATTGTAAAGATTGCTTCCAAAATGGGTATTTCAACAATCCAATCTTATCAAGGATCTCAGATTTTTGAAGCAATAGGAATCAATAAGAATGTGATAGATAAATATTTTACAAATACAGTGAGTAGGATTGGCGGTATTACGTTAGAAGATATTGAAAGGGATATGGATGAGCTTCATTCACAGGCATTTGATCCACTTGGATTAGAAACTGATTTGACTCTGGATAGTCCAGGTAGTCACAAAATGCGAAGTGGTGCAGAAGAACATTTATATAATCCCGCTACCATTCATTTATTACAAGAGTCTACAAAGCGTGGGGACTATGACCTGTTTAAACAGTATACTGCGCTTGTAAATGAAGAGGAAAACAAGAAAAATCTGAGAGGTCTTTTAGAATTTAATTATCCGAAAAAAGGAATCACTATTGAAGAAGTGGAAAGTGTAGAATCCATTGTTCAAAGATTCAAGACTGGTGCAATGTCCTATGGTTCTATTTCAGGAGAAGCACATGAAACACTTGCAATTGCTATGAACCGTATCCATGGAAAGTCAAACAGTGGAGAAGGTGGAGAAAGCATAGACAGATTAGAACCATCATCAGATGGCATGAATCGTTGCTCTGCCATTAAACAGGTGGCTTCTGGTAGATTTGGTGTGACAAGCAGATATTTGGTAAGTGCAAAGGAAATTCAAATTAAGATGGCTCAGGGTGCAAAGCCAGGAGAAGGTGGACATTTACCAGGAGGTAAGGTATATCCATGGGTTGCAAAAACACGTCATTCAACACCTGGTGTTGGACTGATCTCTCCGCCACCTCACCATGATATTTATTCAATAGAGGATTTAGCACAGTTAATATATGACTTAAAGAATGCGAACAAAGAAGCGAAAATCTCAGTAAAACTTGTTTCAGAAGCAGGTGTTGGGACAGTAGCAGCAGGTGTAGCAAAAGCAGGTGCACAGGTCATCTTGATTTCTGGATTTGACGGTGGTACAGGTGCAGCACCAAAGAGTTCCATTCATAATGCAGGACTCCCATGGGAATTAGGCCTTGCGGAGACTCATCAAACATTAATCATGAATGGACTTAGAAATAAAGTACGTATTGAGACAGATGGAAAATTGATGAGTGGTAGAGATGTGGCGGTAGCAGCGATCCTCGGAGCTGAGGAATTTGGATTTGCAACAGCACCTCTTGTAACGATGGGTTGTGTCATGATGAGAGTTTGTAATCTTGATACTTGTCCAGTTGGTGTAGCAACTCAGAACCCAGAACTTCGTAAGAGGTTTAAAGGGAAGCCAGAATATGTTATGAATTTTATGCTCTTTATTGCACAGGAATTACGTGAATACATGGCAAAACTTGGTGTCCGTACGGTAGATGAACTTGTTGGTAGAGCTGATTTAATTAAAACAAAAGAAGGATTAAAGGGACGTGAAGCAAAAATTGATTTAACGAACATTATCAGTAATCCTTATATGGGACAGAAGAATTATACAAGGTTTGATCCAAAACAGGTTTATGATTTTGAATTAGAAAAAACGTTAGATGAAAAAGTTCTTTTAAAACAGTTAGAAAATGCGTTATCTCAGAAGCAGAGGAGAAGTATTGAACTAGATGTAAAAAATACGGATCGTTCGTTTGGTACAATTCTTGGTTCTGAAATTACGAAAAGATATCCAGAAGGTCTTGATGAAGATACCCTTACCGTGAAATGTAATGGTGCGGGTGGACAGAGCTTTGGAGCATTTATTCCTAGAGGATTAACCCTAGAACTAATTGGTGACAGCAATGATTACTTCGGAAAAGGATTATCAGGAGGTAAGCTGATTGTATATCCACCAAAGAGTGCAAAATTCAAGCAGGATGAAAACATCATTATAGGTAACGTGGCTCTTTACGGAGCGACAAGCGGAGAAGCATATATTAATGGTGTGGCCGGTGAACGTTTCTGTGTAAGAAACTCGGGTGCAAAGGCAGTTGTTGAGGGTGTTGGTGATCATGGTTGCGAATATATGACAGGTGGACGTGTTGCAATTCTTGGAACAACTGGAAAAAACTTTGCGGCTGGAATGAGCGGAGGTATCGCTTATGTTTTGGATGAGCATAGCGATTTATACACAAAACTTAATAAAGAAATGGTATCTTCTTTAGAAGTAACTTCAAAATATGACGTTCTTGAATTAAAAGAGATGATTAAAGCTCATGTAGCTTATACAAATTCATCGAAAGGAAAAGAGATTCTTGATAATTTCTTAGAATATCTTCCTAAATTCAAGAAGATTATTCCTTATGATTATCAGCGCATGCAGAAGATGATTGTACAGATGGAAGAAAAGGGACTAAGTAGTGAGCAGGCACAAATTGAGGCATTCTATGCCAATGCAAAACATTAGGAAGGGAGTGAAACATCATGGGAAAAGCAACAGGATTTATGGATTATGAGAGAAAAGCTGCAGAAGCAATAAAGCCAAAAGAAAGAATCAAAAATTTTCAAGAGTTTCATACTCCTTTGTCAAAGGAACATCAGAGAGAACAAGCAGCAAGATGTATGGAATGTGGGGTACCATTTTGCCAAGCTGGCATGAATATTATGGGTATGACATCAGGATGTCCTCTACACAACTTAATTCCAGAATGGAATGATGCACTCTATTCTGGTAATTGGGAGCTGGCATATAAAAGATTAAAGAAAACAAATAACTTTCCTGAATTTACTGGAAGAGTATGCCCTGCTTTATGTGAGGCAGCTTGTACCTGCGGGTTGAATGGTGATCCTGTTTGTACAAAGGAAAATGAACTTGCTATTATTGAAAATGCTTATGAACTAGGATTTGCAAAAGCATGTCCACCTAAGGCTAGAACAGGTAAAAAGGTTGCAGTGATTGGAAGTGGTCCAGCTGGACTTGCGGCAGCAGAATTACTAAACAAGAGAGGACATTTTGTAAGTGTCTATGAGCGTTCGGATCGTGTAGGTGGATTGCTCATGTATGGAATCCCTAATATGAAGTTGGAAAAGCAGATTATTGAGCGAAAAATAAAAGTGATGGAGGAGGAGGGCGTTACCTTCATTACTAGCTGTGACGTAGGTAAGGATATTAAGGCTTCCAAAATCATGAGTGAATATGATCGTGTTATCTTAGCTTGTGGAGCATCAAATCCTAGGGATATCAATGCACCTGGAAGAGATGCGAAGGGAATTCATTTTGCTGTTGATTTCTTAAAAGCAAATACGAAAAGTTTATTGGATTCCAACTTGACAGATGGGAAATATATATCTGCTAAGGGAAAACATGTTGTAATTATTGGTGGTGGTGATACCGGAAATGATTGTGTTGGAACTTCCATTCGTCATGGTGCAAAATCTGTTACACAGATTGAAATGATGCCAAAGGCACCAGAGAAACGAGCAGAAAATAATCCATGGCCTGAATGGCCAAAGATCTGCAAAACAGATTATGGTCAAGAAGAAGCAATTGCGGTATTTGGTAATGATCCAAGAGTCTACGAGAGTACCATTAAAGAATTTATTAAGGATGACAAGGGGAATTTGAAAGCTGTCAAAATAGTAAAGGTTGAGTGGAAGAAGGATGAAACGTCTGGTCGTGTAAACATGACGGAAGTGTCAGGAAGTGAAAAGACATTAGATGCTGATTTGGTTCTAATTGCTGCCGGATTCTTAGGAACTCAAAAATATGTTGCAGATGCTTTTAAGGTGGAATTAGACCAAAGGACAAATGTAGCGACTGCAAAAGACCAATATGAAACATGTATAAAAAATGTTTTTGCAGCAGGCGATATGCACAGAGGACAGTCTCTTGTCGTTTGGGCAATCAGAGAAGGAAGAGAAGTAGCTAGAACAGTAGATGAAAGTCTAATGGGCTATACAAATTTAGTGATACAATAAATACTAGAAAGAATTTTCAATTAAAATGCGTATGAAAAAGTATTTGAAATTGGTTAACAATTTTGAATACTTTTTGTTGTCTTGGTTATGTTGACAATAAGTATAATAAAAGGGTATTATTATAATCGCATGAAACACTCTTTTTGATAGTGGACTTTTATATAGGTTATATTTCTGTATCTAAGAGTTTCTTTTTCCATAATAGTTTGTATATTGTAGTCTTAAAGAGCGTATAGATAATAAGAAGTAAATATTAAAAAAATCTAAAATCATCAGCAAGTTGAAAAATTAAAAAAAAGAGACTATACATGAGAAAACGAGAGAAAATGAAAGATATATCTTGATAAGCAGAGTTGCATAATATGGGTAAAACAAATAATATGTTTTCAAGATTAGCACTCGACAATGATGAGTGCTGATAATAGAATGATAAATAATTATATAGTGCGGAAGAATACTTCCGAAATAGGGAAAGGAGTTTTAACATGAAGTTAACACCATTAGGAGACAGAGTAGTTTTAAAACAATTAGAAGCAGAAGAGACTACAGCGTCTGGTATTGTATTACCAGGACAGAACAAAGAAAAGCCACAAGAGGCAGAAATTATTGCAGTTGGACCCGGAGGAGTTATCGATGGAAAGGAAATTACAATGCAGGTTTCTGTTGGCCAGAAGGTAATCTATTCAAAATATGCTGGTACGGAAGTGAAACTTGATGGAGAAGAATACATTATTGTAAAACAGAATGATATTTTAGCTGTAGTTATGAATTAAAATAATAAGGAGGTCATTAAAATGGCAAAAGAAATTAAATATGGAGCTGAGGCGAGAGCTGCTCTTGAATCAGGCGTAAATAAATTAGCAAATACAGTAAGAGTAACGTTGGGACCCAAAGGAAGAAATGTTGTTCTTGATAAATCATATGGTTCACCACTGATTACAAACGATGGTGTTACAATTGCAAAAGAGATTGAGCTAGAAGATGCATTTGAGAATATGGGAGCACAATTAGTAAAAGAAGTAGCTACAAAGACAAATGATGTTGCAGGTGATGGAACAACAACGGCTACTGTTTTGGCTCAGGCAATGGTCAATGAAGGAATGAAGAATATAGCAGCAGGTGCAAATCCAATTATTCTTAGAAAAGGTATGAAAAAGGCTACGGAGTGTGCGGTAGAAGCGATTGCAAAAATGAGCAGCAAGGTAAATGGAAAAGATCATATCGCAAAAGTAGCATCTATTTCTGCTGGTGATGAAATCGTAGGTAACATGGTTGCAGATGCAATGGAAAAAGTATCTGGAGATGGAGTTATTACGATTGAAGAATCAAAAACGATGATGACGGAACTTGATTTGGTTGAAGGTATGCAATTCGACCGTGGATATATCTCCGCATACATGGCAACTGACATGGATAAGATGGAAGCAATTCTTGATAATCCATATATCCTGATTACTGATAAGAAGATTTCTAATATCCAGGAAATTCTTCCTGTTTTAGAACAAATTGTACAGAGTGGGGCAAAATTACTAATTATTGCGGAAGATGTGGAAGGAGAAGCTTTAACAACCTTAATTGTAAATAAACTACGTGGAACGTTTAATGTAGTTGCCGTAAAAGCACCTGGATATGGCGATAGAAGAAAAGCAATGCTTGAGGATATAGCAATTTTAACTGGTGGTAAAGTGATTTCTGACGAAGTAGGACTTGATTTGAAAGAAACAACACTTGAGCAGCTTGGACGGGCAAAATCAGTTAAAATACAAAAAGAAAATACAATTATTGTGGATGGTGATGGCGATAAAGCTGCAATTGTTGCTAGAACAAACCAAATAAAAACACAATTAGAGGAAACAACATCAGAATTTGATAAAGAAAAGCTTCAGGAAAGACTTGCAAAATTAGCTGGAGGAGTTGCAGTAATTCGTGTTGGCGCAGCAACTGAAACAGAAATGAAAGAAGCAAAACTTCGTATGGAGGATGCACTTGCAGCTACTAGAGCAGCCGTTGAAGAGGGAATTATCGCAGGTGGTGGATCTGCTTACATTCATGCATCCAAGGATGTAGAAAAGCTAGCTGAGACTTTAGAGGGTGACGAGAAAACTGGAGCGAAAGTTGTATTAAAAGCATTAGAAGCACCTCTTGCTCATATTGCAGCAAATGCCGGACTTGAAGGCGCTGTTATTATTAATAAAGTAAAGGAATCAAAAGTTGGAACAGGATTTGATGCTTTAAAAGAAGAATATGTAGATATGGTAGCAGATGGAATTCTAGATCCTGCAAAAGTAACTAGAAGTGCACTTCAAAATGCTACAAGTGTTGCATCCACTTTACTTACAACAGAATCTGTTGTAGCAACAATCAAAGAAGATCTTCCCGCAATGCCAGCTGGAGGCCCAGGAATGGGTGGTATGATGTAAGGTAAAATAAAATAATAAAGGCTGCCACAAATTGTTTTACAAACATGTGGCAGCCTATTTTCTACTCATTTTCCAGCAAATAATTGATAAATTTAATTACTGTTTCTGGATGTTTTGTATTACTTGTAATAGAAAGAATTGGTTCATAATTGGAAGAATAAAAGTTTCCATCTTTCATTACCTTCGAATTAGCTATTATGATACCGATGGGGATTTTGCTCCCGTCTTCACCTATTTGATAATAAAAATCAAATTTTTCGTCCAGTTGTTTTATAATATCCTCACTCAATATAGAGCCTAGATCCTTGAATGCGGAAATACTAGAATAATTATTAATGACCGGTTCATCAGCAATCATTACATCAATATCGCCGGCATTAAGAAGAACTAATATTTTTTGAGCATAGCCAGAATCCTGCGGACCAGCCTCTTCATAATTTATCTGCATGCTGCAATCAATCATAACATCCTTTTTCGTTAAGTCAATCTGTGCATCCTCAGAAAAGGCCTTCATTAGTTCATCGCTTTTTGCATTGTATACGGTGGAATTAATCATGACACAGTAAAAAACGGTATCTTTTCGTGTCACAATACTATGAATAGAAGAAATTAGTAATACGAATACAAAAAATGTAATTAAAATAGGATATTTATAGTAGTATAAAATATAAGAAATTTTCTTTTTAAAATTCATATCCTTCAGCTTTTGCTGTTGCTCCCGTATCTCATCGTTGATGGCCATTTTTCTACTCCTTTCATCATGTTTGCAAAGGTTCAGTTCATATCCTACCATAAATCGAGTTTTATGTAAGCAAATTCATAGAAATTTTACAAAAAAATTAGAGTCATATTGTTTACATAAAAAAAATTTGTTATAATAAGTATCAGTGACTAAAAATATGTGCGGGATTTACGCATGGGAATGGAGTACAAATGAATGAATCTTATGTAGAATGGATAGTAGAAAGAAAAGCAAAACCAACTGATATTTTGATTAAGGGGGGCAGCATTCTAATCACAGCTGTCTTGGTATTAGTGGGATTCATGATACCTATTGTTATGATACCCGGAATCATAGGGGTAGTACTTTGCTATTTCTTTTTACCAAATTTAAATGTTGAATATGAATATTTGTATATGAATAAGGAATTACAAGTTGATAAAATTTATTCGAAACAAAAGAGAACTACAATTGCTAATTATGAATTGGACAAGATGGAAATTATTGCACCAGTTGGTGCTTATCAGCTTGATGCATACAAAAATAAAAAAATGACAGTTAAGGATTATTCATCAGGAGACAAACAGGCAAAACGTTATCAAATGATTATAAATGATAATGTAACAAGTTGTATTTATCTTGAGCCAAATGATGCCTTGATGCACAGCATGAAGAATCAATTTCCAAGAAAAGTGATTGAATAATATTACATTGACATTATAATGGTTATTTGTTACACTCATGAGAAAATTAAAAAATTACAAAAAATGAAAAGGAGATTATGTTATGGGTCAAATTATTGGCGAAGGAATTACATTTGATGACGTACTTTTAGTTCCAGGATATTCGGAAGTAATACCAAATCAGATTGATTTAACCACATATTTAACAAAAAAGGTTAAGTTAAATATTCCTATGATGAGTGCTGGAATGGATACAGTTACAGAGCATAGGATGGCGATTGCTATGGCAAGACAAGGTGGAATCGGAATTATTCACAAGAACATGTCTATAGAAGAACAGGCGGATGAAGTAGATAAAGTAAAACGTTCAGAAAATGGTGTCATTACAGATCCTTTCTCATTATCTCCAGAACATACCTTAAAAGATGCAGATGAATTAATGGCTAAATTCAGAATATCTGGAGTTCCAATTACTGAAGGCAGAAAATTAGTAGGTATCATTACAAATCGTGACTTAAAATTCGAAACAGATTTCAGCAAAAAAATTAAAGAATCAATGACTTCAGATGGATTAATAACTGCGAAAGTAGGAATTACTCTTGAAGAAGCCAAAAATATTCTTGCAAAAGCAAGAAAAGAAAAACTTCCTATAGTAGATGAAAATTTTAATTTAAAAGGTCTAATTACGATTAAGGATATTGAAAAACAGATTAAATATCCTATGTCAGCAAAGGATGATCAGGGAAGATTATTGTGTGGTGCTGCTGTAGGAATTACTAATAATGTACTTGAAAGAGTCGAAGCTTTAGTAAAAGCAAAAGTTGATGTTATCGTAATTGATTCCGCACATGGTCATTCAAAAAATATTATGGATACGGTGAAATTGATTAAAGCAACGTATCCTGATGTGCAGGTTATCGCCGGTAATGTTGCAACAGGTGAAGGAACAAGAGCATTAATAGAAGCAGGAGTTGATGCAGTTAAGGTGGGCATTGGACCAGGATCAATTTGTACAACACGTGTTGTTTCTGGAATTGGTGTTCCACAGATATCTGCAATCATGGATAGCTATGCTGTAGCAAAAGAGTATGGAATTCCAATTATTGCTGATGGCGGAATCAAATATTCAGGTGATATGACTAAGGCTATTGCAGCGGGTGGAAATGTCTGTATGATGGGTAGTATCTTTGCTGGATGCGATGAGAGTCCTGGAACATTTGAACTATTCCAAGGAAGAAAATACAAGGTATATCGTGGAATGGGATCTATTTCAGCTATGGAAAACGGTAGTAAAGATAGATATTTCCAGACAGATGCGAAGAAACTTGTTCCAGAAGGTGTAGAAGGACGTGTGGCATATAAAGGTACTGTAGAAGATACGGTTTTCCAGTTAATGGGAGGATTACGTTCTGGTATGGGTTACTGCGGTACACCTACCATCCCTGATTTGATTGAAAGAGGAAGATTTGTTAAAATTTCAGCTGCATCACTAAAAGAGAGTCATCCACATGATATTCATATTACGAAAGAAGCTCCAAATTATAGTGTAGATGATAAATAGAAATAAAAGGTGTATTAGGAGAAAACTATGCGGTATTATATAGGCAATGAAGTAAAGAGTGCCTTACACAAAAGATATTGTATGTGGTATGTGTTAGGCTTTGTAGTTCTTTGTATTTTGGCAAATTTATCAATGATCTGCTTTAGAACCATCTATGGCATGAATGATGGATCATTTGGATACAATTTAATTATTTTTGCAGAGGGCGTATTTGCAATTCCGTATTATAGTAGTATTTTTATTGCCGATATTGTATTTGGTAAGGAATACCTTGATCCAAGAATTAGAGATAAAGCAACGATCGGGTTAAGCAGAACAAAATTATATATGGGTAAATTTCTTGCTTCATTAGTATTATCTATATTTTTTCTTATAATAGCAATTATTGGATTTATTGGAATTACAATACTTTTCCAGTTTAATGATGGTACAATTGATCGTTGGACAGTGCTTGATTTTTTGGAAAAAGTATCGGTAGCACTTCCTCTTTGGGTAGCCGGGGTGTCCTTTGGTACGATGTTTCTATTTTTATTTAAACAGAAGAAAAAGGCCTTTATATGGTATTTTGTAGTGATTCTTCTTATACCAAGACTAATAATGTTTTTAGCAGCAGAGCCGTTTCAACTACCACCATTTACGTATATAACAAAAATTCTTATTACGCCAGAGTTTAACGCATTGCAATTTTATTTTACCATGAATAAAGGTAAGAATTATCTTCTAGGGTTCGTTTATACATTACTTACTTGTTGTATTGGTATTTGGAATTTTAATAAACGTGAATTTTGAGAAAGGTTGTTGCAAAATAGTGATATTTACTATTTGCAACAGCCCTTTTTGCGAATCTATAAGTTAGAGGTTAATTATGAATAATTCCCGTTTACTTTTTTTGTTACCTGCTATTTTTTTAATGATTATGATTTTTTATTTTTCGTCGGAGGAAGCTGAGGCATCAACGGTTACTAGTACCGCATTTGGAAAGAAGATTGTTCAGGTGGTCTCTGATGTGTTAGGGAAAAAGCTTTCTGAACGGGATGTGGAGGAATGTGCAGTTTCCTTTGACAAAATTGTAAGAAAAACAGCTCATATGACAGAGTATGCAATGTTGTATTTTGCAGTCTGGCTTGCCTTGTTTATGAACAGTCATAGAAATAAAAATATAATAATAGTATCGATCTGCATATGTGTTCTTTATGCCATAACGGATGAGATACATCAATTGTTTGTTAAGGGGAGAAGCGGAAGTATTCGAGACATTGGAATTGATAGTATTGGAATTCTTTTCGGAGCACTATTTGTTAAATTCAGTTATTTTGTTGTTTATAAATTAAGAAAAAAGTATAATTAATATTACATTTACATTGTTTTTTCAATTTTTTTATTGGTATGTATGCTTTATGATTGGTAATACTATAACCGTGTCTGGAAGAGTCAAATAGAGCAACGGTTACAAAAGAATGGAGGATTTTAGATGGAAAATCTTAAAATGTTGTTCAACTTTTTGGGTGGCGTAGGTATGTTTTTGTATGGACTTCACATTATGGCAGAAGGTCTGCAAAAAACTGCAGGAAGTAGAATGAAAAAATTAATGGGTTACTTAACGAATAACCGCTTACTTGCAGTATTAGTTGGTACAGCAATAACAGCTGTTATGCAAAGCAGCTCTGCAACCACTGTTATGGTAGTCGGTTTTGTAAATGCCGAAATTTTGAGCTTGACACAAGCAGTTGGTGTAATTATGGGTGCAAACATTGGTACAACTGTGACAGCATGGATTGTATCTATGAATGAATTGGGAAGTTTGTTTAAACCAGAATTTTTTGCTCCACTAGTTGTTGGAATTGCAGCTTTTTTGATATTATTCACAAAAAGTGACAGAAAGAAAACATATGGAGAATTATTTATAGGATTTGGACTTTTATTTATTGGTTTATCATTTATGTCAAGTTCAATAGCACCTTATAAAAATGCTCCTATTTTTTCAACGGTTTTTGAGACATTAGGAAAGAACCCTATTCTTGGTATTCTTGCAGGTACTGCTGTGACTGCCTTAATACAGAGCTCGTCAGCTTCTGTCGGAATTTTGCAAACGTTAGCCATGAATGGTGTATTGGCATGGAATTCCGTTGTTTATATCACATTGGGTCAGAATATTGGTACATGTATTACTGCTTTGATATCAAGTGCAGGAGCAAAGAGAAATGCAAAAAGAGCAGCTGTGATTCATTTGCTTTTTAATGTAATTGGAGCAGTAATTGCAGGTATCATTATGTATATTCTTTTTTACTTTAATACAGAGTGGGCAAATTCAAGAATTACAAGTGTTCAGATATCGATATTCCATACGTTCTTTAATGTAATAAATACAATCATATTATTTCCTTTTGCTGGGAAATTAGTAAAAATGTCTGAATTTATTGTAAGGGATAAGGCAGAAAAGAATACAGAAGAGGATACAGAAAACGAATTACTTCCTCATTTAGACGACAGAATTATGGAGAATCCTTCCTTTGCAGTAGAACAGGTCGAAGCGGAAATTGTAAGGATGGGAAATTTGGCTACGGATCAATTACGTTTATCTATGGACGCATTACTGACAATTAGTGGGAAAAAAGCGAAAAAGGTACTTATCATAGAAGAGACAATGGATAAGACGGCTCATATTCTTACGAATTATCTAGTTAAAGTAAGTGGATTATCGCTTACAGAAAAAGAAAACCAAATTGTAAGTAATTTGTTTTATGCAGTTAATGATATTGAAAGAATCGGTGATCACTGCGATAATATAGCCGGAATGGTTTTGAGAATGAAAGATGACGATTTGGAATTCTCGGAAAAAGCAATTAAAGAATTAAATCAGATTTATACAAAAACGATTGATGCAGTTATTCAGGCAAATGTGGCAAGAGAGTTCAAAGACCTTAAGGCTGTAGAGATAACAATGCAGAATGAAGAAGTAGTAGATGAATTGGAAGAAATGATGCGTAAAGGACATATTAAACGTTTATCTAAGCACCAATGCAATGCGCAAAGTGGTATCATATTTTTAGCTGTTATTACAAGCTTAGAACGTATTGCTGATCATGCCGTTAACCTCGCGGGTTATGTAAAAGAGGAGATATCTTAAAAATAAAATTCAAATCAAAGTTATTCGTAATTTATGTATTAATTGCCATTAAAAGGATGAGAACATCATATTATTACAGTTAGAGGCTATGGTTATAAATTCATTTAGAAAAAGATTGGGTTTGGTATTTCATATTATTGAAAATATAATAGGAATCATGTAAACTATATTTAAAATAACTTGCTGGGAGGTATTTATAAATATGCATTTTGTTGAACCTAGTCTGAACCCAATTGATATTCAAAAGTTGCAGAAAATACAAGATAGTTTCAGCGAGGCTGCCCATTTATATACTTTTTGTGTAGATGCAAATGGCAGAAAAATAACGGAGCTTTCTGGTGATAAATCAGAAGCAAAGATAATTATTGAAGCGCTAAGTGATGAACGCCTGGCTATTATGCTTGATCGGGTAATGAAGAGTGAACTTGAAGAACAGGCAGTAGAGACAATGATAGAGCCTGGAGTCAAGGTGGCAAGCATTTCTACAAAAATAGGTGGGAAACCAGTTATAAATTGGATTGTTATTGCAGTTTTAGATAATCGATATACTCAATATCAGTCTACAACGACAGAAGAACATTTTTATAAAGCATTAGATTTTATTAGAATTGGATCGAAAGCAATCATATCAAATAGAATAGAAGCAATGACTGCGGAAGCTGAGTCCAGAAGGAGTAAAGACTCTCAAAAACAGATGAATCTTGCATTGCAAAAAAGTGAAGCAATGACAAATATAGTGCAGTTATTAGAGTCTGAAAATGAAATTGAAAAAATAACATACGATATTTTAAAAACATGTAGTTCCATTATTGATATTACGCATGCTTACATAATAAAAGTTAACAAGGGTGCAAGGGTAAGAGAGATTGTAGGACAATACTGTAAAGATGGAATGGAATCTGGTTTTTTTGATAGGGAAAATATCGAGAGTCTTGATTTTTTATACAATAATGAAAGAGTAGTAGCTATTTCTTCGGATTCAAAAATATCTGATAGAAATAGAGAAGTTTTTTCAAAATATGGGATCAAAGCAATTATTGTGATACCGATTTTTATCAATGGTACTCTTGCAATGCATGCATGTTATTTGGAATCTAAGAAAAACAGGATATGGGAAATCAATGAAATTAAGTTTTTGAATGATGCCACGAAAATAATTCAGGATATTATAGTTAGAAGAATACAAAAGAATTCGCTAACAAGTTCATATGCTTCGTTAGAAGCTATTTTAAATAATGTTGGTTGTGGGATTTTTGTCAGAGATACACAGTGTGGGGATGTACTATTTGCAAATAGTATTCTATCTAATACATTTCCTGATGAATTATCATCAGGTGTTTTAAGTGAACTTTTGGATAGCGCAATGAAACAGAGCAGGGATGCTGATTATATTGAGATCTACTACAAGGAAAAGCATCGTTGGTATGATGTACATTATAAGTACATTCCATGGGTAGATGGAAGAAATGGATTACTTTTTGCAATTTATGATATTACCGATAAAAAGCAATACCAGAAAAAAATTGAACAACAGGCAAATAATGATTTCCTCACAGGTCTATACAATCGTATGTGCTGTGAAAAAGATTTGAAGAAATATATTAAAGAATGTAAAAGCAAAGAGCAAAAAGGTGCATTGATGTATCTGGACTTGGATGATTTCAAGCATATTAATGATGGATTGGGTCATCAATATGGGGATGTCTTATTAAAAGCAATTTCTCATAGTTTTCAACGGATTAAGGGAATAGAAAACACATGTTATAGAATGGGCGGCGATGAATTTGTTATTATTGTTCCCATGCAGCATTACTATAAGCTAGAAGAAATATTATTGCAGCTAGAGGGTATTTTTTCTAAACCATGGTTTTTGAAGGGAGCTGACTATTATTGCACTATGAGTATGGGTATCGTTGCATTCCCTGATGATGGGGAAACGGTTGAAGATTTAATTAAGAAAGCCGATATAGCGATGTACGAAGCAAAACATCAAGGAAAAAATCAAATTGCCAGATATTCACAGGAATCAGGCTCTATTGCTAATAAACGATTGGATATGGAAAAAAACATGCGTGCTGCAACATCTTCAAAAGAAGGGTATCGTGAGTTTGAAATCTATTATCAGCCATTAGTTGATGTAACAAAACCTGGATATCCATGTGTAGGAGCAGAAGCATTAATAAGATGGAATAATGCTCAGCTTGGTTTCATTTCACCTGTAGATTTTATTCCACTAGCAGAATATTTAGGATTGATTAATCCAATTGGTGATTATGTATTGAGAAAAGCTTGTGAGACATGTAAAAGATGGAATGAAAATGGACATCCATACTACAAAGTAAATGTAAATCTTTCCGTTGTTCAATTACTTCAAAATAATATTGTGAGTAAAATAGCGGATATTATTAAGGAAACAGGAATTAATCCACGAAATTTAACGTTAGAAGTAACAGAGAGTTTGGCAATTCATGATATGTCTAGAATGAAAGAAGTATTAAGTAATATTCGAAAATTAGGAGCGAGAATTGCACTTGATGATTTTGGAACAGGTTATTCTTCTTTGAATCATATTCGTGAAATTCCGTTAGATGTTATTAAAGTGGATCAGACATTTGTGAGGGATCTTAGTATTAATCAGTATTCACAATCATTTATTAAAATGGTAGCAGAACTGGCGGAGGCAATTGACGTCAGAGTTTGTGTTGAAGGGATTGAAGAGCTTACGCAGCTTACGATTCTAAAGGATATGAAAGTGAAACTAATTCAGGGGTATTATTTTGGCAAGCCCATGCCTCTAGAAGCGTTTGATAAAAAATTTTGTTGAATAAAAAAGGGGTATAGAGTTGAAAAAATTAGGAAGAAATGATATTTGTTGGTGCGGCAGTGGTAATAAATACAAAACTTGTCATATGCAATTTGATGAGAAGATTAGAAAGTTTGCGGACGAAGGTTATTATGTACCCCAGCATGATTTAATTAAAACTAGAGAACAAATCGAAGGAATTAGAGAAAGTGGAAAGGTTAATATAGCAATTCTTGATTATGTCGCTGAAAATATCGGTGCAAATGTATCTACCGAAGATATTAATCGATGGGTTGAAGAGAAAACGAAAGAATTGGGTGGTATAGCAGCACCATTAGGATTTGATGGATACCCTAAAAGTGTTTGTACATCGATTAACGAGGTAGTGTGTCATGGCATTCCTTCAAAAGAAGAAATACTAAAAGAGGGTGATATCATAAATGTAGATGTTTCAACATTATATCATGGTTATTATTCTGACTCTTCAAGAATGTTTTGTATTGGGAATGTATCCAAAGATGCAAAAAAATTGGTCGATGATGTGAAAAAATGTGTTGAAATAGGATTAAAACACACAAAACCATGGACAACTCTTGGAGATTTGGGAAGTGCAATCCATGAGTATGCAAAGAGTCTAGGGTATAGTGTTGTAAGAGAAATCGGAGGACATGGAATTGGCCTTGAGTTTCATGAGGAACCCTATGTAAGTTATGTAGCAAAAGCTGGGGAAGAAATGATGTTAGTACCCGGTATGTGTTTTACAATTGAACCTATGGTAAATCAGGGTAAATCAGATATCTATATTGACGAAGATAATGGTTGGACAGTATTTACGGAAGATGGAAAACTGTCAGCACAATGGGAAGTACAGGTTGTAGTTACTGAGGAAGGCTATGATATTGTGGCATATTAAGTTAAGTATCTATTTCTTTTCTTTATAAGGAGGATCAGAAGGATAACCACCATTAAGTTTTTGAATTGCCCGTGGGATGGCGTCTTTAGAATTCTTCCAATCTTCATTTTTATATCGATAATCGAATTTATTTACAAACCAAGAGAGATCGTCCTCGATTCGTTTCATGTTTTCTTCCATAATGACAAATATCATTGGATAGAATCGGGACTTTTCACTATCAGTTAATTTCATTTCGGCCATGTCCACCACCTCACCGAAGTGATGAAGGCAGAATCCCTTACTATGTTGAATCATAGTATGGAATTCAGAATCTTTTTTGTATAAATAGAAAAAAGTGTCGAAGTACCTATCGTAGGTACGGTTATAAAAATCACATACATAACAGCTGTTTTCTTTTTCTCTAATCCAGGAAGTAAGTGCATTTTGAGATTTGGCTGTTTTATTTTTAAATTTATCTATAATAGAAATACTACTAGAAGTAAAGTGTTTGAGTTTTTCATTTAATTCAGAATTTAATTTTGAATAATGTGTTTTTAGCATAAGTGAATTACCTAGGGCGTTTCCATAGTCGTACATTTTCTTTAGATGATTTTTGCAGAATCCAATCTTATCTGTATTCTCTCGGATATCACTCTCCATGTAAGCGCTACCTAGAATGAAGTCCATAGCATTTTGTTCTAAACTTCTTTCAATGAAACAAAAAGGACATTCATCATTTGCTTGAAAAGCATCCATTAAGGGTATGGTATATAATGTTTCTTTCATAGTGGGATTCCTTCCTTTTAAGCTTCTACAATTTTATTGTACCAAATTTTATAATAATAAAAAATCATGTATTTTACAATAAGAATCGATATCAAATTATAATTCATGATGGCTTTAGAGAAATACTTATTTTATGGCGATAATAAAGTAAAAAACAGTTGAATATTATCAAAAGATAACGTATATTTATAAAGGTGTGTGTCAAGAAATGGATATGCACCTCTAACTATATTAATTGATACATTAAGGGAGGATTTCATGGGAGAGAAGACAGCAAGCCAGAAATTAATTCTGGGGATTCAGCATGTATTGGCAATGTTTGGTGCAACAGTTTTAGTTCCAGCTTTGACGGGACTTAATACATCCATTACCTTGTTTTGTGCAGGTGCTGGAACATTAATTTTTCATTTAGTTACAAAGAGAAAGGTACCTGTATTCCTGGGCTCTAGTTTTGCATTTATTGGTGCAATCTGTGCAGTACTGCAGGGTTCTGTTATGGGGGATGCCAATTTTTTTGAGAGACTTGCAGCTGTAAAGGGTGGATTGATCGTTGCAGGTTTTGTGTATATTATCTTGTCCATACTAATTATGATAGTTGGATATGAGAAAGTGAATAAACTATTACCTCCCATTGTAACTGGCCCTATTATTGTTGTTATAGGATTACGTCTTAGTTCATCAGCAATTAATAATGCGTTTTATTGGAATGGAGAATTTAGTTTAGAGGCGGTACTTGTTACCGTAATTGTTTTAACAACCATTATTCTGATATCAGTTTTTGCAAAAGGCTTATTTAACTTAATGCCAATTTTATTTGCAATTACGATTGGATATTTAGTATGTTTACCATTAGGATTTTGTAATTTTCAGGCTGTAACAGATGCACATTTTTTCTCCTTTATGGATCAAGATATTATGGCACAGATTACATGTATTCCAACTTTTAATGCAGATGCAATTCTTGCAATTGCTCCAATTGCACTAGTAACCTTTATTGAGCACGTTGGCGATATTACAACAAATGGTGCAGTATGTGGTAAAAACTTCATGGTAGATCCTGGTGTCCATAGGACAGTTCTTGGTGACGGATTAGCAACTGCATTCGCAGGACTTATGGGTGGACCAGCCAATACAACGTATGGGGAAAATACTGGTGTATTAGCAGTCACTAAAAATTATGATCCATCTGTTATCAGAATTGCAGCTGTATTTGCAATCATTTTGGCTGTATTTGGTAAGTTTGGCGGATTTATTTCCAGTATTCCAGCACCTGTTACAGGTGGGATTAGTATTGTTCTATATGGTATGATTTCAGCAGTTGGTGTTAGAATACTAGTTAATTCTAGATTGAATTTTGGGAATAGTAGAAATTTATTGATAGCAGCATTAATCTTTGTACTTGGCATTGGATGTGACAGCATTCCTATTTCTGGTACAGTAACGATTTCGGGGTTAGCACTTGCTGCAGTTGGAGGAATAATATTAGCATTGATTCTTCCAGAAGGCGAAGATTCTATTATTGAAAATTCATAAAATGATTGAGTAATTGAAATGAAACATTATTATTTGAAAGGAGAAATAGTAAAATGAGTATTACTATTCCTAAAAATTATACTAATAACATGTCAATAAAAGAAACAGAAATTGCCATTAAAGAGGTAAAAGATTTCTTTGAAAAAGCATTGGCAAATGAATTAAACTTAACACGTGTGTCAGCACCATTATTTGTAGATCCAGAATCAGGGTTGAATGATAATTTAAATGGTGTGGAACGTCCTGTTGCTTTTGGGATTAAAGAACAAGATGATTTTGTAGTGGAAATTGTACATTCTTTAGCTAAGTGGAAAAGAATGGCTTTAAAGAGATATGAGTTTCAGGTTGGGGAAGGTCTTTACACAGACATGACAGCAATTAGACGTGATGAGGATACTGATAATTTACATTCCCTCTATGTAGACCAATGGGATTGGGAACGGATTATCAGAAAAGAAGATAGAAATCAGGACACTCTTCATGCCATGGTAAGATCTGTTTACGAATCATTAAAAATGACAGAGGATTTTTTATCAAACAAATATATTTCTCTAACTAATTATTTGCCAACAGAGATTACGTTTATTACAACGCAGGAATTAGAAAATCAATTTCCAGATAAAACCCCAAAAGAGAGAGAAAGAGAAATTACAAGATTAAAAGGGGCAGTTTTTATTGAACAAATAGGAGGAGCTTTATTATCAGGTGAAAAACATGATGGTAGGGCACCAGACTATGATGATTGGTCTTTAAATGGTGATATTGTAGTTTATAACCCTATTTTGGAAGATGCGTTTGAATTATCCTCTATGGGTATCAGAGTAGATGAAGAAGCATTAAGACAGCAGTTAAAATTGGCTGGATGCGAAGAAAGAGCAGAACTTCAATTCCAGAAGGCTCTTTTAAATGGGGAACTTCCCTACACTGTTGGTGGTGGAATTGGTCAGTCCAGAATATGTATGTATTTCTTAAGAAAAGCTCATATCGGCGAGGTTCATTCTTCTATATGGAAGAAGGAAGATATAAAAGAAGCTGAAAAAGCAGGAATTAAATTTTTGTAATAGAAAATATGTTCGATTATAATTGCACCTCTTGGACGTTTGTGTTATGATAAAACAAACAAATGTTCGGAGGTGCTTTTTGTGCTTTTAAATCATGAAACTTCACTTATAACAAGTCAAACCAAGGTGAAATCAATCGAATATATACAAAATGAAAATATGACTGTCATGAAAAAATTGGAGATACTTTCTGATGCTGCAAAATATGATGTAGCCTGTACTAGTAGCGGAGTAGAGCGAGCTGGTAGCGGGAAAAGTATGGGAAATACAACAAGGGGAGGTATTTGCCATAGCTTTTCAGCTGATGGGAGATGCATATCACTCTTGAAAATTCTATTTACTAACGAGTGTTGCTATGATTGTAAGTATTGTCTCAATAGAAAATCAAATGATGTGCCAAGAGCATCATTTACTCCTCAAGAAATCTGTGAATTAACCATGGAATTTTATCGTAGAAACTATATTGAAGGTTTATTCTTAAGTTCTGGAATTATCCATAACCCAACGTATACCATGGAATTAATATATACTGCTATTTATAAACTAAGAAATGAATATTTATTTGAGGGATATATTCATGTAAAGGCAATTCCAGGTGCCGATGAAGAGATAATTAATCGCCTGGGACTCTTAGTTGATCGAATGTCAGTAAATCTAGAATTACCTACATCAGAGGGACTACAGAGACTTGCACCGAATAAATCGCGTAAAACAATTTTAAAACCGATGAGGCAGATTCAAAGTGGGATTCATGAAAGCAAAAATGAATTGATACTCTATAAGAATGCGCCTAAATTTGTACCTGCTGGACAAAGTACCCAAATGATTGTGGGAGCTACAAAAGAAAGTGATTTTCAAATTGTATCTGTTGCTGAAAATCTGTATCAGAAATTTGATTTGAAACGAGTATTTTACTCAGCATATATACAGATAAATAAAGACAAGGAACTTCCAGCAACGCTCGATGGACCACCACTTCTTAGAGAACATAGATTATATCAGGCTGATTTTTTGCTACGATTTTATGGATTTCGTGCAAATGAGCTTTTAAGTGAAGAAAGGCCTAATTTTAACGTACTTTTAGATCCGAAGTGTGATTGGGCATTGCGGCATTTGGAAATGTTTCCTGTTGAAATTAATAGAGCAGATTATCAAATCTTGCTGAGGATACCTGGAATTGGTGTAAAATCAGCAAAGCGAATTGTTGGAGCAAGAAGAATGTCTGCTCTTAATTTTGACGATTTGAAGAGAATTGGTGTTGTACTGAAGAGAGCACTTTATTTTATCTGTTGTAATGGAAGAATGATGTATAAAACTAAAATAGAAGAGGACTATATTACACGAAATATTTTGGATGTAAGAGAGCGATTGCCATTCGACCCAGGAAACATCACATATCGTCAATTATCACTTTTTGATGATCAACAATTTTTACTTTCAGGAAATGATATTATTGCAGCAGGAGGCTGATTATGAATGAAAAACAAACAATTTTTCTTTGCGATGATACGTTAGAAGGTGTATTTACAGGAATATATGATGCCTGGGACTCAAAACGGGGACATAATTTATGCAGAATTCAATTGGGAGTAGATAATTATGAACTCTTTTGTGAATATATCATGGTTAAAACAGATGAAGAAAAGGCATGGAAGGTTTCTAAGACTATATGCGAGAGACTTGGCTATGAAGTATATCAAAACCTATGCCGGGCAATTGCATCCTTTGATCGTGAAAAAGCAGAGGCTGTCTATAAGACGATAGTTGTAGGACTGTCACTAAAGAATGGAAAATCTGTTATGAATTATTTAAGTAATCCGTATGTGGCAAAAATATTTGAACTAAATCGGAATGTAAATAATGAGGTGTTACATGTTACCGAATTTTTGCGTTTTAGGGAGTTACGAAATAAAGTTCTCTTTTCTGAGATAGGACCTAAAAATGATATCATTACATTCATTGCCCCTCATTTTGCAGACCGATTTCCACTTGAAAATTTTATTATTTATGATAGTACACGAAAATCTGTTGTATTACACGAAAAACAAAAACAATGGGTTTATATGAAAAATCAGATGATAGATTTTCATACAATAAAAGATTATAGTACAGAAGAAGCGTATTTTGAAGAACTTTTTAAAGAGTTCTGCCATACTATTTCTATTAAAGAGAGAGAAAATTTAAAACTGCAACAACAAATGCTTCCAAAAAGATTCCAAAAATATATGACTGAATTTCAGTAAAAACCGTGTATTATTACAAGGAAATCGTTTTCGAAAATCAAAGAGGATACATTATATACAATAAATCAATGAAATATGGTTAATAATACCTCGAAAAATGTCTTTTTATGTAGTCATAGCTAAAATCTGTTAATAATTTATCATTGACAAATTCAGAAATTCTAGTATAATTTTTTTGATAGAAGTGGTATATCAAAATTGAGGGGATCATTTGATGCATTTGTAATCGTTTTGAAAGAGGTGTTTTATGAGAGAAAGAAAAATTAAATTGGATCCCGAACGGGCAAGAGAATTTGTAAGTGTTAGCTCAAAATGCGATTTTGACATTGATGTTTTCTATAATCGTGTTATTATTGATGCAAAATCTATTTTAGGCGTTTTAGGATTGGATTTCAATAAAGAGCTGACAGTCCAGTACGCTGGATATGATAATAATTTTGAAAATATAATTAGTAAGTACGCTATTACTGGTTAAATTAGTGATTAAGAGTATCAACGAATTGACTCTCTGCTATTGATAGGTTACTATCGATACAGAGAGTTTTTTTGTTATATAGGGAAATAATTAATAAGGAATGTGAGAGATGATGGAATACGATAAGCGTACACAATTGCATATATCAGTAAGAAATCTTGTGGAATTCATTTTACGCAGTGGTAATATTGATAATCGTCATAAATCAGGACCTGAAAATGCAATGCAGGAAGGTAGCCGAATTCATCGATTGATTCAAAGAAGGATGGGAACAGATTACCATGCCGAGGTACCACTAAAACTATTAGTCCATGAAGATGATTATGATCTTTTAATTGATGGCAGAGCCGATGGTATTATAATACCTATGGATGGAACGATTATAATTGATGAAATAAAATGCATCTATAAGGATCTCATATATTTAAACGAGCCCTATGAAACACATCTTGCACAAGCAAAATGCTATGCCTATATTTATGCAAAACAGGAAAACAGGAGAAATATGTTAGTCCGCATGACATATTGTAATATCGACACAGAGGAAATCAAATACTTTAATCAGGATTATACTTTTGAGGATTTGGATGTGTGGTTTTTAGGAATCTATCATCAGTACAAAAAATGGGCAGATTTTGAATACCATTGGAAAAAAAATAGACAGCAATCAATTCAAAAGTTGGAATTTCCATTTCCTTATCGAGATGGACAAAAGGAGTTAGTTGCGCAGGTTTATCGCACAATTTATCATAAGAAAAGACTTTTTATAGAAGCACCTACCGGGGTAGGTAAAACAATATCAACCCTTTTTCCTACAATCAAAGCCGTTGGAGAAGGATTAGGGGATAAGATATTCTATTTAACAGCCAAAACAGTAACTGCTTCTGTGGCATTTGATACTTACACGATATTACGTCAAAAAGGTCTTAAGTATAAGACAGTAACATTGACCGCAAAGGAAAAAATGTGCCCATTGGAGGAGACAGAATGTAATCCTGATCATTGTCCTTATGCAGATGGTCATTATAATCGCATTAATCAGGCAGTATTTGAGTTATTAAGTAACGAAGATGCTTTTAGCAGAGAAATGATATTAGATTATGCAAACAGGCATATGGTATGTTCTTTTGAATTGGGGCTAGATATGGCTTTGTTTAGTGATGGCATAATTTGTGATTACAATTATGTGTTTGATCCACATGCGTATTTACGTCGTTTTTTTAGTGAAGGAATTACAGGAAACTATTTATTTTTAGTTGATGAAGCACACAATTTAGTAGAACGAGGGAGAGAAATGTATAGTGCAACTCTCTATAAAGAAGATTTTCTGGAAATCAAGAAACTAGTTAAAATTTATGATAAAAAATTAGAAAGATACTTAGAGAGTTGTAATAGACAACTATTGGAGTTAAAAAGAGAATGCGACAATTATCAGGTATTGCCTGGAATCTCTTCTTTTTCACTTGCACTAACGAGAGCAGCAAGTCAAATGGAAAAATGGTTAGAAGAAGATGAGGGGAGTGAAATAAGGAAGGATGTATTCAAATTCTATATGGAAATAAGGCATTTTCTAAGTATGGAAGAGAGAATTGATGATAATTATGAGATTTATTCTGAAATAGATGAAAATGGACGTTTCTTTGTAAAATTATTCTGTGTACAGCCATCAAAGAATTTGAGAGAATGTTTAGATAAGGCAAACAGTACAATTCTTTTTTCTGCAACACTCTTACCAATTCGTTATTATATAAATCTCATTACTGGAGATTTAAAAGATTATGCGGTTTATGCGAAATCTACATTTTCAATAGAAAAACTTGGACTTTTTATTGGAACAGATATAAGTAGTAAGTACTCAAGACGAGGAACATTAGAATATTATAATATTGCTTTCTATCTATCACAAATTACACAGGCGAAGGGAGGAAATTACTTGGTTTTTTTCCCGTCCTATGTGTTTCTTCGAAACGTATATGAAACATATATGGATCATTTTATACAGGAAAATCAAGAGATCGTTTTACAACAAGCATCTATGAATGAAAGGGAGCGGGAGGAATTTCTAGAAGCTTTTAAAAATGATGGGATCGATAATGAAACAGCAGCTATTGATATTTCAACTGTAATTCAAATGGAAGTTGAAATAGAGAAACCGAAAACATTAATAGGATTTTGTGTTTTAGGTGGTATTTTTTCAGAAGGAATTGATTTAAAGAATGATAGCTTAATTGGTTCCATTATTGTTGGAACTGGGATTCCACAAGTTTGTAGTGAGAGAGAAATCTTAAAACAATATTTCGATGAGAAAGGTATGAATGGTTTTGATTATGCATATCGCTTTCCAGGAATGAATAAAGTACTCCAATCAGCAGGAAGAGTCATTCGAACAACGGAAGATGTTGGCGTCGTTGCGTTATTAGATGATCGTTTTACAAGCAATCAATATCAACGATTATTTCCAGAAGAATGGAAGAATATTGAGTACACGACAAAAGAGCAAGTGTTAGGAAAAATAAAGCATTTTTGGGAACAAAATAAATAACGTCTGTAATGTATTTTGTGATAATGAAAAAGTTTACATAATATAGTGGTTACTTATTATTTCAAATTTAAATTTCAAGTATAAAAAAGGAAAAAACAGTCACATTTTGCAAGAAAGATTTCATAATCAGACATTGTTTGACACTTAGTATAATTGTTATGAAAACCGATATAAGGGATTAAAAACCAATTTTTTTTAATAAGATCTAGAATCGGATAAAAATGGAATAAATTAAGTGCAAGATATTATTCATAAATCATGTGTTATTTATTATTCTTGAAACCAATTATGTGAACCTATATAGGATAGCTTTTTGATAATAAAGTTAAATATAGAAGTAATTGTATCTTAATACAGATAATGGTATAATATTTTAAGAAAAGAAAATAAATAATTATGGTGGGTCGATGGAAAATCTGTCGACCATTTTTATTAAGGAGGAAGTTATATGTGGGCTTATGAAAGTGTGTTTTATCAAATTTACCCGATTGGATTTTGTGGTGCACCATTTGAAAATGACGGGGTGCAGGTGAACCGCATACAAAAAGTAGAGAAATGGATTCCACACATCAAAAAACTAAATTGTAATGCTGTTTACTTTTCACCTGTATTTGAATCTGATAGTCATGGTTACAATACAAGGGATTATAGAAAGATTGATTGTCGTCTTGGTACAAATGAAGATTTTTCTGAAATTTGTGAAAAACTTCATGCGGAAGATATCAAGGTTATTTTAGATGGTGTATTTAATCATGTAGGAAGAGGATTTTGGGCATTTCAAGACGTTCTAAAGAATAGGGAAGCTTCCCCTTATAAAGATTGGTTTCAAATTAATTTTTCAGGTAATTCAAATTATAATGATGGATTATGGTATGAGGGATGGGAAGGCTGCTTTGATCTTGTAAAACTTAATTTGAGAAATGAAGAGGTTATAAATCATATTTTTGAATCGATTCAGGGATGGGTAAAAGATTTTTCTATTGATGGATTAAGGCTGGATGTTGCATATTGTCTAGACAAAGATTTTGTAAGACGATTACGTAGTATGTGTAATGAATTAAAACCAGATTTCTTTTTAGTAGGAGAGATGCTTCACGGAGATTATAATCAATATGTAAATGAAGAGATGCTTCACAGTGCAACGAATTATGAATGCTATAAAGGATTGCATTCAAGTTTTAATAGTATGAATCTGTTTGAAATTAATCATTCTCTACTAAGACAATTTGGACCAGAGGAATGGACAATCTATAAAGGTAAGCACCTGTTATCGTTTGTTGATAATCATGATGTCACACGCGTTGCAAGTATATTAAGTAATAAAAATCATTTACCACTTATTTATGCATTATCATTTGGTATGCCTGGAATTCCATGTGTATACTATGGAAGCGAATGGGGAGAAGAAGCTGATAAAAGTCAAGGTGATCAGGCGTTGAGACCATGCTTTGAAACTTGGAACGAAAATGAATTATTTCAATACATTAGTAAGCTGGCAGAGTCAAAGAGAAGCAGTGAGGCACTAAATTACGGCGATTTCCGTTCATTATCCTTAACGAATAAGCAATGTGTATTCGAAAGAAATTCTGAGCATGATCGTGTAATGGTTGCTATTAATGCGGATGAAAATCCTTGTACGATACATTTTGATGCTAAAGCAGGGAGAGCATTGGATTTAATTACTGGTGAAAATGTTGATTTTGGTGGTGGACTAGATATGAAACCTTATTCAGCGATGATTCTAAGACCGTTTTAGATTATAAAAAAGGGAAAATGTAAAAGAAATTCTACATTTTCCTTTTTTATATTTGCCTAGAATGGCTGAATTCTATTTGAGAATAATATCAGGGAAAATCTGAATACTCCTTTTTAAAATACCATGCATATAAGCAATAGCAATTCCGTAATTTGTCATTGGAATTTGCTTCTTTCCAGAGGTTTCATAACGATATTTCATTTCTCTTTCGTTTAACATGCATCCACCACAGTGAATAATTAATTTGTAGGTTGATAAGTCATTTGGAAATTCTGTGCCACTAGTAAAGGTAAAGTTAGGAGTGACTCCACTATAATTACAAATCCAGTCAGGTAATTTTTCAGTGCCAATATCTCCACACTGTCTATGATGCGTACATCCTTCTGAAATGAGAATCGAATCACCATCTTCTAAGTGATCAAGGATTGTAACAGCTTCAATCGTGCTAGAGAGATTTCCCTTGTGTCTTGCAAAAAGTATGGAAAAGGAAGTCAGCATAACATTAGAAGGAACAATACGTGAGACTTCTTTAAAGGCTTGGCTATCCGTAATAACCAAAGATGGTTTTTTACCTAATGAAAGAAGAGTTTCTTCTAATTCGCTTTCTCTTACGACAATAGAAGTGGCACCTGCTTCAAGCAATTCTCTGATTGTTTGTTGCTGAGGTAGAATGAGTCTGCCTTTTGGTGCAGCTTTGTCTATAGGAACTACAAGTATGACAAAATCGTTAGGACTTACTAAATCTGATACGATAGGGAATAAATGAGTATCTTTTGGGGCAAGAGCACATATCCGTTCCTTTAGTTCATAAATGCCCATTTTACTTACTGCACTTACACATATGGAATTGTCGTCATCATATGTTTTCATAGATGAAATAATATCCATCTTATTGTAGACGATAAGATATGGAATCCCTTTTTCTTTTATCAAATGCAGGATATCTTGATCTTCCCGTGTCTGTCCTTTTGTACCATCTACGATTAAAATAGCAATATCTGTTTTATTTAAAACCTGGAAACTTTTACTCATACGTAATTCACCAAGATCACCTGAATCATCAAGACCTGGGGTATCGGTAATTATTACAGGACCAAGGGGTAAAAGCTCCATTGCTTTTGATACAGGATCCGTAGTAGTTCCCATAATATCCGAAACAATAGCAAGATTCTGACCAGTAATAGCATTTATAATACTAGATTTCCCAGCATTACGTTTTCCGAAAATTCCAATATGAACTCGCTCGCCTTGAGGCGTAGAATTTAAACTCATATACATTCTCCTTCTAGATAATTTTTTTTTAAAAGCGGAAATCACGTTTTCCTTCTTCGATTTCTTTTAATCGTTTCATGACGATTTCACGTACTTTTTCATTAGGTATATTCTCAATTTCTTTCAATATCAGGCGATTTCCAATGTTTTTTGTAGATTCCAAAGCATAATCTTCGATATATTCTTTTAATGTCATGAGTGCATTAGGATGACAGCAATTTTGGATTTGACCACTCTTACAAAGACTCATAAAACGATCACCAGTACGACCTTCCCGATAGCATGCAGTACAAAAGCTTGGAATATAGGAAAGATCCATAAGCCAATGCACAATCTCATCAAGTGTTCTCGTATCGCTTACATCAAATTGCTCGGATTTTCTATCATCAGGTTCAGGCTCGTAATAGCCGCCTACACTTGTTTTAGAACCCCCACTAATTTGAGAGATACCAAGATGCAAGACACGTTCTCTACATTGTTTGCTTTCTCTGGTAGAGATAATCATGCCTGTATAAGGAACAGAAATACGGATGCATGCTACTATTTTAGCAAAAACGTCATCGGTAATTCCGTTGTCAAATTCAGCAGCATCAATATCATCCGCATGCCTTACCCTAGGGACACTGATGGTATGAGGACCTACTCCATGGACAGCCTCTAAATGTTCGGCATGCATAAGAAGTCCTGTAAATTCATAGCGATACTTATCTAGACCAAAAAGAACGCCAATTCCCACATCATCAATTCCACCGTCCATGGCACGATCCATAGCTTCCGTATGATAGTTATAATCATGCTTTGGACCTGTCGGATGGAGCAATTCATAATTCTTCTTATGATATGTCTCCTGAAATAGAATATAAGTACCAATTCCGGCATCCTTTAATTTTCTATAATTTTCAACGGTAGTAGCAGCAATATTTACATTTACACGTCGGATATCTCCATTTTTATGGTGGATACTATAAATTGTTTTTATACTGTCTAGGATATATTCAATTGGATTATTGACGGGATCTTCACCAGCCTCAATTGCCAATCGTTTATGACCCATGTCTTGGAGTGCAATGACTTCTTGCTTGATTTCTTCTTGTGTAAGCTTTTTTCTGGAAATATGAGTATTCTTCATATGATAGGGGCAGTAAAGACATCCATTTACACAGTAATTAGATAAGTACAAAGGAGCAAACATGACAATTCGGTTGCCGTAAAAATCTTTCTTTATTTGTTCTGCCAGCTTGAAAATTTTTTCTGTGATTTCAGGGATGTCACAATCTAAGAGTACGGCGGCTTCACGGTGCGAAAGACCTTTGCGAAGCTTTGCTTTGTCTAAAATTTCTGTTATTAATGTAAGATTATTTTTGTTGGCTTCTGCGTAGGAAAGTGTTTCGTTGATTTCTTCATCGCAGATAAATTCATCTGCAATAAGAGAGTTTTTGTTGTACATTTTGGTACCTCTTTTCTATATTCAGTCTCTATGAAAGGTCATTCGGTTGTATCATATCGCCGCGGCTTTCCACGATTTTATAACCAATCTGTGACATACGGTTTGAAAGGCAGCTATGACATTCAGCGGCCTCATCTCCAGTACAGATTTTGTTATCATATAATAAGTATTTATTTCTAACGGCAATAGGTGAAAGATTAGGCATCACTACATTTGCACCAGCTAAAATGCCTTTCTCCCGTCCTTTTGAATCAATGGTACCTAGTGCTGTAGTTGCAGGTATCAGAAGACTTGGAGACATTAAACGTAATAATCCTATTAGAAATAAAGTTAGTTCCAATGAGCCTTGTTTAAAACCGCCAAAAGGAGTATCTTTTTGAGGAATAAAAGGGCCAATACCAACCATGTGGGGCTTAAATTCGTGAATAAAAAGTAAGTCTTCTGCCAGGTTTTCAAAGGTCTGATAGGGAGAGCCTACCATAAATCCACATCCTACCTGATAACCAATTTCTTTTAAATTATAAAGGCATTTTTTCCTATGAGAAAGGGAAAGAGAAGAAGGATGAAGCTTGTTATAATGATTTTCAGAGTCAGTTTCCTCACGGAGTAAATATCGATCTGCTCCGGCTTTATATAATTTTTTGTATGATTGATAGGACCGCTCTCCAATAGACAAGGTAATAGCACACTTCGGGTATTTCTGCTTAATGTCTGAAATGATTTCTACAAGATAATCATCAGTAAAAAAAGAATCCTCGCCACCTTGTAGTACAAAAGTCCGAAAACCTAGTTCATATCCAGTTTTACAAGAACTTAATATTTCCTCTTTCGTCAAGCGATACCGGTCACAGTTCGTATTACTCTTACGGATACCACAATAATAACAATCATTTTTACAGATATTTGTAAATTCAATAAGACCTCTAATATAGATGGTATTTCCATAAATAGCACGACGAACAGAGCTAGATTTTTGAAATAAATATTGATCGATTTCTGGTGTTCTGAATTCTAATAAAGATGCAAACTCATTTTTAGTTAGAACTCTATTTTCTTCTAGTTTGTCTATGAGAGTTTTCATAAATCCTCCAATGGTATTCCACTTAGAAATTATACAAAAAAAGCAATTTAATGTAAAGGTGAATTATGGTAAACTAACAGAGTTAATAAGGTTGATGTGGAAAGGTTAGGAATCAAAGAATATGAGATGCGAAATAGTAGGAGCGGGAGATTTTGTATGTTTTCTGGAAAATCATCAACAGGGTGCTTTTCTAATTGCTGCGGATGGAGGGTATACCCATTTAAATAAAATAGGCATAAAACCAGACTTAATAATTGGAGATTTCGACTCTGTGGGCGAGATACCCAAAACAGATTACTTAGTTTCTTTACCAAAAGAAAAGGATGATACAGATATGTTGGCAGCGGTAGAAGAAGGAATCAAGCGAGGTTATAGAGAAATTCACTTGTTTGGAGGGACAGGTGGCAGACTTGATCATACATTTGCTAATATACAAGTATTAGTATCCTTGGCGGAAAAAAAGTGTCAGGGATTTTTATACGAAAAAAACATGGTGTTGACAGTTATAAAAAATAGCAAATTTGTAATTCCAGCAAGACAAAAGGGAATTGTATCAGTTTTTTCTATTACAGATATTGCAAAAGGAGTACACGTTCATGGCTTAAAGTATGAGCTGAATAATGCACTCCTTAGGAACACCTATCCAATTGGTGTAAGTAATGAATTTGGTGGACAAGATGTTGAAATCTCCGTTCTAGATGGAAGTCTACTTATCATGATAGAAGTGTGAAATGTGAAAAGATATACTAACGCATGAGAGAACCATGCTAAGTATATCTAAGTTTTCACATTGTGAGAAGTAATTCTAAGGAGCGAAAATACTGCTCCTAAGAATTACTAAATCTCACACAGCAAGAAGTCGCAAGCGCCTTCTTCTCACTGATTATTTGTGCCGCATATAGCGGCATGTTTTGAAGTGTGAAAAAAATAGATTTAAAAAAAGAATAGGAATAAATAGAAATAAATTTTTAAAAAGTATTGACGAATAATATTATACGCTGTATAGTATGTTCATAGTAATTATGTTATATGACGTATAGTATTAATAGAGGAATAATATTACACGTTGAAAAATAGTATGGATAAGATAACAAGATGTATTAAAATGGAGAAAAGGAGTGATTACATGGTATTTAATACAGGCGCTGCTTTGCTGGATGCAATTGTTCTTGCAGTTGTTTCTAATGAGCCTGAGGGGACTTACGGATATAAGATAACACAGGAAGTTAGAGAAGTAATTGAAATTTCAGAATCTACGTTATATCCAGTTCTACGAAGATTACAAAAAGATGGATGCTTAGTTGTATTTGATCAAGAGTGCGGAGGAAGAAATAGAAGATACTATAAGGTTACAGAAAAAGGAAATATACAATTAAATTTGTATAAAACAGAATGGAAGGCGTATTCCGCTAAGATCTCAGGTATGTTTGTAGGAGGGAAGAGATAATGAATCGAATTGAATTTTTAGAAAAATTGAAAAATCTTTTGAACGATATTCCGGATGGAGAGAGGGAGGAAGCATTAAATTTCTATAATGATTATTTTGATGAAGCTGGAAGTGAAAATGAAGATAATGTAATTGTGGATTTAGAGTCACCCGAAAAAGTAGCTGAAATTATAAAAGCCGGATTGAATGATAAAGTAGATGAAAATGGGGAATATAGTGAAAGAGGGTATCAGGACAGACGGTTTGTAAATAGTCAGGAAATATCAAAACGAACAGAAACTGTTTATAATACAAGAAAGAGTACAAACAGACAAACGGAAAGCAAAACGGATGTTGGAAAAATTCTTCTTATTATTATTTTATGTTTCATTGCAGCTCCAGTTGGTATCCCAATGATTATTGCGATTGTTTCCATAATATTTGCTTTTTTTGTATCCGTAATTGCAATTGCATTTGGATTATTTATGGCTGCTATTGGGATTTTTATTGCGGGAATCACACTTATTTTTGTAAGCTTTACAAAGTTACTGATTGCTCCATTTGCAGCATTTTGTATGCTTGGGGCAGGGTTATTATTAACAGGTCTTTCTATTATCGGTATAATCTTGTTAATTATGATTGCAGCTCAGGTTATACCAGCTTTATGCAGAGGACTTGTTAGTCTCTTCCAAAAGCCATTTCGTAAAAGGGGGGCACAAGCATGAAAAAGTTTTATAAAATCTCATTTATTATAGCAGGCTGCATGGTATGTATAGGTCTTATGTTTGGATGTGTTGGTGTAGTTTTTGGAGGATCGCAGCAACTAGTTAATATGATAGAAAATGGGGAATTATCCTATGGAGATCACTGGGGATTCCAGTGGGATGATCATGATTTATCATTTGACGATTATGATGATATGGATTGGGAAAACAGCCAGGATGGAATTGTCTATGATATAGATGAAATCAAAAATTTAAATATTAAAATTGGTGGGGGAGCAATGACAATTGTTCCATATGATGGGGACAAAATCAAAATTGTAACTAAAAATCAAAATAAATATAAATGTGGATTAAAAGGAGATACCCTTTATATTCAATCAAATGAAGAGTCGACCAATAGGAGAAGTATCAAATTATATTTTCCCCAAAATATGATGTTTGAAAATGTAACTGTTAAATTAGGAGCCGGTGTCATTGATGCGGAGTCAATCGATTGTGATGAATTAAAAGCAACAGTGGGTGCAGGACAGCTTTCAGCGGAGGATATCACTTCAAAAGATGCATATTTTAAAATAGGTGCTGGTTCTCTGATGTTATCTGACATTAATTTTATTGAATCTGAGTATAAGGTAGGACTTGGGGCAGCAGATATTGATGGAAAGCTTTTGGGAAATACAGAGATTGATGTTAGTATGGGAAGCGTGGAAATGGATCTTGATAATAAGGAGGAGGATTTTAATTATCAAGTGGACTGTTCAGCAGGTAGTGTAGAAATAGGTGACATGAGTACCTCGGGAATGGCTACAGAAAGGGATTTTGATAATGGAAGTGATAGCGTGTTTATCGTTAATTGCAGTATGGGTAGTGCTGCTATTGATTTTCAATAAAAAAATCGGATAAATTAAGTCTGTACAAGATTGTATAGTTTTAGAAAGGAAGGTTATTATGGATAATAATTATAGAAAATTAGAAAAGTCATCAACAAATAAAATGATATGTGGAGTATGCGGTGGTTTGGGTAATTACTTTAACATGGATCCAACAATTATTCGCTTATTAATGGTAATATTTGGTTGTACCGGTACAGGAATCATTGCCTATATCATTGCAGCAATTGTAATTCCAGAAGAAAGATAGAATTTTAATATATTGTTATAATGGGGAGAGGCTACAGGATGTAGCCTCTTTTTCTGTTTTAAATCAAATAATTAAATGATTAAATCTTGAAAATATGTTAGAATGTGTTAAAATTCTTTGATAAAGTATAAAACATGCTAAAGCATGTAGATTGGCATAGATATGAATAATAATAAGAAATATTTGTGGAGTGTTTTATTTTTACTCCTATTAGTTGCCGTTACCTTTGTATGGTTTTTTCAAGAATATGATTTTATGGAAACCATGCAGATTGTTAAACAAGTCCAGTTTAGATTTATTATTTGTGCTGTCTTATTAAACTTACTTTTTTTTCTGTGTGAAGCATATAATCTTCATGCACTATTAAGGTCCTTAGAGTGCAGGGTTCCCTTTCGAAAATGTGTAAAGTATGTTTTCGTGGAGTGCTATTTTTGTGCAATTACACCGTCTGCATCGGGTGGGCAGCCGGTACAGCTTATTTATATGAAGGATGATGGAATTCCATTATCAAAATCAACCATTTCCTTATTGATGATTGCCATCACTTATAAAAGCTCTCTTTTAGTTTACGCGCTATTCCTATATTTATTATCCAAAGAGCATTTTATTGCTAGTATGGGAAATTTAAAAATTCTATTTTATTTAGGAATTCTTATGAATATAGGTGCAGTTTTATTTATGGTTTTTGCACTGTTTTCGGAGAAACTGATAAGAAAAGTGGCCACATATTTTTTGCTGGTTTTAGGAAGATTACACATTATAAAAGATGTGCAAAAATATGAGCAAAAAATTCACCATACAATGGATGGATATCGTGAGGGAGCACAATACATTGCTAAGAATAAAGGTTTATTTGTTCGTATTATGGTAATTACAATGATTCAGAGAACATGTCGATTTATCGTTCCCTTTTTGATCTATTTAGCTTTTCATCTAAGTGATTATTCTGTATTAACACTAATTATGCTGCAGAGCATGGTTTCTATATCGGCTGATATGCTTCCATTACCAGGAGCTGTGGGAGTAAGCGAGACTTGCTATATGCGTTTGTTTAAAAAAGTATTTACAGGGAATCTTCTGATGCCATCCTTAGTGTTATGTCGTGGAATAAGCTTCTATGGAATGGTTTTAGTCAGCAGTCTTTTTGTTATTGCAGCACAGATACGGAGGATGAATCGAAAAGTTAAATCAGGAAAGAAGGATGATTCATATGATATCTTTATTAGCTAAATTATTTATAAAAGAAAGGGAATCTGTAAAAAATCCAAGGGTTCGTCAAGGATATGGAGTGCTTTGTAGTATGGTAGGAATTTGTCTTAATATTATGCTGTTTGCGGGTAAATTCTTTGCGGGCTCATTAACAGGCTCTGTAGCAATTACAGCGGATGCTTTCAACAACCTTTCTGACGCGGGTTCATCAATTATTACACTGATTGGATTTAAATTTGCTGGAACGAGGCCGGACGAAAATCATCCATTTGGACATGGGAGAGTTGAGTATTTATCAGGACTTATGGTATCTATTGCAATTTTATTAATGGGCATCGAATTACTGAAAAATTCTATCGATAAAATCATTCATCCAGAAAGTGTTTTAACAAGCGGTGTGGCATTTGGTATTTTGTTAGCTTCCGTAATCGTAAAACTATATATGGCTTTTTATAATACAGCAATAAGTAAAAAAATTGATTCATCTGCCATGAAAGCTACTGCTATGGATAGTCTTAGTGATTGCATTGCAACGAGCGTGGTATTAATCTGTATGGTAATTATGAGATTTACAGGAATTAATTTAGATGGGATTGGTGGATTATTAGTTGCGGTATTTATCTTATGGGCGGGTTTAAGAGCAGCAAAGGATACGTCAACACCATTATTAGGTCAAGCACCAGAAGAGGATTTTGTAAGACAAATTGAAGAAATCGTATTGTCTTATAGCCCCATTGTAGGTATTCATGATTTAATCGTTCATGATTACGGTCCTGGCAGAGTGATGATTTCACTACATGCCGAGGTTCCAGGAAACAGGGATATTTTTGAACTCCATGATGTGATT
Source organism: Lachnospiraceae bacterium (assembly GCA_028694115.1). The sequence continues at coordinate 105,313 of JAQUUB010000006.1, forward strand.
GATTTGGCTGAGCGTAAATTAAAGGAAGAACTTTTGTGTGATGCAGTCATACATATGGATCCAATCATTGTAGATAATAAAGTTGTAGATGGAATAAAAGAAGAGATGTTAAAAATTGTAGAGGGTATTGATGACAGAATTACAATTCACGATTTTAGAATGGTGCAGGGACCTACTCATACCAATGTAATTTTTGACGCAGTAGTTCCAAGGGATATAGATCTGTCTGATAATGAAATCTTAAATCAAATTGAGAGAAAGATAACACAATTATCAGATAACTACTTTGCTATTATAACAATTGATAAGCCTTATGTGAAAAAGTCTGGATTATAAATTCCAGACTTTTTTTAATAATGGGATAATAATATTTATTTCATCAATCATTAGTCCAGAATAGCCCATTACAAGAGTGGGATATAGGGAGGCTCCTTCAATATAATATTCACTCAATCCTTTTATCTTAATTTTTTCTGTAAGAGCCAAGGATATTAATTCTTGTTCGCTCATGCCATTGCGTATTTCTATCAGAAAATGGAGTCCCAAATTTTCACCATAAATAACATAGGAATCTTTTCGAAAATATATTTTCATTAGTTTTAATAATTCTTCTTTTCGCCTCTTATACAGATTTCTTGTTCGATTAAGATGCCTTGTATAATATCCGCCGCTAATAAAACGCTCTAATGTATTTTGTTCAAATCTTGATACGGTTGAAGAACAGTAAAAAAAACGGTTTACATAAATATCTAATAAAGGTTTTGGTAATAACATATAAGAAATACGAATGGAAGGGGCAATACTTCTTGAAAAGGTACCTAGATAGATGACTTTACCATGTTGATCAAGACCTTGTAAGGATGGTATTGGTCGACCACTAAATCGATACTCACTGTCATAATCATCTTCTAGGATATAACGTCCCTGTTTTTCATTTGCCCAATTGATAAGACGGACACGGTTTCCAATAGGCATTGTGACGCCAGTAGGATATTGATGCGAAGGGGTAATGTATACAAGGTCACAATTTGATTGATTCAAGGCATCAAGCGAAATGCCGTTACTCGTGACAGGTAATGGAACTATATGCTTGTGATGGTCTAAAAAGTTATGATATACCCTCATATAGCAAGGATTTTCCATTGCAATTTCTTTTACCTCATTCAGAATTCTACATAACAGACTTAAAAGATATTCTGTACCAGCTCCAATAATTAATTGGGAAGAATCAGCATTTACTCCACGGAATTCATGTAGATATTTAATGAGTGTTCCACGAAGCGTTAAGTCACCTTGATTAGAGCCCTGGGAGAGAAGGGCAGGTTCATTATACATTACCTCTTTACTGATTTTTGCCCAGGTTGTAAAGGGAAATCCAGTTGTGTCAACAGATCCCGTAGAGAGATTATAGTGATAAGCATCTGTATCTAGTTGTGAATTATTTAATGCAGGGATAGGCTTCCCCTTTTTTTTATATGATAATTGTAAGGATTCATAGGGTAGGACATAATAACCGCTCTTAGGAATCGACCGAATATAACCCTCTGTTAGCAGCATTTCATAAGCATTTTCAACAGTAGTCTGACTAACGCATAGATGAAGGCATAATTGCTTCTTAGATGGAAGTTTTTCTCCCGTTTTCATAATTCCATTTTTTATATCATGGACAATTTGATTATAAATTTGTAAATATAAAGGAAGATTTTCTGATTCCTTTGTAAAATTTAATGTTAGATTCTGCATAACCCTCCAATCTGACCACTTAAAAAATAAACAAATTAACTATTTAAAAAGTGTCACAATACAGATACAATCATACCATAATTTTTCACTGTGAAAAGAGTTTTTGAAATAATATTATATTGAATTTAAGAATGGAGAATCATTATGAAGAGATTGAAGGAAACAAAATTTTTGGTTACAGCTGCATTATTAGCTGCATTGACATGTGTGGCTACCATGGCGATTAAGTTACCAACGCCTACATTTGGATATATACACTTGGGGGATGGGTTAGTATTGCTTTGTGGATTTATTTTAGGTCCCATCTATGGAGCATTGGCAGCAGGAGTTGGTTCTATGTTTGCAGACTTACTATCAGGGTATGCGATCTGGGCACCAGGAACATTTCTTATTAAGTCACTTACCGCATTCATTGCTTCACTTCTTTATCGATTATTGAAGAAATCATTATCTGGAAAGACTGGAAATTATGGAAGGATTATTGCCGGAGGATTTACAGGAGAGACCTTTATGGTATTTGGTTATTTTCTTTATAATATTTTTGTGATATCGATTACAAATGGCGCTTTTGATGGGGTGAGTGTAGCAGCAGCAATTACAGAATCGGCTGCGGAGATTCCTTTTAACATGGTTCAGGGAATTGCTGGAATTTTCATTGCGGTTCTATTACTTCCTATCCTGTCAAAGGTACCAGATATTCAGAAATGGATAAAAGAATAATCGAGTGCAAACAATATTATTTATGTGATTACTTTTGCATTTTTGATTCTTCTTGCGTATAATGTAGAATACGAAATAAATTTCAAAAGTTTTTTTGGAATTTTGCGTGTCAAAAAACGCAGATGGGAGTCGAATTGAAAAACCAGAAACAAATACAAGTAAGAGCGAAAGTGAAAAAAATATTCATGATTTTTCTAGTATTGATGATTGGTGTTTACTTTGGAGTGTTAGGAACGCTAATTGTGATAAAAAGCTCAAACAAATCGGTAGAAGCAAATACAAATCCACAAATTATAATACATAATAATGAAGAGGAAAAAACGGTATCAGAAGATAATATTGAAGGAATCCGTCAACAGGCAGAAGAGGATGAAAACGGCCTTGTTGATTGGAATCCAGATACAACAACGCAGATAGAGAAAACTATAAGTGTAAGTGCAAATGGTAATATGCTTGATGAGCTGCAGAAATTACTTGAGAACGGTGATGGAACTTTAAGTGCACTTAGAACTATTTTTTCAGACCGTTTACTTGTCTTAAGCGATGGAGAATATCACTTTTTCCCTATTGATGAAAATTTAAAAAAACATTCACTTTTGGAAGAGAATCTATCAATTTCAGAGAATGGGGAATTGGAATATAAATCGAATGAAAACGTAATATCCCAAAAGGGAATTGATGTATCAAAATATCAAGGTACGATTGATTGGGAAAAAGTAAAAGCTGACGGTGTGGACTATGCTTTTGTACGTGCGGGTATAAGGGGATACGAAACAGGAAAAATAGTTCCTGACGAAGGAGTTTCTGATAATTTGATAGGTGCAGCTAATGTTGGAATCAATGTTGGAGCCTATTTTTTTTCTCAGGCAACCACTGTGGAAGAGGCTATGGAAGAAGCGAATGTGGTGATTAATGCAATATCTGGAAATGAGGTTTCATATCCTATTGTATATGATTTAGAAAAGGTAAAAAGCAGCAGTGGTAGAATGAATGAAATGACAAAGGAGGAAAAGACAGAAGTTTGTCTGGCATTTTGTAATCGCATCAAAGAAGCAGGTTATATACCAATGATATATGGAAATATGGAAACATTTTTAATGTTATTAGACATGAAGCAGTTAGAAGATATAGATAAATGGTTTGCTTATTACAATACAGATATTTACTTTCCCTATGAGTTTTCCATCTGGCAATATACAGAAAGTGGCCGTGTGGATGGAATAGATGGAGATGTAGATATGAATATTAGTTTTAAAAAATTCAATTAAATGAAGTAGTAATGATATATTACTTGCTAAATATGGTATTGACAAATTGGAATGCACCTTTTAGAATAACGTTAAGATAAAGGTTATGACAAAGAGGAGTATGCAAATCACCCCTTAAAAGAGAGAATGGTTCATTGGCTGAAAAATCATTTAAAGGAAGAGTGCAGAAGGTAGCTTTGGAACTGGCAGGCAGAAACGTGACTAATTTTTAGTGATGAAAGTAAGGCTGCACGGATTGACCCACGTTATAGGGAGACCGTATCTGACAGGATATATGGCAAGAGTGTCATGTTCGGCATAAGTGATAAACAAAGGTGGTACCGCGATTTGTATATTCGCCCTTTGCTCCTATAAAAAAGGAGCAAAGGGCTTTTTTTAGGAAAAATAGAAATTCAGCTAAGAAAGGAAAATGAAAATGTCTGAGTTATCAAAAACATATGATCCGAAAGGGATGGAAGAGAGATTATATAAAAAATGGGAGGATAAAAAGTATTTTCATGCAGAAGTAGATAGAAGCAAAAAACCATTTACAATTGTAATGCCGCCTCCAAACATAACAGGGCAGCTTCATATGGGGCATGCACTTGACAATACGATGCAGGATATTTTAATTCGTTTTAAGAGAATGCAAGGATATAATGCACTTTGGCAGCCGGGCACAGACCATGCAAGTATTGCAACAGAAGTAAAAATTATTGAAAAGTTAAGAGAAGAGGGTATTGATAAACACGATTTGGGTCGTGATAAGTTTTTAGAACGTGCGTGGGAGTGGAAGAAGGAGTATGGCGGAAGAATTACTACTCAACTACGTAAATTAGGGTCTTCTTGTGATTGGGATAGAGAACGCTTTACTATGGACGAAGGATGCAATAAGGCAGTAACTGAGGTGTTTTGTAAATTGCATGAAAAAGGTTTTATATATAAAGGCTCTAGAATTATTAACTGGTGTCCTATATGTAATACTTCTATTTCTGATGCTGAAGTTGAATATGAAGAACAAAATGGACATTTTTGGCATATAAAATATCCGCTAGTAGAAGAAGATGGTGCACCTAGCAAAACGGAATTTTTGGAATTTGCAACAACTCGTCCAGAAACAATGTTAGGTGATACTGCAGTTGCAATTCATCCAAATGATGAGAGATATACCTATTTAAAAGGAAGAAAAGTATGGCTTCCTTTAGTAAATAAAGCAATTCCCGTTGTAGAGGATACTTATGTAGATATGGAATTTGGAACTGGTGTTGTAAAAATTACTCCTGCACATGACCCTAACGACTTTGAAGTAGGAAAGCGCCATAATCTAGAGATGATTAATATTATGAATGATGATGCTACCATTCATAAAAACGGTGGAAAATTTGCAGGTATGGATCGTTACGAAGCAAGAAAGCAAATTGTAAAAGAATTAGATGAGATGGGGCTTTTAGTAAAAACAGAGGATTATACTCATAATGTAGGAACACATGATCGTTGTAAAACAACAATAGAACCACTTGTAAAACAGCAGTGGTTTGTAAAAATGGATGAATTAATTAAGCCAGCTGTAGAAGCCGTAAAATCGGGTGATCTTCAATTAATTCCAGAGCGTATGGATAAAACATATTTTAACTGGACAGATAATATTCGTGATTGGTGTATTTCGCGTCAGTTATGGTGGGGACACAGAATACCAGCTTATTATTGTGAGGATTGTGGGGAAATTATAGTAGCAAAAGAAGCTCCAACAGTATGTCCTAAATGTGCAAAAACTCATTTTATACAGGATCCAGATACACTTGATACTTGGTTTTCATCTGCACTTTGGCCTTTTTCAACATTGGGATGGCCAGAAAAGACAGAGGATTTAAACTATTTTTATCCAACGGATGTTTTGGTTACTGGCTATGACATTATATTCTTCTGGGTAATTCGTATGGTGTTCTCTGGATTTGAACAGATGGGTGAGAAACCATTTAAGACAGTATTATTCCATGGTTTAATTCGTGATTCACAAGGACGTAAGATGAGTAAATCACTTGGCAATGGAATTGATCCATTAGAAGTCATCGATCAGTATGGTGCAGATGCACTTAGATTTACACTAATTACAGGGAATGCCCCTGGGAATGATATGCGTTTCTACTATGAAAGAGTAGAGGCAAGCCGTAATTTTGCAAATAAAATCTGGAATGCTTCTCGATTCATTATGATGAATATGGAAGGAAAGAAAATTGTAGAACCAGGGAAAAAGGAATTACTTCCAGTTGACAAATGGATATTATGTAAACTAAATAAAGTAACAAAAGAAGTAACCGAAAATATGGAGAACTTTGAACTTGGAATTGCAGTTCAGAAAGTCTATGATTTTATTTGGGATGAACTTTGTGATTGGTATATTGAAATGGTTAAGCCACGTCTCTATAACTCGGATGATGTGAGTTCTCAAAACAGTGCGCTTTATACACTGCAGACAGTACTAATTGATGCATTGAAATTATTGCATCCATTTATGCCATTTATAACAGAAGAAGTATATTGTACTTTAGCAGAACTTTCTGAAAAAACGGACGTAGAATCCATAATGATTGCAGAATGGCCAGTATATAAAACAGAATGGGATTTTGAACAGGAAGAAAAAGAAATAGAATTAATGAAAGAAGCCGTACGTGGCATCCGTAATGTGAGGACAGAAATGAATGTTCCACCAAGCAAGAAAGCTAACGTATATATTGTCTCGGATCATCTAGATACATTAAAAATTTTTGAAGATGGAAAATTATTCTTTGGAGCACTAGCAAATGCGTCAGAAGTATTTACGCAAAAGAATAAGAGTGGAATTGATGAAGATGCAGTATCTGTTGTTATTCCAAATGCCGTTGTTTATATTCCATTTGCAGAGCTTGTAGATATCAAGCAAGAAATTGAGAGATTACAAAAGGAAGAGAAACGTTTAGAAGGTGAATTAGTACGTGTAAATAATTTGCTTTCTAACGAGAAATTTGTAAGTAAAGCACCGGAATCCAAAATTCAGGAAGAAAAGGATAAGCTTACAAAATATATGCAGATGATGGAGCAGGTAAAAGAGCGTTTAGCACAGCTGAAATAAATTTGATTAGATAAATTAAGAAAAGAAAGCATTGATTTTTTTGTTGAATCTGTTTATTATGATTATATTGTTACGTTTGTATCTAGCTATAAAGAATTGTAGCTGGTTTCTATAATAGAGTTTAGCAGATGGTCTGCAGATGGGAGTTTCCTGTGATCAATTTTGAAGAAGAATTAAAAAAGTTTCATCCCAGCATAGAAGTAGAAGATGCAGAGGATGCAATATATAATCATGATTTATCGGATATGACGGATGTACTGGTAGGAATGTTCAAAGAGGCAAAGGACAACAATGAATAGAGGAGAATGCCATGAAGTGCTATAATTGTGGATGTACTTTGTCAGAGAATGATTTTTGTACCGGGTGTGGAGCGGATGTTTTAATTTATAAAAAAATCATGAGGCTTTCAAATATATTTTATAATGATGGGCTAAAGAAAGCTCAAGTCCGTGACTTAACTGGAGCAGCACAAAGTCTTAGACAGAGTTTAAAATGTAATAAAAATAATATAGATGCGAGAAATTTATTAGGACTTGTATTTTTTGAAATGGGTGAACCGGTTGCCGCTCTTAGCGAATGGGTCATTAGTAAGAATATTAAAAGTAAGAAAAATATAGCTGATGATTTCATACAGGAGATTCAGAGCAATCCTACAAAATTAGATGCAATTAATCAGACAATTAAGAAATACAACCAAGCATTAATGTATTGCAAACAGGGAAGTTTGGATCTGGCAGCAATTCAGTTAAAAAAAGTATTATCAATTAATCCTAATCTTATCAAAGGATATCAATTATTAGCATTGCTGTATATTCATAATGAAGAATGGGAAAAAGCCAAGAGAACAATAGTTAAGGCGGCTAAGATTGATGCAAATAATACAACAACACTTTTCTACATTCGAGAAATAGATAAAATGCTTGAAGTGTGTGAAGAACCAAATGTAGATAAAAAGAAGAAAAAACCATTAAAAAGTGATGTCATAACTTATCAAAGTGGAAACGAGACCATTATACAACCACTTAATGGACCTGAAAAGACCGGAGGAGCAACCGTAATAAATTTGGTTATTGGTATGATTATTGGTCTTGGAATTATGTGGTTTTTGATATTACCATCAAGAGTTCAAGCTGAGAAATCAGATATTAATAAAAATCTAGTAGAAGTCAGTGATCAGTTAACAGCAAAGTCGGCTACGATAGAGGAGCTTGAAAAACGAGTGGAAGCCTTGCAGACTGAAAATTCGGATTTGCAGACAGATATTGAGGGCTATACTGGTAGCGATGGGGTTTTAAAAGCTTCTGATTCTTTGATGGAAGCTTCTAAAAAATATATAGAGGATCCAGATGCAGTTCTTGATATTGCTGATATTATGAAAAGTATTGACGAGGACTATGTAAAAGGAACTGATACTTCAGAAGAATTTAAAGCATTATACTCTCTGCTTCATACACAAGTAAGCACAAAGGCAGCAGTAAAATATTTGCAAACAGGACTTTCTGCACTGAAGAAAAGTGATTATGTAACTGCTATTTCTGATTTGACAAAAGCATATGAGACAGATGAAACAAATGTGGAAGCACTCTATAATCTTGGTCATGCCTATCGAAAATCTGGCAATACAGACAAAGCAGATGAGTTATATCGTCAGGTAATCAGTTTGTTTCCCGATTCGCAGTATGCGAATAATGCAAAGGGGTATATCACTGAGAATACTGAAACAACAGATAACGCCAATACTCAGCAACAAAATCAAGCAACGGATGGTGTTGCACCGACTGTAACAGAGCCGACATTACCGATTACGGATGCTACAAATCCGCTTGGAGGAGTAGGAGCTAATGGAGCAGTACCAGGACAATAAATGGATATAAAATACTTAAGAGAACATAGCAAAGGCTGTGTTCTCTTTTATTTTCTGAAAAAAATGTAGATTTATGCATTATTTAATGTCATAGTTTTTAATCAAATTTATTTTGAAAAGGGAGGGGCAAGATGGAGGATTTTCAAGTAATTAATTCCTATTTATGTATACGAATGCCAAAGGAATTGGATCATCACAGAGCAATCCGAATAAGAGAGACAGCAGATAAATATATTGAGGGACAACATATTGAATATGTGGTTTTTGACTTTGAAGACACAAGCTTTATGGATAGTTCAGGAATTGGGGTAATTATGGGAAGATATAAGAAGGTACACACATTAGGAGGAAAGGTAATGGCAATCCATGTAAATGAAAGAGTTAGAAAAATATTACAATTATCTGGGCTACATAAGATTGTGGAAATAATAGAGGAGGAAAGATAGAAGATGATAAATCATATGAAATTGGAATTTGATAGCTATTCTGGAAATGAAGCATTTGCGAGGGTTGCGGTTGCATCCTTTTTGTGCCATCTAAATCCTACTGTGGAGGAGATGGAAGATATCAAAACGGCAGTGTCAGAGGCAGTTACAAATGCGATTATTCATGGCTATGGTAATAAAATTGGATCTGTAGTAATTGAGTGTACTTCAAACGAACAAGATGTAACGGTTGAGATAAAAGATATAGGGATTGGTATTCACGATATTACGAAGGCAATGGAGCCCTTATTTACTACTAGGCCAGATTTAGAACGTTCTGGTATGGGGTTTGCATTTATGGAGGCATTTATGGATTCGCTGGAAGTCCAATCGGCTCCCGGGGAGGGCTGTGTAATAAAAATGAAAAAGAAAATAGGAGTGCCCCTGCATGAACGATACAATTGCTTTGATTGAAAAATCTCACTTAGGAGATAAAGAAGCAAGAGAGGTACTTGTAGAAGAAAATTTAGGGCTAGTACATCATATCAGTAAGCGGTTTATGGGAAGAGGTATTGAACCAGAAGACTTGATACAGATAGGGAGTATCGGATTAATTAAGGCAATCGATAAATTTGATTTATCCTACGATGTTAAGTTTTCGACATACGCAGTGCCCATGATTATGGGTGAAATTAAGAGATTTTTAAGAGATGATGGAATGGTAAAAGTAAGTCGGAGTATCAAGGAAAATGGCTGGAAAGTAAGACAAGCGGAATCAAAATTGTCCCAGGAATTGGGACGAGATGCTACAATGGAAGAAATAGCAGAAATGACGCAACTGTCATTAGAAGATATTGTAGTAGCGATTGATGCAAGTAGAGAAATTGATTCTATTTATAAATCGGTATATCAGAGTGATGGAAAAGAAATTTATCTGCTAGATCAAGTGACAGCTCATAAGGAAAGTGCTTTTGGTGGTGAAAGTATCCATGATGATCTTGAAAAGGATGAATTGCTCAATCGCTTATTACTAGAGCAGTTAATGGAAGGGCTTCATGAGATGGAGAGAGAACTTATTCAATTAAGATATTTTGATAATATAACACAGGTGGAGGTTGCCAAGCGCCTAGGGATTAGCCAGGTTCAAGTTTCCAGATTAGAAAAGAAAATATTAGTAAGTATGAGAAACCGTTTATCTTAAGAAAGCCTTTTATTGCTAAGAAAAGGAAATAATGTTAACATATAAAAAGGATAAGAGTACACAGCACATTAAAAATATAGGAAGCTGTGAGACTTTAAGAGAGGCATGGTTTCTATTATGAAAAAAAGTAAATGGATTCACGGAATAGTGCTATTTTTAGGTTGTGTAATTACGAGTCTTTTTTATATTATAAATAGTCCTCGCAGATTTGTAGCTTGTGAGGGCCTTTTACTATTTGTTGTTTTGGGAATTACCTTTGTTCTTTGGAAAAAGGGAAGGAAATATTATGGCTTCTTTTTACTGTTTGCTGTTGCATTTATTATAAGAAGCGGGTACATAATATACACCCCAACATGGATAAGACAACATGACGTGATTGGTTTTGGAGCTGGTTTCGGACAGGCTGGTTATATAGAGTACTTTTATAATAATTGGAAGTTGATTGATTTTGATCCGAGAAATTTATGGGGTTTTTTTCAGCCACCACTTCATCATATTCTTGCAGCAATCTGGTTAAAAATCAATGTTCTTGTAGGATTTCAATATAATCATGCTTGTGAGAATGTACAAGTTTTAACATTGCTATACGCATATTTAATGACCGTTTATGCATATAAAATTTTAAAAGAAATGAAAGTTGAAGGAAGGGCACTACTAGCTGGTATTGCATTAGTAGCATTGCATCCCTGCTTTATTTTATTGTCTGGAAGTATTAATAATGATATGCTTTGCATTTTACTACAGGTTATGGGTATCTACTATTTTTTGCGCTGGTATAAAAACATGGATTTTCAATCGATTGTTTTGCTTGCACTATGTGTGGGGGGATCCATGATGGCGAAATTATCTGGAATTCTCATTGCACCGGCAATCGCTGTGGTATTTTTATTGCAGCTATGCAAAAAGAAGGAGAATTTTAAAAAATTATTTGTGCAGTATATTGTATTTGGTATGATCAGTGTACCAATTGGCGTATGGTCGCCATTAAGGAACTATTTTAAATTTTCCGTACCACTTACCTATACTCCCAAGGTAGGGGAACCGGTAAATTCATTTTCAATGATCCAAAGAATTTTTGATATTCGAACAAGTACACCATTTACCAATTTGATTGTAAATGGCAATTCATATGACGAGTATAACATTCCTCTTACGATGCTAAAGACCTCTTTAGTAGGAGAATATAATTATGCATCGCTCGTAGAAGTAACGACTCCATTTGCATGGTTCTTGTTGGTAGCAGGTGCAATTCTAATGCTTATAACATTTTTAGTAACTGTATATTATCTTTTTCCAAAGAACTCAGTTTTAGAAAGTGGTGTAAAAATATTTTTAGGTGTTTACTATTTCACATCAATTGCATTTTATGTTAACCTATGTTTTAAAATCCCGAATTTTAGCTCTCAGGATTTTCGATATATTGCATTCTTGATTGTAATAGAAGCAGTTTTTTTATCTATATTTTTTCAGGATAAAAAAGATGGAAAAATCTTTTTTATCCTGAAAAAATTGACAGCTATTTGTTTAGTTATTTTTTGTATTTCTAGTGCTATGGTATATTTTCTTTTAGGATTAAATGGATATCATTAGGCTTTTTCAATAACGATGCCATGTGCAATGCCAGGAACACTTTTCCCTTCGTTAAAGCTGACTGTGGATAGCAGTGCTCCAGTTGGTATGAACAGAATCCTTTTGTAGGTTTCTGAATGAATTTGCCCTAATATATAGGCACTGAGAACAACTGCCGAGCATCCACAGCCACTACCGCCCGCATGACTATCTTGGGTATTGCTATCAAATATTTCAATACCACAATCCATATGTTGCTTTGAAATATCAAAGCCCTTCTCTTTTAGCAAATCTAGTAGCAAAGTTTGTCCAATACTCCCAAGATCACCTGTAATAATCTTATCATAATCTTCAGGACCTCTATTAAAATCTTTAAAGTTCTGGTAAATTACATCCATAGCTGCTGGTGCCATTGCAGCACCCATATTCATAGAATCTTTAATCCCAGCATCAATGATTTTACCAGTTGTAATACCTGTAATTTTTGCTTTTACTTTTGATTCATATTCTCCAGTCAAGATAAATGCACCGCTACCAGTAACGGTCCAAGAAGCTGATAAGGGACGCTGATTTCCATATTCTAAAGGAAAACGAAATTGCTTTTCGGCACTTGCAAAGTGACTTGATGTAACGCAGAGTACTTTGTCTGCATAACCACCTGCAATCGTCATAGAACCGAGACTTAAGGATTCACCACATGTGGAGCAAGCACCGTATAAACCAAAAAATGGTATTTCGAAATCTAATAATCCAAATGAGGATGCGATAAGCTGTCCCAATAAATCGCCAGAAAAAATATAACGGATATCTGTTGATTTGAGATCTGCCTTAGATAAAGCTAAGGTTGCGGACTCTTTTTGTAAGGTACTTTCCGCTTCCTCCCAAGTATTACATCCAAAAAGTGGATTATCTCCAATCATATCAAAATAATTGCCCAGGGGTCCCTCCCCTTCTTTTTTTCCAACAATGGAAGCACTTTCTAATATATATACGGGTTTTTCAAAGCTAATACTTGAACTGCCAATTGTCTGAGACATAGTTTTCCTCTTTTCAAAGCGAAATAGATTGATGTGATCCATATACGCATACTCCTTATTGTTTCATAAACCAAGAAAATTTTTTTGATTTTGTTTTTATAGTATAAACAAATTGTTTTATCTTTATAACATGTAATAGAAAAAATAAATGGTATCATTTCTTATATTGTAGTTGTATAAAGTTATTTCGTATAAACTTTATGTAAATGATTATAATAAGTGTAAAGTGTGAGAAGATATTTCTCACTGATTATTTGTGCCACTTGAGGCGGCATGTTGTAAGTGTGAAATAATTTGAAATTTGAGTGCATGATGGAAGCATGCGGATGGGAGTAGAAATGGATGAAATTAAGAAAAAGCAATATCAGAATAAGGTAGAAGAAATTACGCCCAAGCATAACATTTGGTTAGTAATGATAAAGGCTTTTCTTGTAGGCGGGATTATTTGTACATTAGGGCAAATGATTATAAATGTAGCTATGAATATGGGGATTGATAAAGAGACCGCTGCGTCTTGGTGTTCTTTAATTTTAGTATTACTAAGTGCATTACTAACAGGATTAAATATATATCCAAGTATAGCAAAATTTGGGGGAGCTGGTGCGCTAGTTCCAATCACAGGATTTGCAAATTCCATTTGTTCACCGGCCATTGAATTTAAAAAGGAAGGACAGGTGTTTGGAGTAGGGTGTAAAATTTTCACCATAGCGGGCCCAGTCATTTTGTATGGAATTTTTACCAGTTGGGTGCTGGGTCTAATATACTGGATATGGGGCATGGTTAGTTAAAGAGTATTTGTAGTTGTTTATCAGGTAACTTTCAGATATAATAAATAAATATGACATTTTTTAAGAATGTAGGAAAGTAAGTGGTTAGTGTGGCAAATATCATAGTTTTATTTTTGTTGCTTTTTTTAATAATTGTAGCAGGTATGATACTAATAAGACAAAAAAAATCTCGAAAATCGTCTTGTGGGGCTGGATGTAATTCATGTCCTTATTCCTCAGGATGTAAAGAAAAGAAGGAAGATATCATTGAATTTACTAACAATCAATAATTTAACAAAATCATATACAGATAAGCTACTTTTCAATCATGCAGATATCAGCATCGGGGAGGGTGAAAAAGTAGGAGTCATTGGTGTAAACGGAACAGGAAAGTCTACTTTATTAAAAATAGTGGCTGGTCTTGAAACGGGCGAAACAGGGGAAGTAGTTAAAGGGAATAAAGTACATATACAATATCTTCCTCAAAATTTAGAATTTGAACCAGATATTACTATTTATGACTATGTCATAACCAGAAATAAAAGTGGATTTAATGAATGGAATATTGAAGGCGATGCGAAAGCCGTATTAAATCAACTAGGATTTTCAGATTATGAACAAAAATTAGCTATTCTTTCAGGTGGGCAAAGAAAAAGGGTAGCTCTTGCTGCTGCACTCATGTCAGAGTGCGATATTTTGGTTTTAGATGAGCCAACCAACCATCTTGACAATGATATGACAGTGTGGCTAGAAAATTATTTAATACAAAGAAAAGGTGCACTTATAATGGTGACACATGATAGATATTTTCTTGACCGAGTAACCAATCGAATTGTAGAAATTGACAATGCAAAAATATATAGTTATCAGACCAATTATTCTGGATTTATTGAACTAAAGGCGCAACGCGAGGAAATGGAAACAGCAACTGAGCGTAAACGACAAAGCGTTCTTAGAGAAGAAATTGAATGGATGCAAAGAGGAGCAAGGGCTCGGAGCACAAAACAAAAGGCGCATATTAAACGATATGAAACTCTTAAGGAACAGAAAGCACCAATGCAGGAGCAACATGTTGATATGGGTTCGGTTGCAAGGCGCATGGGAAGAACTACAATTGAGTTATTAAATATAAACAAATCATATGGAAATCGGATACTGATTTGTGATTTTTCATATATATTTTTAAAGGGTGAGAGACTTGGATTTATAGGTCCTAATGGTTGTGGTAAATCCACGTTAATGAAAATAATCAATAAAAAAATCGAAGTTGACAGTGGCGTCATAAATATAGGGGCAACTATAAAAATAGGGTATTTTTCACAAGAAAATGAATATATGAATGAATCATTAAAGGTGATTGATTATATTCGGGAAACGGCAGAATATATTGAAACAGAGGACGGAAAAATAACTGCATCTAAAATGTTAGAACGTTTTTTATTTAATAGTACTCTCCAATATCAACGGATACATAAACTCTCTGGTGGAGAAAAAAGAAGACTCTATCTTTTGAAGATATTGATGGAATCACCTAATATACTTGTGCTTGATGAACCTACCAATGACCTTGATATTCAGACGCTTAGTATACTTGAAGATTATCTGGAACATTTTCAGGGAATTGTGATTACAGTTTCACATGATCGTTATTTTTTAGATCGTGTAGTCAAACGACTGTTTGCATTTGAAGGAAATGGTGTGATTCGCCAATATGAGGGTAGCTACTCAGACTATCTATTAGAAAAACAGTGGGATAATGAGAATGTAGATACTTCGATAGAAGCAATTGAGAAAAAGGCTGATTTATCAAAGGAGTGGAAAAGTCGAGAAAGAAAATTGAAATTTTCTTATCAGGAACAAAAAGATTATGAAACAATTGAACAGGATATCGAGGATATGGAAGAAAAGTTATTAGCTCTTGAAGAAGAAATAACTAAATGTGCAACCGACTTTATAAAGCTCAATCAGTGTATCAAAGAAAAAGAAGAAATGGAAATAATCCTAGAAGAAAAAATGGAGCGTTTTTTGTATTTAAATGATTTATCAGACCAGATTGAGGCACAGAATTCGGTTAAATAGAAGATTTAGAACAAATACAAGGAACTCTAAAAAATAGAGGATCTATCATGAGAAGATTTATTGGCAGTAAAAAATTTTATAAAATGGTACTTGCAATTGCAATTCCAATTGTAATTCAGAACGGTATTACGAATTTTGTAGGACTTTTAGATAATATAATGGTTGGCAGAGTGGGAACAGACCAAATGTCTGGGGTCTCTATCGTAAATCAATTATTTTTTGTTTTTAATTTATGTATATTTGGAGCTATTTCTGGGGTGGGTATTTTTAGTGCCCAATACCATGGACAAAAAAATCATGAGGGAGTACGTTATTCTTTCCGATTTAAGTTAGTGATTTGCTTTTTATTAACGTTAATCGGAGTCGGTATCTTTCTCTTTTGGGGAGATGCACTCATTCATCTATATTTACATGAAGGAAGCAATACGGGAAATATAGCAGAAACTTTAAAATTTGCGAAAAAATACTTATGGATTATGTTATTTGGACTACTACCTTTTGCAATTGAGCAATCTTATTCGGGAACTCTTCGAGAAACAGGAGAAACCGTTGTACCTATGAAAGCGGGTATCGTAGCTGTATTTGTTAATTTGATTTTTAACTATCTTTTGATTTATGGTAAATTTGGATTACCAGTAATGGGAGTACAGGGAGCTGCAATTGCTACAGTAATCTCACGTTTTGTAGAATGTACAATTATTGTGTTATGGACCCATAAAAATAGCAAAAGGAATCTATTTATTCTGGGAGTTTATCATCATTTTAATATACCAATTGCTTTATGTAAAAAAATAATTATCAAAGGCATGCCATTATTAATAAATGAATTTTTATGGTCTTCGGGAATGGCCATCATGACGCAGTGTTATTCTGTAAAGGGGTTAGCTGTTATAGCAGGACTTAATATTTCTACAACGATAACGAATTTATTTTCTATCTTTACATTTGCCATGGGAAGTACTGTGGCTATTATTGTGGGACAGAAGCTTGGGGCAGGTGATTTTGAAGATGCAAAGGATACAGCAGGAAAAATCATATTTATGTCGGTCAGCGTCAGTGTGGTAGTGGGATTCAGCATGATATTATTAGCACCTTTTTTTCCAGCTATCTATAATACGAGCGATGAGGTGAAATCTTTAGCTAAGAGCTTTATTCAAATATTTGGATTATCAATGCCCATTCAGGCATATACAAATGCTACCTATTTTACATTACGTTCAGGTGGTAAAACCTTTATTACATTTTTATTTGACAGTGTTTATGTTTGGATTATTGCAATACCAACAGCGTTTATGTTAACCCGCTATACCATATTGTCTATTTTAATGATCTATTTTATCTGTCAATTTATCGATATTATAAAATGTTCAGTAGGATTTTTTATGTTAAAAAAAGGAGTATGGCTTCAAAACATTGTAAATTAATAATGGATAGGCAAAAAGGTTGAATAAAACATATTCAACTATTGATTTGAATGATGGGTATGGAAATGAATCAAAAAGAAGAGTTAAAAAGAAAACGAATCATAGATTTGGCAAGTAAATCCTTTCAAAATAACATGTTTACATTTACTAATTTTTTAAGCGAATCAGAGCTATCAGATTTTCATCAGATGAAGGATAAACTTAATGTAAGTGTTTATCAGATTTTTGGAGGCTATGAGCTTGCTGAACGTGCTATGATACGATTTGGATCAATAGAAGAATTAGAATATGAGGAAAAATTTCCAGTTGTATGCATTAAGATAGAGCCATTGATAGAGAAATTTGCAGAGTCGTTTTCACATCGGGATTTTTTAGGGGCGGTTATGAATCTTGGAATTGAAAGAGACCAGATTGGTGATATTGTCATAGAGGGTAAATCCGCTTATTTGTTTATAATAGAAAAGATGAACAATTTTATCTGTCAGAATCTTGATCAGGTAAAACATACTCATATGAAATGTGCAATTGTAGAAGAAGTTTTAACTTCAAATGGAATACAAACAAAACTAGAAGAGGTCAATGTATCATCTGAAAGAATTGATGCAGTGATAGCAAAGATTTATCATATCTCTAGGAATGAAAGCATCAATCTTTTTCGGATGCAGAAAGTTTTTATTAATGGAAAGACAATAGAAAACAATAGTTATTTACTAAGAGAAGAAGATAAAGTTTCTGTAAGGGGATTTGGAAAATTTATTTATAGAAAAGTGGTTTATATCAGCAAAAAAGGAAAGTTAAATATACAGATAGAGAGGTTTATTTCATGAATAATATTATTTTAATTGGTATGCCGGCAGTGGGGAAGAGTACCATAGGAGTCATACTTGCAAAGATATTAGGTTATGATTTTATCGATTCAGATTTAATGATACAAAAGCAGGAAGACTGCTTATTAAAAGAAATAATTAAAGAAAAGGGAATAGAAGGATTTTGGAAAATTGAAGAAGATGTTAATCGTCAGATTCAAGGGAATCATTTAATTATAGCAACTGGCGGAAGTGCCGTTTATGGAAAAAAAGCAATGGAACATTTTAAAGAAATAGGGACAATTATTTATCTGAAAGAGGAATATGAAATCCTAAAGAGTCGTCTGTCTAATGTAAAAGGACGTGGTGTTACCTTAAGAGATGGACAGACACTAAGGGAACTCTACGATGAAAGAAGTATTCTTTATGAATCTTATGCAGATATTACTGTTAATGAAAATGCAAGAGGGGTTGAGGAAACGATTCAAGAAATAATTAGTTTAATTGGTTCACTTGCATAATTAGTAGAATGAATTTCATTAATTTGTTCTGTAAAAATATAAACAGAACAGGTTCTTTTATTGAAATTGTCAGGAAGATGAAAGGTTACGGAACCACCCATTGAATTTTGAGTGGAATCAAGATTTGAATAACAATAAATTTTCTCATAATTTAAATCAGTGATGAGAACACTTAAACTTGTATTTTCATTTGCAATTCCTTCCGAGTAGTGGAAAGATAATTGATTATTTTGCACTTTAGTTTTTGTGATTTTAGGAGTGGATAAGTTTTTTTTGTCCACTAAGGTCAATTTCCAAGTGTTTTTTTCGTCAGTTAAGCTTGAAAGAAGTATTTTTTGATTGTCAGAAGTAAGGTTAAATGCTGGGCGGATTAAGATGATGCTTCTAGTACTTAAATCATTTGTGATATTACCGTCACGGTAGATAAGACATTCTTGTTTGGAATCTTCTGAGTATCTAGAACGTAGCCACCACCATCTTTTACGATTCTTATATTCTACACATCTAGAGTCATCAGTATGTATGCTATTTGAAAATCCATATTGTGGATTTAACATTTCGTTTACAGATGGAATAAAGATATAATCATTACTTAGAGAACTAGCCAAATAACTACCAATTCTTAACTCGGGAAGAGGATAGTCATTTGATTCTAACTTATTAGTTTTTAGAATGGAATTTCTTTCACTTTCTGTAAAAATATTCGAATCCGCATAAAAGCTTTGGCACCATTTCCTAGCAATACTATTTTTCCAATCGTTGCTATCTCCAAAAAGGCTATTACTTACGCCGTAATCTGCTAATAGGAAAAGACCTATACTCTCGCCTGTATTTGTGAGAGATGAAAGTACCTTCCATTTCATAGGCTTATTTTCATAGGTGCCCATATAAACATAATCGTAAGTTCCTTTATCATACCCCTTGATTTGTGCGGTACCAAGACCGATACCAACAGCAGAAACAGGCTCTTTAGGAGAAGCGGATATAAATTGCCAAGATAATAGTATGAGAAGTAGAGCGAACAGAATATATTTTATTTTCATAAGATTCCCCTCTTAAATAAATAATTAATTTCATAAATTTCTATTAAAGATAAGATAATTATAGATGATGTAAATTATATTTACAAGTATAGGAAATTGTGAAAAGTAATTACTATAAAAAATCAGAAAAGTATAATCCTTTAAATATCACATATACTAACGAAAACAAAAGACTAATCATGAGTTGAAAAATTTCAGGAGGTGTGGATATCAGAATGGATTATTTTAATGCGTTTTGGGTTGGAGGACTTATTTGTGTTATCGTTCAAATTCTAATGGAAAAGACAAAAATGATGCCTGGAAGAATCATGGTACTTTTAGTATGTGTTGGAGCTGTTTTGGGATTTATCGGATGGTATGAACCTTTTCAAGAATTTGCTGGTGCAGGAGCAAGTGTTCCATTATTGGGATTTGGAAATGTTCTAATTAAGGGGGTAAAAGAAGCAGTTGATGAAGAGGGGTTTATTGGACTATTTCAGGGAGGATTTAAGGCAGCCGCGGTTGGAACTAGCACTGCATTGATTTTTGGATATTTGGCTAGCTTACTATTTAAACCTAAAATGAGAAAATAGAATTGAGAATCATAAAATAGAGCGATCATTGATCGCTCTATTTTATTTATGAAGATTTTTCATAAGATACATTAGTGATTTTAAATCATCTTCATTTAAAGTCTTAGCAATTTCTATAAATTCACGAAGTAGCTCTGGGTTTTTAATATCAGTATCAAAAAATTCTGCTGGAGTTATTTTAAAATAGTTACATATATCAAAAAGAACTCTTAACGAAGGCAAATTACGACCAGATGAGATAGAATGAATATATCCTTGACTATGTCCTAAATCCAAACTCATTTGATATTCCGAAATGTTTGTTTTTATTCGATATTCTGTTATCCGATCTGGAATAAAATTTTCATCCATTTGTTTTCCTCCATATTTCGAACGAAAGAGTTTTAATAATAAAAAGTATAGTATATTTAAAATATCAATAATGGATTTATAATATAAAAATAGACTGTAAAATTGTATAATATTGATATTTAAAATATAAATACCTTATAATAATTAACAAAATATGGGATAAAGAGTCCTTTTTTGTTGATTTTATTAAGCGAACTATTCATAATAGAATAAATACTAAAGTCAATTGTTGTGGATTGTTGAAAAAACGTTTTCAGATTTGAATGCATGCCCTAAAGCATGCGGGTGGGAGTAAGGATGTATAAAATTGCAATTTGTGATGACAATTATGAAGATTTAAAAAGATTAAAAAAATTATTATTAGAGAATAAGGAATGTCCAGAGAATATTGAAATATTAGAATATGATACAGGAGAAGAATGTATATATGATTTTCCTTTAGATTTAAATGTTCTTTTACTTGATATTCAACTTACGGGAATGGATGGAAATGAGGTTGCAAGGCATATAAGAAGCATATCGAAAGATCTTATACTAGTATTTTGTACTGCAGCGGTTCTTCCAAGTGTAGAATCTTTTATTGTTCAGCCATATCGCTATATTATGAAATATTTTCAAGAGGATGAAATAGCAAAAAATTTTGAAGATATTTTAAAAGAAATGAAAAATAGAAAAGGATCTTATTATCTAAATATTAAATCGGGGGGAAAATTTACACAGGTAGATTTAAATGATATTATCTACATTGCTATCCATAACCGTGTTGCAAAAATCTGCTTAAATGAGCTAGAAAAAGAAAAAATTACAT
The DNA here is from genome assembly GCA_028694115.1 of Lachnospiraceae bacterium. The sequence goes on from JAQUUB010000006.1 coordinate 126,599, forward strand.
TCACTTTTGAAACTCAGTCAGAAGTACCGAAAGAAATAATAACGAATAGAAAATTAGAAGATATCTATGAGGAACTGAAGGATAAAGGTTTTGAGTATGCTCATAATAGTTATATTGTAAATATGGATTATGTGGTTAGAATTGAAGGAAGCTATATAAAACTAAAAAATGGGATGGAATTAAACTTATCTAGATCAAGAAAAATTGTTTTTAATAAACGCTTTTCGGAATATCTTGGACTTAAGTACAGGAGATAGAAAATTATGGGGATATTTAATTGGATTTTTGAAGTTTTAATATTTGCTTTTATGATGTATATGTATTTAGATTTTGTCAGCATTAATTATATTAGAAAAGAAGAAAATCAAAAAAAACTATTTATGCAAATGATTATGGTAAGTATTTTTTTTG
>JAQUUB010000159.1 GCA_028694115.1 Lachnospiraceae bacterium
TTCATCTTATATACCTCTCGTATTTTGGATTTTTACCAACTGGCTGGTCAGTAACAATCTAAATTTACTTGAGGTATTTTTTTGTGTCAATCAATTGATCTATTTAAAGTATACAGGAAGCTTTCATCTCTCTTTTGATTTATCTCTATTTTAATTTCCCAAAATTCATGATTGCTTTCCGGTAAACGTGCTTTTTTACATGTATGCCCATGCTAGAAACAACCATTAATAAATATTGCCTTTTTACCTCGCACAAAAACAATATCTGGTTTACAGTGTAATTCTGCCGCTGACAATCTATATTGCCGATATCCCAAATCACATAACAGCTTCTTTACCACAGCCTCCGGTTTCGTATTTTTGCTTTTCACTTTTCTCATAATATCGGAACGCTTTTCACTACTATAAATATCACTCACTGGCTTTAACCTTTTTAGTCATCAACTGATGCAATGAAATGTCTGATTTAAAAAACAAATCCTCTACCCCTGACTTAGAGTAAAACGATACAAATTCTCCTACTATCTGACGTGTATATTCATAAGCTAAACGATATGGTCGATAGTACGAGAAGAATTCTTCTTTTTTTATTATGCTCATGTCGATTGAAACAACATCGTGATATTGCCATATAACGTGAACCAGACCCTTTTCATTTACTTCAGGTAATATGGTAAAATGCTGATTATCCTTTAAAGTTTGAGTCGGATAATCTTTAACAATCCTTCCTTTCAAAAACAATATTTTCCCGTCTACTTTCTTCGGCCTTAACATATGGCAAGATGGTACAATACATAGATATGCCGTTGATTTCTCATCAATATCCTCTTTCTCAAACAATATATCTCCGGTCTTTAATTTATTTTGTAACAAAATAAATTGTGGATGATCTTGAGTATTACATTTAAGTACCATAGTATCATCTTTTTCATTGTAGCAATCATAAAATATCTTGTTAAATCGCTGCTCCTCTTCTTCATAAGAAATTGTTTTTAGCGATGTAATTAGGTTATTTATCTCATAATCCTGCTCTGGATTAAGCAATGTTATAAGACAGGCTGGTAATACTTTTTTTATTTTTTTCTCAAATTGTATTTTATACATACCACTCAATTCTTTTTTTATTTTATTTTGATGCTGTTCATCTCCAACAAATCCCTGAAGCATTTCTTCCGCCATGTGATCGGCACAGCATTTTGCCATAAAGCGTCCAGCCTCTTCTATTCCCTTATAAAGATTATCTTGCTTTTTAATTACTTTATTTACAATTTTTTTATAGTTCTCATTTGATATTTTTTTAATTGCACTTTTTACCTTGTCATCACATTCCAATTTTCCCAATGTTATATCAAGAGTTCTGACTAATCTCTCATTAAATAAATCCTCCGTTTCTATTAATGTTTCTAAGGATTCAACTTGCTTACTATAAATACTTTTAAGTACTTGTTCATCCAAATCAATATCTGACCTTATATTATTTATAACCATATCGCTAACCGTGTGGTACATATCCTCCAAGGGAAGTTCATCTGCATTAGTTTGTAACAATAACAGCTTGTCAAATGGTTGTGCAAATTTATTTAGATAATACGGTACCTTTTGTTCAAGGCCTGCTATCATATCAATAAAAGCTATGGGGAAATAACCGATCTCCTTAACAAACACATCTGTCAAAGCTTTTATAATCATATCAAAATCAAATTTGTCCTTTTCGCATATCATATATATTGTTGAATCTGCCCTTATATATTCATAATTCTCTTTATCCCATTTTCCAGGCAGTAATCCTTGTTTCTTGACGCCCTTCATTTCGTTAATAAACTCTGCTTTAGCCTCCACTAATTTAGAGGTATAGATTACACAAAATCTTAGTTGACCCGAAAAATCCGCTTCGTTTAATAGTTTTACTGCTGTTGTTTTACTTGCTAAACTCCAATCCAGTATTAATAAGCGAGCATTTTTCATGTGTAATAACAACTGGTCATCTTTCGTACGTGACGAATATAAAATTGGTGTAAGTAAAATCTCGGGATAGGTGATTTGAACAAACTCACAAAATGTTTCAAATTTACTTTTTTCAGGCTTTGCTGGCTTGGCATCACTGTTCTCTATGCTTTTCCCAATATATCTATTACTTTTTGATGGTTTCTTTGGATTCTCCTCTTTCTCTAAATTCCATGTAACCTCAAAAGTATCATCAATATACACTATCTGACTCAAATACTCTCTCAAAATCTTAGAAAGATCATGCTTTTGTACTCTACTCATATCTTTGCCTCCACGTTAAATGTAATCTTAAAACACGCCCCATTTAGCTGTTTATTCTTTGAATTTGTTACTACTTCGATTTGATGTCCTTGGGATTCTAATACATTTTTTGATATTGATAATCCCAAACCCCTTCCATCTTTTTTTAGTGAAAAAAAAGGTTCAAAGACTCGCTCTTTATTTCTAATTGAAATTCCAACTCCCGAATCCTCTACATACAGTGCACTATCTTCTTCAACATAATGAATTAAGATTTGTTTCTCACTTCTATCTGCCACCCAATATATTGAATTATAAATTAAATTTGAAAGTATTGGATAAATTTTGGATAATGAGATCTTTAATTCTAAATTCTTATCGACACCATTCACAAATTCAATCCCCTGATTTATTAAACGATTTTCAAAGAATTGATATATATCCTGTAACATTTCATATATATTAATCTTTTTCTTATATAAGCTTTTGCTTCTATACATTGGCGAAAGCTGATTCATTCGATCTGATATGGCTCTGAAACCCACATCAATCTGATTCAAATAATAGTTACCGTCACCAGACATTGATTGAAATTTTAGTTGATTAATTGCATCATAAACATTATTAAATAATTGGTTAAACTCATGACTTACAATTTCCGCAGCCATACCCACATTAGCCAAATCAGCATACATCTCATTTAATTCTTTAAGTTCATTATTTTGAATAATGAGTTGATTAATAAGTTGTGAGTCTTTTAACTGAAATTTTTCTAAGATTGCATTCAGTTGATTATTAGCCATTTCATACTTAGAGGTCGTTGTTTTCGAAATTAAATCTGTTGCTTTATAAATTTGTTCCTCACATTCTTTAATTTCTATACGAATTTTTTGTATTACTTCTGGATCAGCAGATACGTTTATTACTGAAATATTCCGCTTGATTTGCAAAAGATAAGTTTTAATTTTTTCATAATTGGTCATCATATTTGATTTAAATTCTTTGTCAAAACCATATATTTCTTTTTTATATTCTTCTAACTCTTCCGCCTTATTTAATAGCGCTGTCTGCTTTTGATAGATATCATCTTCAGCTGCATTAGATAACTTTTGCAAAGTTCCAAGAGTCTCATTTACATAAGTATTTAGATCATATGTTACTGACTCTAAACTAGTACCCATTTTTCTTGAAAACTCTTTATGATAATGTTCAATATTCTCATCAATTTGATCTTGCAAAATTTTGCCGACATATGCCACTCTCTTTTCTAATAATTTTATCTTTGTTTGCATACCCTCATTAAATGTGTCAACATCATCAAGCAACTGTAACGGATATTTGCTTTCATATCGCTCATTAACAGCAATATATAATTGTTTACATTGATTAAGCAATTTGTTTTCTATCTCATGCAAAAAATATTTAATTTTACTACTTTGCTCTAACAAACTTTTATATTCAATAAGAGGTTCCTTGTCACACTCTGTCCGTATATGCTCTATACCTACAATCACATCCTGTTCCAACGTACTCAAAAGAGGTGGATTAGCCTTTAGCAAGTCCTCAATCCTTCTCTTTTCTGCCTGAAAAAGCTTATTCTGCTCTTTTTCAAAATTTTGAAGCTCTTGTTTATTTTTCATAGCCTGTTTATTCTGGTCTATATAACTTTTTCGAAGTTTGAAAGAATCTTTATTCATGTCTCCTAAAAAATCAACAGAAATTCTTATAAGTAAATTTTGGAGTGTCTTTATAAAATAATAGTAGTATTGATTTTCAATGATTCCTTCCCTACTTGACTTATCCTCCAAATGTGGATTATCTGAAGAAGTAATATCAATTCTTCCAAACATATTACGATGGCTAAATAAATAATATGTAGCACTTCTACTCCTTCTCTCTTCCAGCTCCAAAAAATCATTTTCTGGTTCACCATATGGCAATACCCGTACATTATCCCTGTATACGCCAATTCCACCTGCTTTGTCCATTCTTTTTTTTATGGTTTCAAATTCTTCTGCAGTTAATCCTGTATTTTTTTTATCCATCTCAAAATGGCAGAGCTTAACTGTATATTTGCCACAGTCATCCCTCCGCCAATCTCCAATTCCCGAAGTTACAACGATTCCTTTCCTAAGTATATCATTGCATTTTTCCAGAATTACCCGATCCCCATTTCTAGCGTCTATACTTCCCTTAAAAATTCCGTGTTCAACATGACCTTCAATTTTTAAGTCATATAGTTCATAATCTTGCTTGTCAAATCCCGCTGTAAAAACAAGAGGCTCTTCATTATGAAACAATTCGACATGAAAATCCTCTTCATTAGGAGCAAAGTCTGAAAGAAACGCATTTAAGCGATTATAGTTTCTTGTGGCTAGAACATCCTCCTCTAATGTCTTTGTTTTATCCAAGTACCGTTCCCAGTCATCATTCAAATCTATACAAAAAATAATTGTTCCCTGTTTCTTCTCACTATTTTCTATAATTTCACTAAAATCATACACTAACTCTATATCCAGATAAGAATCTGCTATTTGACTTTCTATAGTCTTTAATTTATCTATATTCTTTTCTAACTTCCAGCTTTCCCTCTTTAAATTACTTTCTTGAATCTCTCTTAATCGTTTCAAAAGCTGAGGTGCATCCAGCAAATCCCTATTATATTCTACTGGTATTTCAATATCTTGAATAAATAAATCTGGATTTTCAAATATGTTCCAATTTATATACAAAACATTCCATCCCGTGTTCACTTTTTTAGTAAACATCCACATTTGTTGACCCAATCGGGAAACCGCCAAGCGTCCAATGCCTTTTTCGCCCATTAACGCTCTCCCTTTGGCTGTTCTCTTCTTCTTACTCTCCAGCTTTGAAGGTGTTCCCAAAACTAACCATTTATCTTCCAAATCTGCCTGGTTCATTCCAACTCCCGTATCGCAAATGACAATGCATGGACTTTTAAGATCCTTGGTCAAGAAATCTACACGAAGCAATTCTGCATCGGCATCATAAGAATTTTTCATAATTTCCGCCAGTGCAGTAACACTGTCTCTAATCTGTTTCTTTCCCAATAATTCTACCGCTCTCGCTTTTGTCTTAAATGTTCCCATCTTACATATTTCCCTTCCAAACCGCATATACTATTACGGGTGATAAAATGACTAGAACAATATATCAATTCTACTGTTATAAATGTTTTAATTTTAATGTTTCAGAAACAACTTATAATCTGGATATTAGAAACAATTTAATTGAGCATATTTTTTGCCCTAATTGCCATGCTTGGGTTTTATGCTCTGACACCAATCTGTCTCCAGCACAATATAAAATAATCAATAAAGGAAATTGGAGTATTATTGACGAAGATTCACCCAATAACTCCACCATATATATTAATAAAAAGTACCAGTCTGCTCTAAAGGTTTGCGACCAATTAAATGCAAATAAAATAACAATTTCTGACATTCACGATTCCTATTGTACACTTGAAACCATTGATTGGTTTCTCACTCTTCTTTAGGCTCTGATTTAATCAGCTGGAATAAATCACTAAAATAAATACCGCTGGCCTTTGCTAAATCTACAGGTACCGCATTACCAATCTGTAAAGCCATCTGTGAATTGTTTCCATGAAAAATATAGTGATCATCAAATGATTGTAATCTTGCTGCTTCTCTGGCACTTAATGCTCTATCATCAATCGGATGACCAAATCGTCCTTTTGAATAATGCATGCATCCCCCCGTAATTGTGGGGGCAGGCTTGGTCATATCCATAATTCCATATACATCCGTATGACCAGTCTTATCCTTGTGACAAGATAATACCAAATTTTCTGGCAAACAAGTTCTAGATCCACCATGCTCTCGAATGTATCTTATCCTTTGAACATTTGTATCTACCATGCTATTACTAGCATGGTTAAATACCCCTTCTACTTTACAAACTTCTCCTGCTTTAAGAGATGGTAAGCCGAGAATAACAGACGATGTTATCCACTCTTTTAAACCATCATCTTTCTTTTTCTTAGCTGGTGCAACATGTGTTTGCTTGGGCAACTCTAACTTTAAGCTACTTTTCCACTTTTCGTACACATCTTTTCTTATTCCATGAAGTACTAAACGTCTTCTTGTCTGTGGTACTCCATAATCCGCCGCATTTAGAATATCGTAAATACATTTATATTCTTTTTCAAATTCTTTGTACGCTTTTTCAAAGGTCTTTTTCCCTTTTCCCCTTGACATCCCTGCAACATTTTCCATCAGTATAAACTCCGGTTTTAATTCCTTAACCAATCGTATATATTGAAACACCAACTGATTACGTTTATCTTTATCACCGCCCCTACGAATGGAAGAAAATCCTTGACATGGAGGGCAAGCAACCAGTAAAAAAATATCTTGTTCCAGTATTCCTGCTATATTTTTCAGACAATCCCCGGATACGTTACGGATATCGTCATGAATAACCGGGATATTTTTATTATTCTCACTATATGTTTTTATAGCAATATCATTTATCTCAACCGCTGCCCGTACTTCAATACCCGCTTTTTTCAAACCGGCGGTAACTCCCCCACACCCACTAAATAAATCAATTGCATAAAGTTTTTTTTGGTCCATTTCAACATACCATCTTTCAAATTCGTCTAGTAACCCTTTTAATATTTTATCACAGGTGAATTTTTCTTACAACACAAAGCTCTTTAAAACATGCTTGACAGATATGATAGCTTAATCATTCTGAATTTCCTCCCTTATCAATTTTTCGGTTAAAAAAACACTACTAAAGCAACACATTCAAGAACCGCTTGAAGGAAATCCTAAAACAAAACATCTCTATTAATATAAAAAGTGTACTATATACCTTATCCTTCTCTGCACTTTGCATTGCACTACTATAATTGCACTATCTTCGACGCAATTCGACAATTATTTCACAATGCCTTGATTGGGGTATTTAGATGCCCCGCATTGGCAACATTTCCAATTCTGATTTTATTAAAAGACACAAACTGCTCCGAATTGCAGTCTGTCATGTGGCATAATCCTGCCATAGAAAATAAGATTTGAATAAATGACTGGATGCATTGCATCCATCTTGAATTGATTCTGCTCTTACTGTCTATGTCTGCTTTCTTTCGAATAATATTGTAACATAGACAGACTCCTTTGTGGAATATGATTTTCGACTCCACTAGTAAAGCCTAAAATGAATTCTTTAATTCCATCGCCCCTTTGGGGATGCGGACGAAAAATTGGACTGTATAACCCTTGATAAAACATGCGCTATACAAAAGAACAAATATCCGCGGCACTTTTATTACTGAAAGCAACTGGATCTCCCGATAAGGTAATTCAAATAT
>JAQUUB010000042.1:0-33710 GCA_028694115.1 Lachnospiraceae bacterium
CTAAAATATAAGGTATAATAAAATACAAAGAGAACCGGCCGATAACAATATTGGCCGGTTCTCTTTGTATAGCAGTTTCATTTATTTATAAACTCAATTTTACATCCAAAATTCTTCGAACTGATTCATCAATTCTTTCTTCGGATATCTTTCCACTTTTCACAGCATCAATAATGGCATGATATGCCAGTCTAAAATCCTTTGGCATCATTAATAAATCAACTCCTGACTCTACAGCCATAAGAGCTGCCTGATCGGAAGGATACGTATTACTGATTGCTCCCATACCCAGGGAATCTGTTGTAATTACTCCCTCGTACCCCATCTCGTTCCGAAGCTTCTCTGTAACGATTTCCTTCGACAAAGAGGCCGGCGTATTATCATTTAAAATATTGGGTAAGGAGATATGTGCAACCATGATGAAACTGACACCGTTGTCAATTTCTTGCTGAAAAGGAATTAACTCGCATGATTTCAGTTCTTCCCATGTTTTATCTGTATACGCAAATCCCTCATGGGTATCTCCCTCTGTTGCACCATGCCCTGGAAAATGCTTTGGGCAGCCATAAATTCCACTCTCGTGTAATCCCTCTAGATAGTTTATGGACATATCAGCAACTAAGGCTGGATCATTTCCAAATGATCTGGTGCCTATCACGGTATTTGCACTGTTTGATAAAACATCACTGTCAGGTGCAAAATCAATATTGAATCCATAATCATTCAAATAATTACCGATTACATTTCCTGCTTCATATGCTTTGGAAATATCTCCTGTTGCACCGATTACTGCCATATCATCAAATCTTTTTACTGGAAACTGCTCATTGCTACCAATTCTAGCTACGCGGCCACCCTCTTCATCAATTCCTAATAATATGGGGATGCCCATAATGCTTTTTGCATATTCCTGTGTATTTGCTGTAAGACTTCTTAATTGCTCTTTATCAATGATATTGGCTCCAAAGTAGATAAGACCTCCTACAGGGAATTTTTTAAGGCTTTCCTTTGTCATATCTCCCGCCTGTGTTACTAGTTCAGAACCCGTTAAAGATTCGGGTGTGATTAAGAACATCTGGGCTACTTTTTGTTCTAATGTCATTTGACTTAATTTCTCTTCAATTTGATCTTCTAACTCTTCCGTTTTTTGATTCTCACTAACGGTTTGTATGATTTCTTCTTTTGGATTCATTTTCCCTACTTCTGGTTCTACTGATTGATTCGAAGAAACGATTTCCATTTTGGGAGTTTCTTGTCCAGCTTCCTTTTTGGTAGAAGAATTTTCCAATCCTATCCTTTTATTTTTTACAAATCCCTGATAGATTAAAGTTCCAATTAATAAACAACTTACGCTGATTCCAATTATGATCAGTCCAATGATTACGATCCCTTTTTTCTTCACTACATTCTCCCATATCTACTATTCAATATTTCTTCCTTTGTAATTATAGCAGATTTTTTTATGAATACTTCACTTTTTGTTTTACTTTTAAAATGTCGTAATCTCAAGGCATTTGTGACTACAAATATGGAGCTTAGACTCATAGCAGCTGCGCCAAACATAGGGCTCAATCTTACTCCCCATATGGGATAAAAAACACCTGCTGCGAGAGGAATTCCTAAAACATTATAGAAAAATGCCCAAAAGAGATTTTGCTTTATATTTCGAATGACTGACTTACTTAATTCAATTGCCTGAACGGCATCTAATAAATCACTTTTCATTAATACAATATCTGCGGACTCCATGGCAATATCAGTACCCGCACCAATTGCAATCCCAACATCGGCTCTTGCAAGAGCCGGTGCATCATTGATTCCATCTCCGATCATTGCTACGATTTTTCCCTCTGACTGAAGACGCCTTACCTCTTTCTCTTTATCCTGGGGTAATACTTCAGCGATGACTCTTTTGATTCCAAGTTTTTTTTGTATGGCTTCTGCGGTTTTCTGCTGATCGCCAGTTAGCATTACGACATCCATTCCCATGTTTTGAAAGGCTTGTATTGCTTCTAGACTAGTCTCTTTTATGTTATCTGCTACCGCTATATATCCTAATATGTGATCTTCCTTTGCAAAGTATAAAACGGTTTTGCCTTCTTCTGATAACAGAGAAGCTCTATTTTCTAATGTATGAAATTCGATCTTTTGCTCAAGCAGCATTTTCCTGTTTCCTGCAATACATTTTTGCCCTTCGATAGAGCCTTCAATTCCCTGACCTGGAATTGCAAGAAAATGATCTATTGGGTTACATAAAATCCCTGCGTCCTCACAATACTTTACAATTGCTTCCGCCAATGGATGTTCTGACGGTTTTTCTAAACTTCCCGCAATCATTAATAATTCTTCCTCCGTAACCCCTTCTACACAGAAAATATCTGTTACTTCTGGCTTTCCTTTTGTAATGGTTCCGGTTTTATCAAGAATAAGGGTCTGAATATGATGTGCAATTTCCAGGCTTTCTGCGGACTTAATCAGAATTCCTTTTTCTGCACCCCTTCCAGTACCAACCATAATGGCTGTTGGTGTGGCAAGTCCTAATGCGCAGGGGCAGGAAATGACTAATACTGCAATAGCAGAAGATAAGGCAAATTCAAATCCATGTCCTGACAGGAGCCATACGCATCCAGTAATTAATGATATTCCCATTACAACGGGAACAAAATATCCAGAAATTTTATCAGCAAGTCGTGCAATCGGAGCTTTTGAGCCAGAGGCATCCTCAACCAGACGAATAATTTGTGATAAGGTCGTATCGGCTCCAACCTTACGTGCCTTGATCTTTACATACCCACTCTTGTTAATCGTTGCACTTATGACCGAGTCACCAATCTGCTTTTTAACAGGAATACTTTCCCCGGTTAACGAGGATTCATCAAAGCTTGCATAACCTTCGATTATCATTCCATCGCAAGGTACTTTTTCTCCTTGCTTAATCACAACAATATCATCGACAGCTAGCTTCTCTATTGGAATTTCTAGTTCCATTCCATTCTGAATGACCCTGGCTGTTTGAGGTGCCAGACTCATCAGCTTTTTTATTGCATCGGATGTCTTGCCTTTGGATTTTTCTTCCAGGTATTTACCCACTGTAATTAATGTAAGAATCATAGATACCGATTCAAAATAAAGATCTTCATGATATTTTGCTACTAATTCCATATCCTGAATTCCGAGTCCATACCCCATACGATAGATGGCAAATATGCCGTAAACAAAGGCTGCCGTGCTTCCAATGGCAATGAGTGTATCCATATTAGGGCTACCCTTAAATAGAGCACGATACCCCACCTGATAAAATTTTCGATTACTATACATCACGGGTAATACCAGAAGCAGCTGTGTTAAGCCAAACGAGACCGCATTCCTATGACCATCTAAAAAGGTAGGAAGTGGTAAGTTTATCATATGTCCCATCGATAAATACATAAGGGGAATTAAAAAAACAACAGAAATAAAGAGTCTTCTCTTCATATTTTCACTTTCACTTCTGAGAGCCTTCTCATCCGTATTTTTTTCCTTCTTGCTTTGCTCTGTATCAAAAAAAGAGGCCTCATATCCAGCTTTCTGAACAGTATCTATAATGGTTTCTTTCGTTATCATATGATGATCATAGTCAACCATCATGGATTTTTGAAGAAGATTTACTTGTACATCTTTAACACCCTTTAAAGAGCCAACACTCTTTTCTACATGTGCACTACATGCACTGCAGGCCATTCCTTCTACAATAAATTTCTCTTTCTCTTTCATATTAATTACCATGCCCTTTCATCTTAACTTCGTGATGATATTCATTAATTCTTCTATTTTCTCATCCTCATTATTATGAAGCATTGCCTCTTTCATGCAGTGTTTCATATGTGCCTTGATTACTTCATTATTTGCCTTTTTTAAAATAGCTTCTGTTGCTGATAGTTGCGTGGAGATATCAATACAATAGCGGTCTTCTTCTATCATTTTTAAAATACCGTCTATTTGTCCTCTTGCCGTTTTTAATAATCGTTCGATTGTTTTCTGATCTGCTTTCATATCTTACTCCATTTCTACATACGTTTCCTGCAAACTTTCTCTTTACTTCATGCAGAACACCCCTAGGGGGTGGGTACATGGTATATATATCATAATTATTTTAATTCTGTCAAGTTAGTTTTTTATAATAAATCCTATTAATAATTCATTGACATATATCACGATGTGATATAATATTAATACATCATATCGTGATATATCACAAAATGATACATATAAATAATAGGAAGGTGATGAAATGCAAATTGAAATACTAAAGCAAAAGTTTATTCCCATGAGTGAAACAATGCTTTACATTTTAATGTCACTAACAAGTGAAAGACATGGTTATGGAATCATGATTTATGTAAAAGAGATTACAGAGGAACGAATCATTTTGGGTGCAGGTACAATTTATCAAACGCTGGGAAAGCTTGAGAAAGGTAATCTTATAAGGCAGACAACAGAAAACGATAGAAAGAAATACTACATTATTACCGACGTTGGCAAGCAGCTACTTATGGAAGAAGCCAAAAGAATTAGTGAAATTAATAGAAACTTGGAGGTGATTTTATGATAAGGTTTTTATCAAGTTTTTTTCATCCTAATCCTTCTGATTACGAAGACTGGCTTGAGAAGCTTGCTATAAAGGGCTGGTATCCCCAAAAAGTAAATCAATGGAGCACGCTTATCATGGTTTTTGAAAAATCAAATCCAATGAAATATAGATATGTTCTTGATTTACAAACTTCATATGAAGCTGATTACGTAAAGATTTATGAAGAATTTGGATGGGAATTATGTGGGAAAAATACAAATACATTTTTGTGGAGAATGAAGTATAACGAGAAACGACCAGAATCATTTTCAGACGAGCAAACATTACAAGAAAGAAATAACAAATTTTTAAAAGCAATTTCAAGCTTATATTTCTTTCACATAATATTAGAAATAGTAATAACTTTATTTTTTATTGCGAATTTAAGTGTTTTTGATTTTTCAGTTATAGTTAAATATCTGGTGGTTTTAATTTTTTCTTATGCATATACCATATATTTGACAAAAATCGTGCTTGATAATCGTAGAAAGGTCGGGTGACAATGGGACGTGCATTATTTGTAATTGATATGCAGAATGTATGCGTTGGAAAAAAACATGCAAAATTCTTTAAATATGATAGAGATAAAATAATTGCAACAGTAAATGAACGGATTCGCGAGTAATGAGGCTGCGGTTGGAACAATGTTTATAAAAAAAGCAGAGAAATATAAAAATATATTGTTAAAAAAGGGAGCAGAGTTTATAAACAAAAAAGTCCACACTTGTGCGTGTGAACTTTTTTGTTTGTTCAGCGGAGTCGGAGGGATTCGAACCCTCGTGCCCAGTGAAGGACAAACTGATTTCGAATCAGTCTCGTTACAGCCTCTTCGATACGACTCCATAAATCTGTGTGCTACAAAAAATAATTATACTTATATTTTATTTACAAGTCAACCATTCTATTTTCTTTATAATAATCTTTTATTCTTAAAACCCCTAAAGCTAATGTTTACTTTCGTGCTAATATCAATTATAATATTAGCACGAAAGGATATGATGTAATGACACAGTATGAAAAAATCAGAGAATTATTAAAAAATCAAAATGGTATGATTCAAACAACGCAGGTCTTAGATGCAGATATTTCAAAACGAATCTTCTATCTATATGTTAGAGAAAATAAGTTGGAACAGATTGCACATGGTATTTATGTGGCTGAGGATACGTGGGTAGATTCTATGTATGTATTACATCTTAGATGTGAACAGGCTATATTCTCGCATGACACTGCCCTATTCTTTCATGATCTGACAGATCGGGAGCCTTTGCAATATTCTGTTACAGTAAAGACTGGATATAATCCTTCCAGATTAAAGCAGGATGGCGTTCAGGTATATACAATTAAGAAGGATTTGCATGAGGTAGGAATGATAAAGAAAAAAACATCCTTCGGTCATGAGGTGCCAGTGTATAACATGGAAAGAACAATCTGTGATTTAATCCGGAGCCGCAATAAAATTGAGATTCAGACGTTACAGGATGCACTGAAACAGTATGCAAAGCGTAAAGATAAGAACTTAAGGATATTGATGCAGTATGCAGATCTATTTCATGTGGAGAAAATTCTGCGTCAATATTTGGAGGTACTATTATAATGATAAAAACATCGCGACAGTTAAAAGATTTGATTCGCAATCTGTCAAAAGAGAAATCTGCTGATGCACAAATCTTAATTCGAAATTATATGATGGAGAGATTTTTAGAACGTATTTCTGTTTCTGAATACAGAGACAAATTTATCCTTAAAGGCGGAATGCTGGTAGACGCAATGGTCGGGATGGATGCACGTTCTACAATGGATCTGGATGCGACTGTAAAGGGAGCTAATGTCCATGTGGAGGATGTTGAAAATATTATAAGTGCGATTATTGCCTTACCAATATTTTTATGATATTCATGTATTGTCAAAACTGTATGGGTACAACCTTAACCATTCAACTTTACATGATGCCTTAATTGCAACATCACAGAAAAGAGGTTCGGTAGGTCGAATCAAAGAAGCGGAAGAAGTATTTGCTGATGTAAAAGATAGTGCAGTCATGCAGAAGTTATGGAGTTCATATCAGAAGAAATTCTCATATGCACAGGACTTGAACTGGGAGCAGGTAGTGATATCGGTGTGTGAAGTTTATCAGATGATGAAGTAATTGGATTTCTTAATAAAAAGTTGTTAGAAAAGATAAAATAAGCTATAATTGAAATAGTGTTTTTCGGCAATTATAGTTACTAGATAAAATCATAGGAGGCTCACAATTATGAAAAGAATAGGCATGTTAACAAGTGGTGGAGATTGTCAGGCATTAAATGCAGCAATGAGAGGTGTCGTAAAATCATTAGTCAATAGCAATGAAGATGTAGAGATATATGGATTTTTAGAAGGATACAGAGGTCTTATTTATGGCAATTACAGAATGCTTAGTGGTTCTGATTTTTCTGGTATTTTAACAAAAGGAGGAACGATTCTTGGTAGTTCCAGAACTCCGTTTAAAACGATTCGTGAACCAGATGAAAATGGATTAAATAAAGTAGAAGCAATGAAACACAATTATTTCAAGTTAAATCTTGACTGCTTGGTAATACTTGGAGGTAACGGTACTCATAAGACAGCAAATTTACTAAGAGAAGAAGGACTTAATATTATTACATTGCCAAAGACCATTGATAATGATCTATGGGGAACCGATATGACGTTTGGTTTTCAAAGTGCAGTGAATATTGCGACGGATGCCATTGACTGCATTCATACAACGGCGGCCTCACATGGACGAGTTTTTATTGTTGAAGTCATGGGTCATAAGGTTGGATTTCTAACACTGAATGCTGGTATGGCGGGCGGAGCAGATATTATCTTAATTCCCGAGATTCCATATGATATTAATAAAATTGTAGATGCAATCAATTTAAGAGCAAAAAGAGGTGCAAGATTTACAATCCTTGCAGTTGCTGAAGGAGCAATATCAAAAGAGGATGCATCCTTAAGTAAAAAAGAATATAAAGAGAAGATGAAAAATTATGAGCATCCATCTGTTTCTTATGAAGTAGCGAAACAAATTCAAGAGCTTACCGGACAGGAGGTAAGAGTTACTGTGCCAGGGCATACCCAAAGAGGTGGAAGTCCCTGTCCTTATGACCGCGTATTTGCAAGTCGTTTGGGTTCAGAAGCAGGAAAATGGATATTAGAAGGCGAATATGGATTTATGGTAGGATATAAAAATCGAGAAATCGTAAAGGTACCTCTTGAAGAAGTAGCAGGAAAATTAAAAACCGTATCTCCTGATGCAACAATCGTGAAAGAAGCAAAAATGCTGGGAATCAGTTTTGGAGACTAATCATGTCATATCAAGCACTATATAGAAAGTTTCGCCCTGATAATTTTGAAGATGTAAAGGGTCAGGATCACATCGTCACAACACTAAAAAATCAAATAAAGGCAGATCGTATTGGACACGCCTATTTATTTTGCGGGACAAGAGGAACTGGTAAGACATCCATTGCGAAACTTTTTGCAAAGTCTGTAAACTGTGAAAATCCTATCGATGGGAGTCCGTGTGGTACTTGTAAATCGTGCAGGAATATAGCAGCATCCGTGTCTATGAATGTGATTGAAATAGATGCTGCTTCTAATAATGGTGTGGATAATATTCGTGAAATCAGAGATGAGGTTGCCTATTCTCCTACAGAGGGAAAGTATAAAGTCTATATTATCGATGAAGTTCATATGTTATCGATAGGTGCTTTTAATGCACTTTTAAAGACTTTGGAAGAACCTCCTTCTTATGTAATTTTTATTTTGGCAACGACAGAAGCACATAAAATTCCAATAACAATCCTATCTCGTTGTCAGAGATATGATTTTAAAAGGATATCGATAGAAACAATTGTAGATCGAATGCGGGAGCTTATTCAGATTGAGGGAATTACAGTCGAAGAGAAAGCATTGCGGTTTGTGGCAAAATGCGCAGATGGCTCTATGCGTGATGCCTTAAGTCTTTTAGACCAGTGTATTGCCTTTTATCTGGGAGAAGCACTTACGTATGATCATGCATTAGAAGTACTAGGGGCTGTTGATACAGAAATCTATAGCAGGATGCTTCGTAAGATTATCGAAAGAGATATTATTGGAGCAATTCATATGTTAGAGGATCTGATTATGAAGGGTAGAGAGTTATCTCAGTTCGTATCAGATTTTACATGGTATATGAGAAATCTTTTGTTAACGAAAACGTCAGATGATATTGAAGATGTCATTGATGTATCAAGTGAAAATCTTCTTCGTTTAAAAGAAGAAAGCAAAATGATAGATACGGATACATTAATGCGATATATTAGAATATTTTCTGATTTGTCAGGTCAAATGAAATTTTCTAACCAAAAGAGAGTCTTAATTGAAATGGCAATTATTAAACTTTGCAAGCCTAGTATGGAGACGAATATGGATTCCATATTAGACCGTATTCGTATTTTAGAAGAGCAGGTTGAGAATGGAATTACGGTAGCGCCATTGCAAGCTCCCTCTGAAATGGAAGCAAAAAAAGAAAAGGTACCTTTGCCCAAGGCTTTACCAGAGGATATCGAATTAGTATTAAAGAACTGGACAAGAATTGTAAATGAATTAGATGGATTATTAAAATCCATGATTAAAGAGGCCAAATTAAGTTCAAATGGTGACCGGTTGGTATTAGTTTTTCATAATGAACTTTCAAAAAATAAATTTTCTTCCCCGGAAAGCATGACGGAATTAAAACGAGCAATTGGCGAATGTATTGGAAAAGAAGTATCTATTGATGTAAAGCTATTAGAGGATGGACAGAAGTTCGATGAAACGTTTCCAGATATATCTAAGCTAATCAATATGGATATAGAAGTAGAATAATAGGAGGATTAAAATGGCAAAAAGAGGAGGATTTCCAGGCGGAGGAATGCCAGGAAACATGAACAATTTGATGAAGCAGGCTCAGAAAATGCAAAAGCAGATGGAAGAGAGCCAAAAGGATTTAGAAACAAAAGAATTTACTGCATCAGCAGGTGGCGGAGCTGTTCAAGTTACGGTGTCTGGAAAAAAGGAAATTACCAAAGTGAAACTTAGCCAGGAAGTTGTAGATCCTGATGATGTTGAAATGTTAGAGGATTTAATTATGGCAGCTGCAAATGAAGCGCTACGTCAAATGGAAGAGGAAACAGCTCAGGCAATGTCGAAACTGACAGGCGGCTTAGGAATGGGTGGAGGATTTCCCTTCTAGATAGGATGAGACACAATGGATCTATATAGCGGACATATTAACAAATTAATTGAAGAGTTATCCTCACTTCCTGGTATTGGTGCAAAGTCTGCGCAAAGACTTGCATTTCATTTGATTAACCAGCCATTAGCAAATGTCGAACGTTTGTCAAATGCTATGTTGGAGGCAAAACGCAATGTGAAGCACTGTTCTTTGTGTTTCACATTGACAGATAGTGAGCTATGTCCTATCTGTGCAAATCCAAAAAGAGACCAAAAAACAATTATGGTAGTGGAAAATACGAGGGATTTGGCTGCTTACGAAAAGACAGCGAAGTATCAGGGAGTTTACCATGTACTCCATGGAGCAATTTCCCCGTTACTTGGTATTGGACCAGGCGATATTAAGCTAAAGGAATTAATGACCCGTTTACAAGGTGAAGTTGATGAAGTCATTATAGCAACAAACTCGAGTCTCGAGGGAGAGACAACAGCAATGTACATTAGTAAACTCATTAAACCGACGGGAATCAAGGTGAGTCGTATTGCGAGTGGGGTACCTGTAGGCGGTGACCTTGAATATATCGATGAAGTAACATTACTTCGTGCATTAGAAGGACGAATTGAATTATAAATAGAATGGATTGGAGAAAGTGAAATGACGATCAAAAAAGAAGAGTTTGGTAAAACATCAAAGGGACAAGCCGCTTTCTTGTATACTTTAGAAAACAACAATGGGATGAAGGCAAAAATTACTAATTTCGGCGCTATTTTAACAGAATTACATGTACCAGACAAAAATAAGAAAATAGCAGATGTGGTATTAGGATATGATAATTTGAACGATTATTTAACAAATGGTTCGTTTTTCGGTGCAACCGTCGGAAGAAATGCAAATAGAATTGCAGGTGCAAAATTTACGATTGATGGTACAGAGTATCATTTAGATGTGAATGATGGACCTAATAACTTACATAGTCAGTTTGATGAGGGATTTCACAAACAAATTTGGGAAGCAAAAGAAGATGAACAAAATAATACGTTATCACTTTTTTATGTAAGTAAAGATGGAGAAACGGGTTTCCCCGGGAAACTAGAAATATCAGTTACTTATGAATTAACGGAAGAAAATGAACTTAAGATTCATTATTTTGGAATTAGTGATAGGAAAACAGTTATTAACTGTACCAATCATTCCTACTTTAATTTATCTGGTCATAATTCAGGTAATATTCACGGTCATAAGGTTTTAATCAATGCATCGAATTATACGCCTATCGTAGCAGGTGCAATTCCAACAGGCGAAATTGCTTCTGTAAAATCAACTCCAATGGATTTCACATCATTGAAATGTGTTGGAGATGAAGTGGATTCTGATTTTGAACAGTTAAAGCTCGTAAAAGGATATGATCATAACTGGGTTCTGGATAAAGAACCAGGAGCATTTGGAAAAATTGCAGAAGTGGTAGATGATACGACTGGAAGAACGATGGAAGTGTATTCCGATTTACCAGGCGTTCAGTTTTATGCAGGAAATTGTATTTCTGACACAGTGGGAAAAGAAGGATATACTTATACCTCCAGATCAGGATTATGTCTGGAAACACAATATTTTCCGAACAGTGTAAACCAAGAGGGTTTTGCACATCCCATTTTTAAAGCAGGTCAGGAATATAAAACGACAACAATTTATAAATTCATATAGAAGGATAAATATATGCTAAAGATATTTTTGGTGGAAGATGAAATTGTTATGCGTGAAGGTATTAAAAATAATATCCACTGGGAAGAGGAAGGCTTTGTCTTTGCAGGAGAGGCTAGTGATGGAGAGCTAGCCTTTCCATTAATACAAAAGACAAAGCCTGATATTATTATTACGGATATTAAAATGCCTTTTATGGATGGACTGGAATTAAGTAAGCTAGTAAAAAGCGAACTGCCAGATACAAAGATTATTATATTGAGTGGCTATGATGAATTTGAATATGCAAAAGAGGCGATTAGTATAGGGATTACAGATTATTTGGTAAAGCCAATCGCCGCAGCAAAATTATTAGAAGCTGTTAAACAGGTAGGAGAAAAGATTCTAGGGGAGCGTGAACAAAAAGAATTTTTCGAAAGATACCAACGGGAACACCAGGAGAATCTAAATATTGAAAAACAGAAATTATTTTATGAATTAATTGAAGGAAAGCTTTCTGTTTCTGAGATCATTCAAAGAGGAAAAGAAAAAGGTATTAATTTAAGTGCACAAGGCTACAACATTATTTTGATGAAGGTGTTTTCTAAAGATAATGAAGTGGGTCGTGGTGGTGATACCGTTGTGATTGAGGAATTATTAGAGGGATTTGTAAAAGATAAAACAGATATTCTTATGTTTGATCAGGCGACGGAAGGATGGGCGTTTTTAATCAAGAGTATGAACCCAGAGGACCTTCCAGGCATTATAGAAAAATATGTGAATGAATTTGTTAAAATAGTGACAGATTTTAAGGATATATCCTATTTTGTTGGAATCGGCTGCAATGTTAACAGAATCAGAGAATTAAATAAATCCTATGATGATGCCAATAAAGCCTTTGCATATCGCTACTTAGTAGATGCCAATCAAGTGATCTATAGTGAACACTTAAATGAAAAGAACAAAAAAGTAAATCTGGATTTAGAACTTGGATCTTTAGATGTAGGAAAAATAGATAGAAAAATAGTAGAAAATTTTTTGCGTAGTGGTCTAAGAGAAGAGGTACATCACTTTATTGATGAATACTTCATCAGCCTAGGGAAAGATAATATCAATTCCTTATTATTCCGGCAATATATCGTAATGGATATTTACTTTTGTTCGATATCCCTTATGGAAGAGTTGGGGTATCACCAAGAGGATATTGTCGAAAAATGTGGTGAACTACGAGATGTAGCATCTGCGTTAACATCAATAGACAGTACAAAGAAATATCTTTATAAACTGATAGAGGAAGCTTTAAAAAATAGAGATGATGCTTCTCAAAAAAAATATGATCGATTTTTATCTTCCGCAAGAGAATATATCTATCATAATTTTCAAAAAGAGGATATCTCATTAAATACCGTAGCTGCCAGTGTAAATTTGAGTCCAAATCATTTCAGCACCATTTTCAGCCAGCAAATGGGACAGACTTTCATAGAATTTCTTACCAATGTCCGAATGGAAAAGGCAAAAGAATTATTAAAATGTTCTGGAATGAAAAGCTCGGAGGTTGGATATGCAGTAGGATATAAAGATCCTCATTATTTCAGTTATATATTTAAAAAGACACAGGATTGTACACCGAAAGAATTTCGTATGCGGGGCAAGGAATCGATTTGAAAAATATTTTGATCAAAAGGATAAAACAAATTTCATTAAAAGAAAAAATGAGACTTTATAGCTGGATGGTCTTGATTCCACTTGCAGCTTTGACTATTTATACGCTTTTTTCTATGGCTGGATATTATAAGCAATATGATCGAATTGTACGAAACATCACGGCTGCAAATGCCTATAACCTTTCCTTTAAAGAAGATATGGATTATACCATGTACCGTATTGTTATAGGAAGTGCCAAGTGGACGGATCCAGAAGAAAAACTAAGAGAAGAAGATCCATATGAACAAATTGATAAAGTCCGTAAGGTTTTTCATCAGCTATACAACATAACGACAACAGAAAGTAATAAAAGAAAGATATCCATGTTATTAAAAACACTGAATACTTTGGAAGAGCGTGTTGATGAGATTGTTATTAATACAAAAGAACCAGGGCATTATGATGAAAACATGGAAAAACTAGATATGAATATTCGTATTCTGACACAGATTATTCAGGAACAAATTCAGGAGTACATCTATTATGAAGCATCTAGTCTCGAAAGTGTTCGTAAAGAGATTGCGGACGAAGCAAATAAGACATTAGAATTATTGCTGACTATCCTTGTGTCTGTGATTATAATGACCTGGCTTTTATCTAGACTTTTGTCTAGTAGCATCGCAAGGCCGATTGAGGAAATGTGTAACGTCACTCAGAAAGTAGCAAAAGGAGATTTTGACGTTCGGTTTGAAGTTGATACAGAGGATGAATTAGCTACATTAGCAAATAACTTTAACCGAATGGTAAAAGAAATTTCAGATCTTGTAGAAGATATTAAAGTGGAGCAATTAAATCTAAGAGTCACGGAACTAAAACTGCTACAGGCACAGATTAATCCACATTTTCTATATAATACACTAGATACCATCATTTGGATGGCAGAATCCGGACAAACCGATCAAGTAGTTTCAATGGTAACTGCATTATCTGACTTTTTCCGAACGACGTTAAGTAAGGGCCGTGATTTTATTACCATTCGGGAAGAGGAGTCTCATATTAGAAGCTACTTACAGATTCAGCAAATTAGATATCGTGATATTATGAAATATGAAATAAATATTGATGAGGAAATAAAAGAATATCAAATATTGAAATTAACTCTTCAACCAATTATAGAAAACGCTCTTTACCATGGAATAAAGAACAAAAGAGGAATAGGAACGATCTGGGTGAAGGGTGGAATAAAAAATGGAAAGATTGAACTGATTGTAGAAGATAATGGGATTGGACTAAAGGAAGAAGATTTATTTAAATTGAAGCGAATCATCTATGGGAAAAAGATGGATGATAGTCGAAGCGGCTTCGGAATGGCGAATGTTCAGGAAAGAATTGCACTTAATTATGGAAGAGAATATGGATTGACAATAGAAAGTGAATATGAAGTAGGTACAAAAGTCAGAATTGTGATTCCAGCAAAATCAGAAAATATCTAACCTTTATCGTATAAAATCATAATTTATTCATAGAATGTTCAAAATTTAGTAATTTATTACCACAAAACTCGAAAGAAACTCTGTATCTTTTTTAAATCCTTTTTAATATAATGAATTTGTAGTTAAACAACACATTTTTATTATATTAAGGAGGATTTTTCTTATGAAAAGGAAATTATTAAGTGTTTTACTTAGTACAGCTATGGTAGCTACTTTACTCATGGGTTGTGGAAGCCAGGCAGCAACAACAGAAGCACCTGCAGAATCAGAAGCAGCTGCAGAATCAGAAGCACCTGCAGCAGATGCAACAACAGAAGCTGCAACAGAAGCAGCAGCAACAGATGCAGCAGCTTCAGATAAGTTAATCGTAGTTGGATACGCACAGGTTGGTGCAGAATCTGATTGGAGAACAGCTAATACAGAATCATTCAAATCTACATTTACAGAAGAGAATGGATATCAGTTAATCTTTGATGATGCACAGCAGAAACAAGAAAATCAGATCAAAGCGATTAGAAACTTCATTCAGCAAGATGTTGATTATATCGTAGTAGCACCTGTTGTTGAAACAGGATGGGAAACAGTTTTAGGAGAAGCAAAAGAAGCAGGAATTCCTGTTATTTTATCAGACCGTATGATGGATGTATCTGATGATTCACTTTATACCTGTTGGGTTGGTGGAAACTTCGTAAAAGAAGGTCAGGATGCTGGAGCATGGTTAGAAACTTATTTGAAAGACAAAGGAAAAGATGCTGAAGAAATCAATCTTGTAACTCTTCAAGGTACAATCGGAGCATCTGCACAAGTTGGACGTACAGAAGGTTTTGGAGAAGTTGTAGCAAAACATGATAACTGGAAAATGTTAGAATTACAGACAGGTGAATTTACACAGTCTAAAGGCCAGGAAGTTATGGAATCATTCTTAAAATCTTATGATGATATTGATGTAGTAGTTTGTGAAAATGACAACATGGCATTTGGTGCTATCGATGCAATTAAAGCAGCTGGTAAAACTTGTGGACCAGATGGAGATATTACAATCATCTCTTTCGATGCAGTTGCAGCAGCATTTGATTCTATGATCGCAGGCGATATGAATGTATCTGTTGAATGTAATCCTTTACATGGACCACGTGTAGCTGAAATCATCCAGATGATGGAAAAAGGTGAAACACCAGAAAAGATTATGTATGTTGAAGAAGGCGTATTCCCAGCTGAAACAGCAGCAGAAATCAAACCTACAAGAGCTTACTAATCCTAAGAAAATATACATAGAAATTGGGGGGAATCCGCAAGGGTCCCTCCCAATATTCTTATCAGGAATAATAAATTCTAAGAAGAGGTAGAATTTATTATTGCGAATAAGAATGATAATTAGAAAGGAAGACATATATGGAAAAAAAAGAAATACTCAAAATGCGAAATATTGATAAGAGATTTCCGGGAGTTATTGCACTTTCCAATGTTGATTTCACCTTACGATCTGGTGAAATACATGCACTCATGGGTGAAAATGGAGCAGGAAAATCTACTTTAATTAAAGTTTTAACAGGTGTGGAGGAATTTGAAACTGGTACGATTCTGATTGATGGAATTGAAAATCCTATTATCAACAAATCTCCCCAGGAGGCTCAGGCAAATGGAATTAGTACCGTTTACCAGGAAGTCAATTTATGTCCTAATTTATCTGTTGCAGAAAATATATTTATTGGAAGAGAACCTAGAAAAGGAGGATTTATTGATTGGAAGACAATTAATAAACGCTCAGAGGAAATTTTAGGAAATCTAAATATTGAATTAGATGTTACGAAAGCATTGGAAAATTATTCAATTGCTATTCAGCAGATGGTTGCCATCGCACGTGCAATTGATATTTCGGCAAAAGTGCTTATTTTAGATGAGCCCACTTCTAGTTTGGATGATCATGAAGTAGAAAAATTATTTACTGTTATGAGAAAAGTCAGAGATGATGGAATTGGAGTTATATTTGTTACTCACTTCTTAGAGCAGGTATATGAAATCTGTGACAGAATAACGGTACTCAGAAATGGAGCTTTAGTTGGAGAATATGAAGTAGAAAATCTTCCACGTGTACAGTTAGTAGCTAAAATGATGGGAAAAGACTTTGACGATTTAGCATCTTTAAAGAAAAAAGAAGGTGGTAAAAAAGTAGAAAAAGGAAATGTTGTAATTGATGCAAAGAAATTAGGTCATATTGGAACAATAAAACCATTTGATTTACAATTACATAAAGGTGAAGTTATTGGATTAACTGGATTATTAGGTTCCGGACGTTCCGAACTTGTTCGTGCAATTTACGGAGCTGATAAAGCAGATCAGGGAGAATTGTTCGTTAATGGAAAGAAATTAGTTGTTGGAGCTCCAATTGATGCTATGAATGCAGGTATGGCATATTTACCCGAAAACAGAAAAGAAGAAGGAATTATTGCTGACTTATCTGTTCGCGAAAATATTATTATTGCATTACAGGCAAAAAAAGGAATGTTTAAGCTCTTAAGTAAAAAGGAACAAGAAGAATTTACAGATAAATATATTGATATTCTACAAATCAAAACAGCAGATAGAGAAACACCAATTAAACAGTTAAGTGGTGGTAATCAGCAGAAAGTTATTTTGGGCAGATGGTTATTAACAAATCCAGACTATTTAATTTTAGATGAACCTACCAGAGGTATTGACGTTGGAACAAAAACTGAGATTCAGAAGCTGGTGTTGAAATTGGCAGATGAAGGTATGGCAGTAACATTTATTTCCTCAGAGATAGAAGAAATGATACGTACTTGTAGCCGTATGGCAGTTCTTAGAGATGGTTCCAAGGTTGGAGAATTAGAGGAACAGGAATTGACACAGGATTGTATTATGAAAGCAATTGCAGGAGGTGCGGATAATGAATAAAATAAAGAAAATTACAAGTTATCGCTTATTTCTTCCTTTGATATGCTTGGCTATTGTATTATTAATTAATGTAATTAAGACACCAGCGTTCTTTAGTGTTACTGTAAATAACGGTGTTCTTTACGGCTATATCATTGATATTATTAATCGATCCAGTGAATTGATTATTCTGGCAGTTGGAATGACACTAGTGGTTGCTTCCTCAGGTGGTACGGATATTTCTGTTGGTGCGGTAAGTGCAGTAGCAGGAGCGGTTTCTATCTATGTGCTTGGTGGTGGAGAACCTAGTGTGGATGCTTATCAGGTTCCCTATATTGTATCAATTCTTGTAGCACTGGCAGTTGGAACATTATGTGGTATGTGGAATGGATTTCTAGTAGCAAAAATGAAAATTCAACCTATGGTTGCAACATTGATTTTATTTACGGCTGGTCGTGGAATTGCACAGTTGGTATGTAAAGGTCAAATTCTCTATATGAGAGTTGATCAATTCAAACAGTTGGGCGGATTTATTAAAGGAGTACCACTTCCAACACCCGTTTTTGTAGCAATTATAGTAGTTGTTATCACTTACATAATACTAAAAAAGACAGCTCTTGGACTATATATTGAGTCGGTTGGTATTAATCCAAAAGCTTCAAGACTTGTAGGACTTAATTCAACATTTATTATGTTTTTGACCTATGCATTTTGTGGCTTGTGTGCAGGTATTGCAGGAACAATCATCACATCCCGTGTATACTCCATAGATGCAAATAATGCAGGATTAAATCTAGAATTAGATGCCATTTTAGCGGTAGCATTAGGAGGAAATAGTTTAGGCGGTGGAAAATTCTCCCTTCTTGGTAGTGTGATTGGAGCAGTCACAATACAGGCATTAACTACAACATTATATGCGATGAAGGTATCAGCGGATCAGCTTCCTGTTTACAAAGCAATTGTTGTAATTATTATTGTTGCTTTACAGTCACCTGAATTTAAGAAAATGATTAAAAATCTAAAAAGAAAGCAGGTGGCATAATGTTTAAAAATAAAAGAGAAAAAATCGATGGAAATACATTTTTGTTAGTAATTACAATCGTATTGTTCTGCATTATGTATCTGGCTGGTATGATTGTTTTTAAGGATCGTGGTTTCATTAAACTTCAAGTATTTTTAAACTTATTCATTAGTAATGCTGGACTAATTGTAATTGCTACAGGAATGACAATGGTATTAATCACTGGTGGTATTGATATCTCAGTTGGATCTGTTGTAGCAATGACTTGTATGCTGTTAGCATGGATGATGGAGAATAAAGGAATCGGTGCGATACCTGCATTAATTACTGTTCTGGTTGTTGGAGTTATTTTTGGATTCGCACAAGGATGGTTAATATCTTATTTAAAAATTCAGCCATTTATTGTAACTCTGGCAGGAATGTTTTTTGCAAGAGGAATGACAGCGATTATTAGTACAGATATGATTAGTATTAAAAATGAAACATTTTTAGCACTTGCAAATGCAAAGGTTTATCTTCCTTTTGGCGGAACAGTTAATAAAAAAGGTGTTTTGGTTCAACCTTACGTTTACATCAGCGTTATATTGGCTCTTATTGTTTTAGTACTGATTTTTATAATGTTAAAATATACAAAGTTTGGCCGTGCAATCTATGCGGTTGGAGGAAATGAACAGTCTGCTTTGCTCATGGGATTAAATGTTAAAAAAACAAAAATACTAGTTTACGTATTAAATGGATTTTTAACAGCATTTGGTGGAATTCTGTTTTGCCTAAATACCTGTGCAGGATTCGTGGAACAGGCAAAAGGATTTGAAATGGAAGCTATCGCCGCTGCAGTTATTGGTGGAACTCTTTTAACTGGTGGAGTAGGTAATGTATTTGGTAGTTTGTTTGGTGTTCTGATTAAAGGTACGATAGAAACATTTATTACATTTCAGGGTACGTTATCATCCTGGTGGACAAAAATCACAATTGCAGTACTGCTTGCATTCTTTATTATTTTGCAAAGTATCTTAGCGAAAGCAAAAGAAAAAAACAAGTAATTTTTTACAAAATTTGATATAAGTTATCTAGTAAAATCCTATACTTTCCCTTGAGTATAGGATTTTGTTTGCGTTCCTAGATTATAAATAGTATTTATGTTAAAATTATTTGTGCCGCTTGAAGCGGCATGTTTAGAAGTACGAAAAAAATATCATACTAAGTATGGAAGGACGAAACAATGCACGAAGTAATGGTAAAAGGAATATTGTCCTCGCAAAATGGAATGAATGTGTACAGAGGATGTACTCATGGATGTATCTATTGTGATGCTAGGAGTCACTGTTACCAAATTAATCATGAATTTACAGATATTGAGATTAAGAAAAATGCGCCAGAGCTGTTAGAAGATGCATTAAAACGAAAACGTCATAAATGTATGATAGGAACGGGAGCTATGTGTGATCCCTACCTACCTATAGAAGAACGGGTTCAATTAACAAGAAAATGCTTGGAAATTATAGATCGTTATCAATTTGGTGTTACAATCTTAACAAAATCATCCAGAATATTACGGGATTTGGATTTGTTGAAATCAATTAATCAAAACTCCAAATGTGTTGTTCAAATGACATTAACAACCTATGATGAAGATTTATGTAGATTGGTCGAACCAAATGTTTCAACAACAAGGGAACGCTTTGAAGTTTTGAAAATCATGAGAGATGCTGGTATACCGACTGTGGTTTGGTTGTCACCAATACTACCATATATTAATGATACAGAAGAAAATATAAGAGGGTTACTCAGTTATTGTGTAGATGCAAAGGTTCACGGAATTATTTGCTTTAATATGGGATTAACTCTTAGAGATGGAAATAGAGAATATTATTACGAACAGCTGAAAAAGAAATTTCCTGGATTAACCAGAAAATATGTAGAAGAATATGGGAACTCATATGAAATCTGTAGTTCCCATAATAGACAATTAATGAAATTATTTAAAAATACATGTAAGGAAAACAATATTTTATACAGTACTAAGGAGTGTTTTGAATATTTACAGGAATATGAAAGTAAAGAAGAATCAAGACAAATGGAACTAGGGGATTATTTCAGTCTATAATTATGCAAAATAAATACATGTTTAACAAGTTGTACATATACAGCATTGGCATAATTGTATTTTTTTTTGAAAATATATGATTGACATTTATATAAAAATGTTATAAAGTAAAAACATCAACAGAATAAAAATATAAATATTGCACATAATAATTATAAATATACTATTTTTACAATACTAATGTTACAAAAACAAATAGCAATAGACACAAAAAAAGAATGAATAAAACATCAAACTGTACAAAACCGTACAACTGTACGGATTGTAAATACAACTTTTCACATTTTAAATTCTAAAGGGAGGAAACAAAATGAAAAAGAAATTATTAAGCGTACTTCTTAGCACAGCAATGGTTGCAACTCTATTAATGGGTTGTGGAAGCCAGGCAGCAACAGAAGAACCAGCTGCACCAGCAGCAGAAGAATCAGCACCTGCAGCAGAAGCAGCAACAGAAGCAGCAACAACAGAGGCTGCAGCAGCAACAGAAGCAGGCGGAAAAGTAGGTGTTGCAATGCCTACACAGTCATCAGAAAGATGGATTAACGATGGCGCTAACATGAAATCACAGCTTGAAGCATTAGGCTATACAGTAGATTTACAGTATGCTGAAGATGATGTACAGGCACAGGTTTCTCAGATTGAAAACATGATCGCATCAGGAGTTAACTGTTTAGTAATCGCTGCTATTGACTCATCAGCATTAGTTAATGTTGAAGCACAGGCAAAAGAAGCAGGAATTCCAATTATAGCATATGACCGTTTATTAATGGATACAGATGCTGTTTCTTATTATGCAACATTTGATAACAAAGGTGTTGGTACAGCAATCGGTAAATATATTGAAGAATCAAAAGATTTAGCAGGAGCAAAAGCAGCTGGAGAATCATACACAATCGAATTCTTCATGGGATCACCTGATGATAATAACGCATTGTTCTTATACAATGGACTTATGGAAGTATTACAGCCATACTTAGATGATGGTACACTTGTATGTAAATCAGGAAGAACTTCTTTCGATGATACTTGTATCTTAAGATGGTCACAGGAAACAGCTCAGCAGAACTGTGAAAACTTCTTAACTGGATTCTATGCAGATGATAAACTTGATATCTGTGCAACTGCATTTGATGGTTTTGCTTATGGATGTAAATCAGCTCTTGAAGGTGCTGGATACACATTAGAAGACTGGCCATTAATCACAGGACAGGATGCAGAACTTATGGCTACAAAAAACATTATCTCTGGATACCAGAAAATGTCAATCTACAAAGATACTCGTCTTTTAGCTGAGAAGTGTGTAACAATGGTTCAGGCTGTTCTTACAGGTGCAGAACCAGAAATTAACGATACAGAGCAGTACAATAATGGATCTATCGTAGTTCCTTCATACCTATGTACACCTGTACCAGTTGATAGTGAAAACTACAAAGAACTTCTTATTGATGGTGGATATTATACAGAAGCACAATTAGCTGAATAATACCAAAGGATTAGCAAGTCTAGGGTGGCGGCAAAGTGCCGTCACCTTTTTAAATGAAAGAATAATATGTATATTTTCTGTTCCGCATAGTTTTCGCGGTTTTATGAGGAACAAATAAAATTACGAAAAGGAGCTGAGAGGATGTCTGATTACATTTTGGAAATGAATCACATAACGAAAGAATTTTCTGGTGTAAAAGCTTTGGATGATGTTAATCTAAAAGTGAAACGTGGAGAAATCCATGCGTTATGTGGAGAAAATGGAGCAGGAAAATCAACCCTTATGAATGTTTTGTCCGGAGTATATACATTTGGAACATATGATGGAGATATCGTTTATAATGGTGATACTTGCAAATTTCATAGTATTAAGGAAAGTGAAGCAAAAGGTATTGTAATTATTCACCAGGAGTTGGCATTGAGTCCTTATTTGTCAATCGCTGAAAATGTATTTTTGGGAAATGAGCAAACATCTGCAAAAGGTGTTATTGATTGGACTTTAACCCGCAAAAAAGCACATGAAATGCTTGAAAAAGTTGGGCTTGGAAATGAAAATGTTAATGTACCGGTTAATTCTTTGGGTGTAGGTAAGCAGCAGCTTATTGAAATTGCAAAAGCAATGGCGAAGAAGGTTGAACTTTTAATTCTTGATGAACCTACAGCTGCGCTAAATGATGAAGAAAGTGCTAAATTGCTTGAAATCATGTTAGAGCTTAAAAAACATGGAATCACTTGTATTATTATTTCTCATAAATTGAATGAAATTAGCTATGTAGCTGATTCCATTACTGTTATTCGCGATGGTAAAACCATTGAGACTTTGGAAAAAGGGAAAGACGAATTTACAGAAGATAGAATTATTAAGGGAATGGTAGGTCGTGAATTGACAAATCGTTATCCTATTAGAGAAGATGTTAAGATAGGAGATACGATTCTTAATGTTAAGAATTGGAATGTATATCATCCAGAAGATGCAGAACGTCAGGTAATCAAGGATGTGAACTTCCATGTAAAAGCGGGAGAAGTAGTTGGATTTGCAGGACTTATGGGAGCAGGAAGAACAGAGCTTGCCATGAGTATTTTTGGAAAATCATATGGTCAAAAAATTTCTGGTACGATAGAAATGAATGGAAAAGAAGTAAAGTTTAAATCCGTGAAAGATGCCATAGATAGCAAATTAGCTTATGTATCAGAAGATCGTAAAAATTATGGACTTGTATTGATTGATAGTATTAAAGGTAATATGACAATGGCAGCTCTTCGAAGCTTCTTCTCAAAAAATGGAGTTGTAAATGGGAATGATGAAATTGTTGCCTCAGAAGACTATAAGAAGAAGATTAATGTAAAAGCTAATTCTATTTACCAAACAGTAGGATCTTTGTCGGGAGGAAATCAGCAAAAGGTTGTACTAGCTAAATGGATGCTGACACAACCAGACGTATTAATACTTGATGAACCTACTCGTGGTATTGATGTAGGAGCAAAATATGAAATTTATTGTGTAATAAATGAGCTGGCAAAACAAGGGAAAGCAGTTGTAGTAATATCATCTGAGATGCCTGAAGTTATAGGTACATGTGATCGTGTCTATGTTATTAATGAAGGTCAGATAGCTGGTGAACTTGGTAAAAGTGAATTATCGCAGGAACGTATTATGCAGTGTGTAATGGCTCATAACAGAAAGGGTGAATAGTAATGAAGAAAAAAACAGTAAATCTTGATATGAAGCAGTACGGAATGGTACTTGCTCTGATTGCAGTATATCTTATCTTTGCATTTTTAACAAAGGGTGCTAATTTAAATCCCATGAATATTAATAACTTATTTATGCAAAATGGTTATGTAGTTATTTTAGCAGTTGGTATGTTGCTTTGCGTATTAACAGGTAATATTGACCTTGGAGTTGGATCAATTGTTGCTGTTAGTAGTGCAGTAGTTGGTATTTTAATGATGGATTATAATGCTAATATGTGGGTGGCTATTATAGCGGCTTTGGCAGTAGGTTTATTATCTGGTATGTTTGTTGGATTTTTCGTAGCCAAACTAGGCATACCTCCTTTCATCGTAACACTTGCTACCATGTTAATGGGACGTGGACTTACTTATACTCTATTACAAGCACAGACAAAAGGACCTCTTCCAACAAACTATACGTATATTGGAGCAGGATTTCTTCCAACCATGAAAATAGCTTTTGGTGGAAAGCAGTTAGATTTGATTTGTATTATCGTGGCAATTGTAGCAACAGTTGCAATTATTCTAGGTGAAATAAAGAGTATCAGTACAAAGAAAAAATACGGATTTGCAATTAATCCAGTATGGCAAATGGTGTTAAAAGCAGCAGTCATTATTTTTATTGTATGGTTTATATTCTTGAAATTAGCTGAATACAATGGAATTCCTTTCGTATTTGTAATCATGGGTGTTTTAGTGGCAATCTACCATTTTATTACAAGCAAGACAGTAGCTGGACGTCAGATTTATGCGTTAGGTGGAAATGCAAAAGCTGCAAAATTATCTGGTATTAATACAGAAAAGGTATTCTTCTGGGTATACACAAATATGGGTATTTTAAGTGCATTGGCAGGTATTGTACTTTGTGCACGTAATGGTTCTTCTATTCCAAAAGCAGGTGATGGTTTTGAAATGGATGCGATTGCTTCCTGTTATATCGGTGGAGCAGCTACAGCTGGTGGTGTTGGTACAATTATAGGAGCGGTTGTTGGTGCATTTATCATGGGTGTATTAAATAATGGTATGTCCCTGTATGGATGGTCAACAGATATTCAGAAGATTGTAAAAGGTGCTGTACTTTTAGGAGCTGTTACGGTTGACTTAATGTCTAAGAGAAAAAAGGGTTAAGTATTTAAATAAATAATAGATACGGGGGATGGGGCTGCTTATCGGCAGCCCTACATATGAATATGGATAAGAAGGCTCCGAAATACCTTGAGTTAGTAGCGTGGGTAAAAGAAAAAATAGAATATGGGGAACTGAAGTCTGGTGATAAGTTAAATTCAGAGAATGAACTCAGCGCATTGTTTTCACTTAGCAGACAAACGGTGAGACATGCTATTTCTGTGCTTGAAAATGAGGGACTTGTGAAAAGAGTTCAGGGAAGCGGAACCTATGTCTGCGATGGAAGAGCAACAGGAAATCGTAATCGTATTGCTGTAATCACAACGTACGTTGACGGATATATTTTTCCTAGAATGATCCAGCAAGTGGAAAAGCAATTATTTGAAAGAGGATATTCTGTTCAGATTGCGTTTACTAACAATCAGGTAGAAAGAGAAAGAGAGATATTAAAATCATTACTAAAACAAGATGATATAGCTGGTATTATTATGGAGGCTACAAAGAGTGGACTTCCTAATCCAAATTTAGGTCTTTTTAAAGAAGTAATGAAAAGAAGAGTACCTATATTGTTTGTGAATAGTTATTATCGTGAGTTAAAGGCGCCTCATGTATCTTTAAATGATAAAATGGCAGCAAAGAAAATGGTTGAATATTTAATTAATCAAGGACACAAAAAAATAGGTGGTATCTTTAAACTAGATGATGGTCAGGGACACTTAAGATATAGTGGATATATGGAAGCTATGAATCAGGCAAATCTTGAGACGGAAGATGAAAGGGTTGTTTGGTTTGATACGAAGGATTTTAGACATTTAGAAACTTCAAAGGATCGTATTATAAAGAGCATGAAGGATTGTACTGCATTTTTGTGTTATAACGATGAAGTAGCTTTTTCGGTTGTTGAAATGTTGAAAAAACAACATATTAATGTTCCAAAAGATATTTCCATTGCAGGTATTGATGATTCTGATTTGGCAACAATAAGTGATATTAAAATAACATCTGTAGCAAATCCTATTGAAGAAATAGGAATAATGGCTGTTAATAATTTGATAGGGATGATTAATAATCTGGATTTTAACGGTAATTATGAATTTGATTGTGAAATCAAGGAAAGGAATAGCGTGAGGTGTATTAATGGAGAATAGGAAACCAAAGGTCCTCGTCCCAAAACTTTCTCTGTTTTTGAGAATATTTGTGGGAGGGTACCTTGTATATACTGCCTATGGTTTAGTGGATAGCATTGTAAATCGACAGGGAAAAGATAAATTGTTTTTTCTCATTTTTACCCTGCTTTTTGCTGCTATAGGCATTTTTTTGCTCTTTTTTTCTGTAAAAAATTTACTAACTGGAGTATATATAGGTGGAAAAGCAGATTTATCAAACGAAGAGAGCTCAGACGAAAAAGATATGGCAGATTCCGATATGAAGTGTGAGAAGTGATTCTAAGGAGCAAAATGTGAAAAGTACTTCTAAAGAAGCGAAATAACCGCTTCTAAGAAATACTATGTTTCACACTTGAAGAAGTCGCAAGCGCCTTCTTCTCCCTAATTATTTGTGCCGCTTGCAGCGGTATAATGCTATTTTTCACACAAAAAACACGAAATAATTAAACAATACAACTTGCAAATATGTATGTACAAGTGATAGAATTATAGGTATGAGTTGTTTACTACATGTACACACATACAACATAATAAAATAAGACACTCCCATGGAAAAGACCAGGAGAAAATGGAGGATGCGATGAAAACAGGAAAGAATTATAAGTTTTGGTTTTGTACAGGTTCACAGGATCTATATGGAGATGAATGTTTAGCAAAGGTTGCGGAGCATTCAAGGATTATAGTTGAAAATTTGAATCAATCAAAGGTATTACCTTTTGAAGTTATTTGGAAACCAACATTAATTACAAATGAATTAATAAGGAAAACTTTTAACGAAGCAAATTCTGATGAAGAATGTGCAGGTGTTATTACTTGGATGCATACATTTTCACCAGCAAAATCATGGATTTTGGGTTTACAGGAATATAGAAAACCTTTATGCCATTTCCACACTCAATTTAACCAGGAGATTCCTTACGATACAATAGATATGAATTTTATGAATGAGAATCAGTCTGCTCATGGTGATAGAGAATATGGTCATATCGTTAGCCGTATGGGAATTGAAAGAAAAATCGTAGTAGGACATTGGGACAATAAAGCAGTACAAGAGAATATCGCTTCTTGGATGAGAACTGCAGTTGGTGTAATGGAATCCTCACATATTCGTGTTTGCCGTGTTGCAGATAATATGAGAAATGTTGCTGTAACAGATGGGGATAAGGTTGAAGCTCAAATTAAATTTGGATGGGAAATTGATGCATATCCAGTAAATGAAATTGCAGAATATGTAAAAGATGTTAAAGAAGGCGACGTAAATGCTCTAGTAGATGAATATTACTCAAAATATGAGATGATATATGAAGGTAGAGACGCAGAAGAATTTAAAAAACATGTAGCAGTTCAGGCAGGCATTGAAATTGGATTTGAGAAATTCTTAGAAGAGAAGAATTATCAGGCAATTGTTACTCATTTTGGAGATTTAGGTTCTCTACAACAATTACCAGGCTTAGCAATTCAAAGATTGATGGAAAAAGGATATGGATTTGGTGGAGAAGGTGACTGGAAGACCGCAGCCATGGTTCGTTTAATGAAAATTATGGCAGCTGGTGTAAAAGATGCAAAAGGAACTTCTTTTATGGAAGATTACACATACAATTTTGTACCAGGAAAAGAAGGAATTTTACAGGCTCATATGTTAGAAGTTTGTCCTACTGTAGCAGATGGAAAAATTGGTGTAAAAGTTTGTCCACTATCCATGGGTAATCGCGAAGATCCAGCACGTCTTGTTTTCACATCTAAGACAGGTCCTGCCGTTGCAACTTCATTGGTTGATCTTGGAAATCGATTCCGTCTTATCATTAATGCAGTAGACTGCAAAAAAGTTGAAAAACCTATGCCAAAACTTCCAGTAGCGACTGCATTCTGGACACCTCAACCAGACTTAGCTGTTGGCGCAGAAGCATGGATTTTAGCAGGTGGAGCACATCATACTGCATTCTCCTATGATTTAAGTGTAGATCAGATGGTTGATTGGGCCGCTGCAATGGGAATAGAAAGCGTTATCATCGATAAAGATACAACGATTAGAAACTTTAAAAATGAATTAAGATGGAATGCAGTATCATTTCGCTAATTAAGGAATAGGAGGATCTATTAATGGGTGTAAGTATAGAAAATACAAAAAATAGTATTATCAGTGGAAAAACCGTATTAGGAATTGAATTTGGTTCAACTAGAATCAAAGCAGTTCTTGTGGGTGAAGATAATATACCAATTGCATCTGGGAGCTTTGACTGGGAAAATCAATATGTAGATAACATTTGGACTTATAGCCTTGATAATGTTTGGAAGGGCTTACAGGTTAGCTATCAAAGTATGGCAGAAGATGTAAAACAGAAGTATGGAGTGACAATTCAAAAACTGGGTGCAATCGGTTTTAGTGCAATGATGCATGGATATATGGCATTTGATAAGAACGGTGAATTACTTGTACCATTCCGTACCTGGCGTAACACTATTACAGAAGAAGCTTCTCTGAAATTAACGGAGGAATTTAATTATCATATTCCTCAAAGATGGAGTATTGCGCATCTTTATCAGGCAATCTTGAATGGAGAAAACCATGTTGGTGATGTATCATTCCAGACTACATTAGCTGGATATATTCATTGGAAATTAACAGGAGAAAAGGTTCTTGGTGTTGGAGAAGCATCTGGAATGTTCCCAATTGACATTCATACAAAAGATTTTAATGCTTCTATGATTGATAAATTTGATCAGTTAGTAGCATCAAAGAATTTTGGCTGGAGACTTAAGGATATTCTTCCTAAAGTTTTAGTAGCAGGTGAAAAAGCTGGTGTATTAACAGAAGAAGGCGCAAAACTTTTAGACATTACAGGTAATCTGGAAGCTGGAATTCCTTTGTGTCCTCCAGAAGGAGATGCGGGAACAGGAATGGTTGCAACAAATAGTGTTGCAAAGCGTACAGGAAATGTTTCTGCCGGTACCTCCGTATTTGCTATGGTTGTATTAGAAAAGGATTTAACAAAAGCTTACGAAGAAATCGATCTTGTAACAACGCCAACAGGTAATTTAGTAGGTATGGTTCATTGTAATAACTGTACTTCAGACTTAAATGCATGGGTTCAGTTATTTAAAGAATTCTCCGAAAGCTTTGGAATAGAAGTAGATATGAACAAGCTTTTTGGCACCCTATACAACAAAGCAATGGAAGGCGATGCAGATTGCGGCGGATTATTAGCATATAATTATTTTTCAGGAGAGCATATCACAGGATTTGAAGAAGGTCGTCCTTTGTTTATTCGTACACCTGAGAGTAAGTTTAATCTTGCAAACTTTATGAGAGTTCATCTTTTCACATCATTAGGTGCATTAAAAACAGGAATGGATATTCTGTTAAAAGAAGAAAAAGTTCAGGTAGACCAGTTATTAGGTCATGGTGGACTCTTTAAAACAAAGGGAGTAGGACAAAAGATTTTAGCTGGTGCAATGAATGCTCCTGTTTCTGTAATGGAAACAGCAGGGGAAGGTGGAGCCTGGGGTATGGCACTGCTTGCTTCCTACATGTTAAATAAAGATGCAAATGAAACGCTAGATCAATATCTAACACAAAAGGTATTTTCAGGACAGATTGGTACAAAAGTAGATCCAGATCCAAGAGATGTAGAAGGATTTGAACGTTTTATGAAAAACTATACCAAGGGATTACCAATTGAGAGAGCAGCAATTGATTGTATAAAATAGATTGGAGTAAATATGTTAGAAGAACTTAAAAAAAGAGTATATGAAGCGAATATGCTTCTTCCCAAATATGGTCTGGTAACTTTCACTTGGGGAAACGTAAGTGAAATAGATAGAGAAACAGGATACTTTGCAATTAAGCCAAGTGGAGTAGAATATGATCAATTGACACCAGATGATATGGTAATTATGGATCTGGAAGGCAATAGAATAGAAGGAAAGTATCATCCTTCTTCCGATACCGCTACACATATAGAACTTTACAAAGCATGTAAAGAAATCGGTGGTATTGTGCATACACATTCCAATTGGGCAACCAGTTGGGCTCAGGCAGGAAGAGGAATCCCCTGCTATGGAACCACACATGCAGATTATATGTATGGAGAGATTCCATGTGTAAGATGCTTAACGAAAGAAGAAATAGAAGGTGCATATGAAAAAAATACTGGGCTTTTAATCACAGAGTATTTCAAAGAAAAAGATTTCATGGCAGTTCCAGCCGTTTTATGTAAGAATCATGGACCTTTTTCATGGGGAAAAGATGGTCACGAAGCAGTTCATAATGCAGTCGTATTAGAAGAAGTAGCAAAAATGGCAGCGAGATGTGAAATGATTAACAAAGATGTAGAGCCAGCACCTCAGGAATTACAAGATAAACATTACTATCGCAAGCATGGTGCAAATGCATATTACGGACAAGAATAATTATGTGCACGTGCACATTGACGAATCTATATTTATGTATTATAGTATTGAAAGAAAATAAAAAACAAAGATAGTGCGCAACGCAACGCACAGATAGGAAGGAATTATGGATAAACTGAAACTTCAGAAAACAGCCAATGAAATCCGAAAAGGCATTGTAACTTCAGTTCACAGCGCAAAAGCAGGACATCCAGGTGGATCGTTATCAGCAGCAGATATTTTTACGTATTTGTATTTTGAAGAAATGAATATTGATCCCAAGAATCCTAAGATGGAAGACAGAGATCGATTTGTGTTATCAAAAGGACACGTTGCTCCTGGACTTTATTCAACTTTGGCAAATAGAGGATTTTTCCCAGTGGAAGATTTAAAAACGCTTCGTCATCTTGGCTCTTACTTACAAGGACATCCAGATATGAAACATATTCCAGGTGTTGACATGAGTAGTGGCTCCTTAGGACAAGGTCTATCTGCAGCAGTAGGAATGGCTCTTTCTGCAAAGATGGATGGAAAATCTTATAGAACCTATTCTTTATTAGGTGATGGTGAGATTCAGGAAGGACAAATCTGGGAAGCAGCAATGTTTGCCGGACATAGAAAGCTTGATAATTTAGTTGCAATCGTTGATAACAATGGATTACAAATTGATGGTAAAATTGATGATGTTTGTTCTCCTTATCCAATTGATAAAAAATTCGAAGCCTTTAATTTCCATGTAATCAATGTGGATGCACATGACTTTGATGCTCTGAAAGCTGCTTTTGATGAAGCAAGAGCTACAAAGGGTCAGCCAACTGCTATTATTGCAAAAAGTACAAAAGGTAAAGGAGTTTCCTTTATGGAAAATCAGGCATCTTGGCATGGTACTGCTCCTAATGATGAACAATATGCAGTGGCAATGGAAGATTTGGCAAAGATTGATGCAGAATTTGGAGGTACAAAATAATGGGTGATGTAAAAAAGATTGCAACCAGAGAAAGCTATGGTAATGCGTTAGCTATGTATGGTGAAGATTATCCTAACATGGTAGTACTCGATGCCGATTTAGCTGCAGCAACAAAAACCGGAATTTTCAAAAAGGCATTTCCAGATAGACATATTGATTGTGGAATTGCAGAATGTAACATGACTGGTATCGCAGCTGGTCTTGCTACAACAGGCAAAATTCCTTTTATCAGTTCTTTTGCAATGTTTGCAGCAGGACGTAATTTTGAACAGGTGAGAAACTCGATTGGATATCCTCACTTAAATGTAAAAATTGGTGCTACCCATGCAGGAATTACTGTTGGTGAAGACGGAGCGTCTCATCAGTGTAATGAAGATGTAGCTTTAATGAGAACGATTCCAGGAATGGTAGTAATGGTACCTTCTGATGATGTAGAAGCAAAAGCAGCAGTGAAGGCAGCACTTGATTATAATGGTCCAGTTTACATTCGTTTTGGACGTTCTGCTGTACCAGTAATCAATGATACTCCAGATTATAAATTTGAAATGGGAAAAGGAGTTACCTTAAAAGATGGTAAAGATCTTACGATCATAACAAATGGTATCTGTGTATCAGAGGCACTCGAAGCAGCTAAAATGCTTGCGGCAGATGGAGTGGAAGCTCGTGTGATTAATATTCATACAGTAAAACCTCTAGATGAAGAATTAGTTTTAAAAGCTGCAAAAGAAACTGGAAAAATTGTAACAGTTGAGGAACATTCTGTAATTGGTGGATTAGGTAGTGCGGTTTGTGATTGTGTCTGTGCAAAACACCCTATCTCAGTTCAGAAAATCGGAATGCAGGATGTGTTTGGAGAATCTGGACCAGCTGATCAATTAGTTAAAAAGTATCAGATCGATGCAGAAGGTATCTATAAACAAATAAAAGAAAATTTATAAACTAAAAATAGAGATTAAAATGAGCAGACTACCTTAGGTTGAATATAATCAACTTAAGGTAGTCTGTTTTAGTATCATAATGTAAAATACAAATCTAAATTATGAAAATCAATTGACAATAGATAAAAGATAGGAATATAATATATCAAGTTGATATATTAATAAGAAAAATATAGATATTTAGGAGGAATAGGTACATGGCCAATGAAAATAAAATGGAGTTTGTAATTTTGGGATTGTTAAGTCACGAATCGTTAACCGGATATGAAATGAAAAAAAGAATGGATACCACCATGAGCTTATTTTGGTCAGGTAGTTATGGTAGTATTTATCCAACGCTACAAAGACTTTGCGAATGTGGAAGAATCATTAGTGATGAGACAACGCATCATGGTAGAGATAAAATCATCTACTCGATCACAGAAAGTGGTCGGGAACGATTGAAGCAATGGCTTAGAAAACCTGTTATAAAAGATGAGTTAAAATATGAGACATTGCTTAAACTATTTTTCGGAAGTGAAATAGGGGAAGAAGATACATTAAAACATATCCATGATTTTGAAGATCGGATGTCTCAAATACTTCCAAAATTAAATGCTTCCGTAGATATACTAAAGGAAAATAATGCAGAAGCTGCACATGAATACTATATGTTAACAGCACTTTTTGGAGTGAAAATATATGAGGCCTCTATTGAGTGGTGCGAATATGTTAAGAAATATTTTGAAAATAAGGAGAAATTATCTCAATGAATGTTAAATTAGAGTTTTCATGGATGGGTGCAATGGTATTCGTTTTGCCAATGTTGATTAATATTGTCTATTTCATAGTTCAAAGAAATGGTGATGTACAAGGAAGTGCATGCCCATATAAGTGGGTCGAAATAGTAGAACAGGTAACTAGAGTTCTTTTTGCAATTGCAATTTGTTTTTTGCTTAGCAACCAGAAAGTAGAATGGAAAAGTCCATTCCTATATCTTTCTCTTGGTTTCTTGATTTTATATTATATTGTATGGATTAGATACTTTATGGGAGGAATGGATGTAAGTCTTATGTCAAAGAGTTTTCTGTTTATTCCGATTCCTTTAGCAGTTTTTCCGGTATGCTATTACCTATTCGCATCGTTGTGGTTGCATAACTATATCGCATCAGCGATTATTTTTGTATTTGGTATTGCTCATTATGCAGTATCCTATTTTAGTTTTCGTGGATAGGGCAGCGGTCCTATGAAAGGAAAGTA